>JAPXLY010000040.1:0-11919 GCA_033809295.1 Bacillota bacterium
CAATCAATGCCCGTCCCCGAAAACCAGGGCCCGAACATCATTATCGCAGTAAATCTTCGCTTCTCGAAATACTGAGCTTGTAACGAGCTTACGTTGAAACTCCAGGTTCGTGGAAATCCCCTCAATTGTAAATTCGTCCAAAGCCCTTGCCATTCTTAGTATGGCTTCATTTCTGGTCCTACCCCACACCACGACTTTAGCAATCAGTGAATCATAGTAGGGTGGAACGTAGCACCCCGGATAAAGGGCGGTATCCACCCTAACCCATGGCCCGCCGGGCAATATCAGTTTGCTCACTCGTCCCGGCGTGGGCACAAAGCTTCTCTCAGGGTCCTCCGCACATATCCTGCATTCTATGGCATGGCCTTTTATGTCCACATCCCCCTGGCTGAAGGGCAATGGTTCGCCAGAAGCTACTATGAACTGGGCTTTCACAATATCAATCCCGGTGACAAACTCAGTTACCGGGTGCTCCACTTGAATCCTTGCATTCATCTCTAAGAAGTAATGCCTGCCTTCAGAGTCAACAAGGAATTCAACTGTGCCCGCGTTCGTATACCCGACAGCCTCTGCACCTCGTAAAGCTGCATTCGCCATGGCTCGGCTGATAGTCTTGTCCAGAACCGGCGATGGTGATTCTTCGATGAGTTTCTGATGCCCTCGCTGCACAGAACAATCTCGTTCTCCCAGTTGCACAGCGTAACCTTGTTCATCCACCAGGACCTGAACCTCAACATGCCTTGCACCTTTGAAGTAACGTTCGAGATAAACCCCGGGGATACCGAATGCAGCCTCTGCTTCAGCCTGGGCGAATTTTACGCAGCCGGCAAGCTCTTCCCGGTCGTACGCTATGCGCATTCCCTTTCCTCCGCCGCCCGCCACTGCCTTAATCATCACAGGAAAACCGTACTCGGCGGCAAATGCTTCAGCCTCTCCTGCATCGCTTATGACACCCGGGGTGCCCGGGATAACATCAAGGCCATGGTCTGCCATGATCCGTTTAGCCATGGCTTTGCTCCCGATACTACTCATTACATCATACCTGGGCCCTATGAACTTGATTCCATGAGATGAACATATCTCCGCAAAATATGGGTTCTCGGCAAGAAACCCATAACCCGGATGAATTGCGTCCGCGCCTGACACCAACGCTGCACTGATAATGTTAGCGACGTTGAGGTAGCTCTGTAAACCCGGACCCGGACCGACACAATACGCTTCATCTGCAATGGCTACAGGAAGAGAATCCCTGTCAGGCTCGGAGTAGAGAGCAACACTTTTGATGCCAAGTTCCTTTGCAGCCCTGATGATTCTGAGGGCGATTTCACCCCTATTTGCGATAGCTACCTTTCTGATTGAGAGATCCGACACAACATACCTCCTGCACTTCGTAGCGAATAAGCCTACAGCGTTTCCAGAACGAAAAGTGGCTGGCCGTACTCCACCGGCTCTGCGTTTTCTGCCAGGATCTCCGCAACCCTTCCTTTTACCTCTGATTGGATCTCATTCATGATCTTCATGGCCTCAATAATGCAAACGGTCTGCCCGGGCAAGATCGTATCGCCTACGCTGATATAGGGCTCTTCATCAGGCGCAGGAGCTCTGTAGAAGGTGCCGACCATAGGCGCTGTTATCGTCAGACGACTGTCTTTCGATACCGCTTCAGCCTCAACCCCTACCGTGCGCGCGGGAGATGCATTTACTTGCTTGCGAAGCTTCATTGTCAAACCTTCTACTTCCAGCTCCAATTCGGCAATGTCATAAGTATTCATTAGCCTGGCGAACCCGGCGACCTCCCGCCTCATATCCTTGAGTTCCACTTGTTTTGCCTGCCTTCCCATTGTTCCCACATGCCCCATAAGGGACAGAACTCATATTTTCCCCGGCCGTTACCCCAATGGTTTAGAGCCTTTTAGTTATAGACTGCCCGACTTGAGATAACAATAGCCATAACCTGGGTCAATACCCATGCTTCCCTATATTCACCACAACTTTTTCATTTCCTGCTTACATCATACCATCAGCAAGCCTGCCTTAACCAGGCTATCGCGTTTCCCCTTGCTCAATTATCGTGATGTTAGCGAGCTCAACCCCTAAACACCTGGCAGCAATATCCCCGATCTGCTCTGCATCGGTCTTCGTCAGTTCTTTGCCTGCAATCACCACGTCACAGGTGTCTCCTCTTACAAAAACCAGGGCATCTTTGAAGCCCCTTGCCTTAATCAAGGCTTCTGCATCAGCTTCACGTTCCGTCCTTTTTGACAAGTCCAGAAGCTGCATACCTGCAGCCGTTCTTGCCTCTTCTGAAAGACCGGAGTCCCGGGCCACTGCTTCCAGGGATTCAATATTCCTTGACCTGGTTCTGCTTCGTTCAAGGCGGAGCGAGTCAAGGATATCGCTTCCTCCCCCCGGCGACTCTCCCCCCAGATCTGCAAAATCCATCTCCGGGCCCAACTCGTCCTGCGAGTCAGCATCTTGTCTGACACCTAGGATTCCACTCATGGAAAACAGCCCTTCATCCTGTTTCACTCCGATGTTCCGTGTTCCTATTAGGATCCCCAGAACTACCGCAATGACAACCATCAGCGCAAAACCTGCTCTTGCCCTGTCTTGCACAGATCTCACCTACCTTTTGCGTGGTAGCACCGCTACCTTATGATAAGGGATGTTGAAGAGGGTCGTTACCGCCTCGATTAGCGTCTTTTTTACCGCTATGTCCTTGGCGCCGTCTGCGACGACAAGCACGCCTTGGATTTGGGGCTCTCGGAAACTCCGCACCACCGGCAGGGCGGACCCTGTGGTTCTCTCTTGTGTTGTGACTATCTCACCGCTCTCTCTCACCTGTGTTGTCTCCCGACTGGCGCCCTGAGTATCCAGTTCCCGGGACGTATTCTCTTCATGAGTCTCATTCTCCGCATAATCATAGAATCGTCCCGTCTCAAAGGTAATCTTGACGCTTACCCTGCCTGCTCCCTGCACGTGAGAAAGTATCTCTGCCAAACTCCGTTCTAAGCGGGCCTCATCCTCAGTCAGGCTCGCTGCCCCGATTCCGCCTGTAACGAGTGCTTCGCCTTGATGGGTCCTGCTGAGGTCTGTCTGAGTGACGGACGGATTACTCAGTTTTGGCGAGAAACTGAAGAGAAGTAGGAGTATGCCTACGAGTCCTATGACAACGAGAACACCGATTTTTTGCATCTCGGGAGGTTTGATGTCTCCCATCCCATCTTCAGCGCGTTTTCTCAGTCCGGTCAAGAATTCAATAATTGGAGATGCCACCTGTCTCACCGCCCCTGTTTCCGTATGCATTGACACGCGTAAATGAATCCCGGAATCATCGATATCTCAAACACCCGAATTGCGCCGGTGAATCATTGCCGAAAATCCACTGATACAGAAATGGCAACGACAGAAGAAAACCCGTAGAACTCCTGTATTGCATTGATTACCCGCTTCTCCATGAGGGCGGCGAGTTCTTTACGATTCTCGGAAAGAGCAGCCCCGGGCAGGCTAAGATTTTTGAGAGTCACATCGATACGCCGTATATCCCCTTGTGATGTAAACTCAATTCCGGCATAAGCTTCATCCGCTCCCGACGCCAATCTGGCAATGGACTCCACCTGGGAAGCAATCCTCCTCTCCGCCTCGCCTTCTACGATGTCAAGGCCTGCGTATGTAATTCGTTCCCCTTTGGCAGTCCAACTCAGGCGATCCAACCTACTGTCATAACCGGGCGCAAACCCTGCCTGAGACTCTAAAGCATCATCCATTGCGCTTGAGATGTGGAAGACAGAGTTTATGATAACGGCAATCAGGATAACACCCATGACAACTCTGGCAAATCTCCGAAGGTTATTGGCAGGTAAAAGCATTTCAACAAAAGCAAATGTCAGGCTTACAACAACCAGATCCCTTACCCACTCTGTTACCATCCTGACCAACGATTTCACCTACCTCAGAGTCACGGCAAAATTCACAAGTCCGGATATGATGGTTATAACAGCAAGGAAGACAACTGCCACAACACCCAGAGTAACAAGGACCAGAATCAGTGTATTCCCCAGGACGCCAAGACACTTGGAAAGCCCGGGATCGCCCAAGGGTTGCACGATTGCGCCGGCTAATCTGTACATGATGGCAACGGAGAGGATTTTGGCTGCAGGTACCAGACAAATCATGAAAATCGAAACAACCCCTGCGATTGACAAGCCTCCGTGTATAAGCGCAGCACAGCTTGCCACCATGCCCACAGCATCAGAAAACATCTTCCCCACCACAGGAATGAAGGTTCCTGACACGAATTTAGCGGTTCGGATTGATACAGAGTCAGCTACGCGGGCTCCTACACCTCGGATAGTCATCACCCCGAGAAAAAGCGTCATCGCCCCGCCAAGACACGCAATAGCTGCATCCCTGGCAAGCGCTGAAAACTGTGTCAATTGCACACGGTCCGTAATCATGCTTACAACCTCAAGCACTGCAGAAAGGAAAAGAAGCGGGAACACGACGTTGCGTATGAGCCCGCTTGCAAGTCCTGCAACCACTACCACAGCCGGACTCATAACCGCGGCCGACGTAATTCCACCCACAGCAGACAGTAGCGCGAACAGAAGGGGTGTGGACGCATGTATGAAGGTAGTCATCGTGTCCACTGCTTCGTTGGCTGCCCTAATCGTAACAAGGAAGCTATTTGTCGCCATTAAGGCAAGAACCATGAAACATGCAGAGCGGGCGATGGTTGTTACCTGTTCAGTTCCAAACCCCGCTGCAAATTCTGAAAGGATCCCGCACATGACGGCAAGTATGATCAACTGCCCGAGCAATGCCAGACTGGCCCTGACTTCGCCGGCAATCACCTTTAACACGCCTGTCACCACACTTGCCGGATCGAATCCGCCTAAGGCTTTTCCCGGAGATCTGATGAATCCGGCAATGTCAAGGCCGGGGAAAAACTCTTTCATACTACTGTCCATATCCTCCAAGAAACTCTGAAGAGCAGAGGTGTCCAATGCGTCCAACTGTGCTTTGATAATGTCTTCCTGTAAATCGGATGAGCCTTCAGAGTCTCCCGGCAAAGCCGGGTTGGCTGAACACAGAGTCCCACAACCTAAGATGACGGCTGCAAACACCAAAGTCGCAAGGATAATACCGGGTATGGTGTTGTGTCTCACAATACGGATCACCAGGTTCGACCTTCTTCCTTTTCAATGAGCCTATTTCAGGAATCTGGTGATCGTCTCCAGCACAGCTATGAGAACAGGAAGAGCGGTAATCAGTATGATTACCTTGCCCGCCAATTCCAGCTTACCTGCAGTTGCTCTCTCTCCTGCATCCCTGCACACCTCAGCCCCGAATCCTGCTAAGTATGCGATTCCCACAACCTTCAACACAGTAGAGAAATACACAGGGCCCGCGTTGGTCCTTGCAGTAATATCAGTGAGCGTCCTTACGAGAAAGCTAATAAGAGGGAGTATTCTTCCGATAATTATCAACCCGGTAATAACACTGAGCCATATTGCTATTTCAGGACGGTGGGGCCTAATCAGCACCGTAAGGACGGTCACTATGATGGCAATCGCAAGCAGGCTCCCGATCTCCACAGGACTATCCTCCTTTGCCGGATCACAGACGGAATCCATCGATCACCAAAGCCTGAAAACAGTCAAGATCTCATCCAAAAGCTCCTTGAAACGAAGCAGCGCCACACCGAATACTAACACGGCTCCGATAACCGTAGCCGCCCAGGCGAAGTCCTTCCTGCCGACCTGCTCGAAAATTAGGGAAATAACGATTGAGATGATGCCGATACCTGCGACCTTAAATACAATGTCGATTCCTCCCACTTCGTCATCCCCCTTTTGTGTAAGGCACACCCCAATGTAATCCCAGGGTCTAAGCAGATCACCATAAGTAATCGTCGGTTCCAGAAAGTGTACGTACCGTACGGGGCCACCCAAGACCTCGCATAACGAGCGAGACTAATGAACTCATACTTAGGCCGGGCCATGCAATCAGTAAAGCATGAGAGCGATCATCGCTCCCACACTGAGCCCTAAATAGCGCCACATCCTGGCTGTTTCGCTCGCCTTGTCTCTGGCTTTCATCTCATTTGCCCGTAACCTCTCCCGGACAAGCGCGATGTGTCTTAGCTGGTCCGTGCTACTGCAAGAACCTAACTTCGCGCCGAATGCAAGCAACGCATCGCGATCCTCCGTTGTCAGGGCTGAGACCGGATATATGACTGTCACAGCCGTCTCCCAAGCCTGTCCAGGTGATTGGTTTCCTGAAGCAATTATGTGAGAAGCAGTCTCAAATATCCTCCGTGCAACACTGCCTTTCCGTCCCCCGGCTCTCATCAGCGCCTCAGAAAGAGGAGTCTTGGCGTAGGATATTTCAGTCTCCAGCAGTGTAAACCCGGAGATAAGCTCTGAAAGCTGCCTGGGCCGTTCTGAGTAGCCCCGCGCAACAACGTTACCTATCACGCCGGAAGATCCCACGACTAATACTGCACCCAGAAGCTTGACCACAGGGCCTCCTCCTTTGCTCCCTTTTTACCTAAGAGGCCCGGCAAACATGTTTTTTTCTGTGCCTACGTCAAGGATTGCCTCCACGGTGCCAGGCCCGTGTGCCTGGCTCAGTATTACCGCCCTTTCAAACATGTCGCCTTCAAAAAGGCACTTCAATGCCGGCCTCCTCGCCACTTCTTCCAGGGATCCGCCGTGAGCGGTGGCAACCAGGCTGACACCTGCGCACATCACTTCCCGTATGGCAAGAGCATCCTCTTCCCTACCGATTTCATCAGTAATGACTACATCAGGGGACATGGAACGGATAAGCATTATCATCCCTTCAGCTTTCGGGCATGCGTCCAATACATCGGTACGAATACCACAAGTGGCTTGAGGGATTCCTTTGTAACAAGCGGCTATCTCCGAGCGCTCATCTGCTATACCTACTCGAACCCCTCGGAAATTGAGAGAAGGAACACCATCGCTTGCCTGTCTTGCGACGTCCCTCAGCAATGTGGTTTTGCCGCATCTGGGCGGTGATATAATCAGCGTATGATAGAGTCTGCGGGGTGGTTTGATAAGGTATTTCATGACGCTATCGGCTGCACCCAGGACTTCGTGGGCTATTCTGATGCAAAACCCTGATATGTCCTTTAGAGTCGAGATCCGGCCATTATAGAGGACAACGCGTCCTGCCAATCCGACTCGATGGCCGCCGCATATCGTGATGTAGCCTTGACGCAAGTCATCTTCGAAAGCATAGAGGGATCCGCAAGCGATGAGCTGTAAAGTGATGAGAGCGTCATCTTCCGTGAAGACATAAGGCGGGCTGGTATCGATCTCGTCATCCCCTGCCATCAGCATCACCGGCCTCCACGTACGAAGCCTAATCTCGCAGACTCTGTCTAATTGCTCCTTGGGCAGGGCGGCGATTGCTCCGCGAAGACCAGGCGGAAGGCAGGGCAAAACCTCATCCATGATAGCGTATGAAACAGACTTTCCACCCAGATGCTCATTTGACAAGGCAAGTCCCCCCTTATACAAATAAGTATTCCGGGGGGACTGGTTTTATGACCCACTGTAATGACATTCAGACTCTAATGCCGCTGAGCGACTTCCGCGACGATCTTTCCGAGTGAAAATCAGATATGGCTGTATGGCTGTTGACAGATAGACAATGACCGACTATTATACATATAGATAAACATCAATATCATCGAAGGATATCTATGGGGAGGCACTTAAATATGAAGCTGGGCTATGCTGAATCAGCACTGGTCTTCAAAGCGTTGTCTGATGAAACGCGCCTTCGGGCGCTTCACATGCTATCTGCGGGGGAGCTGTGCGCTTGCGAGCTTCTTGCGAGTTTCCACATTACGCAACCAACGCTGTCTTACCATATGAATATCCTGTGCGATTCCGGGTTGGTGACCCCCCGCCGAGACGGGGCTTGGGTGAAATATTCTCAAAATAAAGAGAGCCTGCAAGCTGTCAAAGAACTACTTGACAACATTACCGGTTCCGAGTCCGGTGGGCAAAGCTAACAATGATAGACGCGAGGGGGAGAATCCGTTATGGCTGTATTGGGTTGGCTCAACGATCAACTGCTGAAGATGGAGTGGCTGTCAAACCTCATAGCTAGATTGGTTGAGAACGTATTTGGGCTGGACATCGGAACCACACTCGGGGGCAGCATTCACTTCTTCATCTATGACACCATCAAGATCCTCGCGCTTCTGTGGGTCTTGGTGTTCGGCATTTCATACATTCAAAGCTTTTTTCCGCCTGAGCGCACCAAGAAGATACTTGGCAGGTTCGATGGCATCACTGCTAACATTCTCGGAGCGTTTCTAGGCACAATAACCCCGTTTTGCTCATGCTCGTCCATTCCGATCTTCATTGGATTCCTTAATGCAGGGCTGGAGCTTGGGGCCACGTTCTCGTTCCTAATCGCGTCGCCGCTGATTGACCCAGCGGCATTGATCTTGCTGGCAAGCATTTTCGGATGGGCAACTGCGGTTGCATATGTAGTCTTTGGAGTCATTCTCGCTGTTGTGGCCGGCACCATCATTGGTAACGCAAGGCTGGAGAAGTACGTAGAACCATTCGTGTTCAACAAGATGCCAGAAGCTGCCAGTCTTGATGAGCAGACTCTGTCGACTCATGAAAGGCTGATCTATGCCGCTGAGCAGGCAGTAGGAATCCTGAGCAAGGTTTGGATATATGTATTGGTAGGCGTCGGCATCGGCGGTGTGATCCACAACTGGATACCCGAGACCATGATAACTGCCGTGCTCGGCCAGGATAAGTGGTATTCGGTACTACTTGCGACCGTAGTAGGAGTGCCGATGTATGCAGACATATTTGGAACACTGCCCATAGCTGAGGCTCTAGTGGCAAAGGGTGTAGGACTTGGTACCGCACTGTCTTTCATGATGGGCGTGACAGCGCTATCGCTCCCGTCTATTATCATGCTGAAAAGAGTAGTTAAGCCTAGGCTTTTGACTATATTCGTGGGAATGGTCACCGCAGGTATAATGATTATCGGATATGCGTTCAACGCATTTGGACATCTCTTAGTCTAGGCCCGAGTCACAAAATGTAATGGATTCCAGGAGGTAGAGGGTCATGGTTATCAAGATATTGGGTTCATGTTGTCGTAACTGCGAGACTCTGATGGCGAACGTAAAGACTGCCCTTGTAGAACTAGGGATGGATTGCACAGTAGAGAAGGCTACCGACTTCGCTGAAATAGCGAAATACGGCGTGATGTCCATCCCGGCCCTGGTCATTGACGAAAAAATTGTATCTTTCGGCAAGGTGCTAAAAGCCAAAGAAATTGCAAGGATTTTGGAGGATGCAATAAAGTGAATGGCAGTTGCTGTTTGGATGATTCAGAGTGTTGTTGTTCAAAGCCCAAACATCGTAGAGTTGAAATCGATTTCTTATATCTGGACTTAACCGTATGCACCAGGTGCATAGGTACTGATGCTAACCTTGAAGCAGCTATTGGGGAAGTGTCGGGCGTGCTGAAAACAGCCGGGTTCGATGTGGTGGTGAATAAGGTCAATATCACTTCAAAGGAATTGGCCGTCAAGTACGAGTTCGTGAGCTCACCCACGATTCGAGTGAACGGCAGGGACATTCAGCCTGACGTGAGGGAATCGACCTGCGAGAGCTGTGGAGACCTATGCGGAGATAGTGTGGACTGTAGGGTTTGGATGCATGACGGAACAGAACACCGAGTACCCCCAAAGGAGTTCATAGTCAACGCGATCCTGCGAGAGGTCTATTCGCAGGATACCCGAACTTCGGTTCAGGATAAGCGCGAATACCAAATCCCTCATAACCTTGAGGTGTTCTTTCGGCGGCGCTAGGCTGGGTTCAGGGCCGCGGAGTGTTTCCTGAGTTCGGTCTGTGTGCAGGTCGCTATTGTGATCCGTATGGCTATAACATGGCAATACAACATGAATAGGCAATTTGAGGACTGTAGGGGTGAATAGAATGACTACACCGGATGCCAAAGCTGTTGGTCTAAAAGAGAGTGGCGGACTTGGTTTTTTCGAAAGGTACCTCACGGCATGGGTCGCAATATGCATTTTACTCGGCGTATTCATTGGAATCAAATTTCCTGGATTCCCAGAGGCTCTGAGCAAGCTCGAATATGCACATGTGTCGATTCCAGTTGCCGTGCTCATCTGGTTCATGATCTATCCTATGATGGTGCAGATTGATTTTGGCAGCATCGTCAGGGCTGGGAGAAATCCCAGGGGACTGATAGTCACGTTGGTTGTGAACTGGATAATCAAACCCTTCACCATGTTTGGCCTGGCCTGGCTGTTCTTAAAGGTGGTCTTCGTCAGATGGATACCTGCCGAACTAGCCAGTCAGTACGTTGCAGGCGCGATTCTCCTGGGAGCTGCTCCTTGCACAGCTATGGTATTCGTGTGGAGTTACCTTAGCGGAGGGAACCCCACTCATACTCTGGTGCAAGTAGCCATCAACGACCTCGTACTTCTCTTCCTCTATGCTCCAATAGTGATTCTCCAGCTCGGCCTGACTGAGCTCAGAGTGCCGTATGATACCATTTTGCTGTCAGTAGTCCTATACGTTGTTATCCCCCTGGCTGCAGGTTATCTTACTAGGAGAAGGCTTATCAGGACTAAGGGAGAGGAGTGGCTCAAGAACTCCTTCCTTCCTACGTTGAAACCTTTCACCATCATTGGCTTGTTGCTGACGTTGATAATCCTATTTTCCTTCCAAGGCGAAACGATCGTTAAGAACCCGCTTCACATCCTATTGATCGCAGTACCTATGACCATACAGACCTATCTCATCTTTGCAGTGGCGTATCTGTGGTGCCGTGTATGGAAGGTGGATAGGACGGTTGCGGCTCCTGCAGCCATGATCGGTGCCAGCAACTTCTTTGAATTGGCAGTTGCCGTAGCGATATCCCTGTTCGGACTCGGTTCAGGAGCTGCGCTGGCTACTGTAGTGGGAGTTCTCGAGGAGGTTCCTATCATGCTCAGCCTGGTAGCAATCGCCAATAAAACAAAGCATTGGTTTCCGGAACCAGGTAATCCAAGGTGACTCCGGTGGAAACAATCAAAACCATGTCATAATGGCATCAATTCAAGTAAATGTATTGGAAATTACAACAGAGGAGGTAGATCTCAAGGGCTACTTCCTCCGTCTTCGTTACGTCCAGTGCATTCGGTGCCTGTAGGGCTAAAGGGCCAAACAGAGGATGCCATTCTTACCGTTAGCCAATTGTAAAAGCACGCAGGACAGCAATAGTCTGCCTACCACAAGCAGAAATAATTAGATTCAGGATTAGCGTGGGTACCCCCATAACACCAGATAGGCTATGCTCGCTCCAGATACTGGCCGGTTCGCGTGTCCACTCTGATCACATCTCCGATACTGATAAAGAGCGGGACTTGCACCACTGCGCCGGTTTCAAGGGTAGCCGGCTTGGTCCCGCCGCTCGCAGTATCACCACGTAGGCCCGGATCCGTATCTGTAACAGTCAGCTCTACAGAGTTGGGGAGCTCAACTCCGATGGGAGCTCCTTCGTACACCTGAACACCGATTACCATGTTCTCTTTGAGATATTTCTTGTTATCTCCCAGCTTTTCGTCATTAAGATTGATTTGTTCATATGTGGAGGTGTCCATGAAGAAATTATCTTCGCCTGAGCTATAGAGGAACTGCATCTCGCGGTACTCTATATGAGCTCTGGGGACTTTTTCGCCTGCGCGGAATGTACGTTCCATGGTAAAACCGGTCTTCACGTTTCTCAGTTTTGACCGGACAAACGCAGACCCTTTTCCTGGCTTGACATGTTGGAAATCAACAACTGAGTAGACCTCCCCGTCAAGGTCAATAGTAAGGCCTGTGCGAAAATCGTTAG
>JAPXLY010000041.1:0-11664 GCA_033809295.1 Bacillota bacterium
CGGTGTCGGGGATACATATACCCCGTCATCCACCCAAGGAGGACCAACCGCGTACCTCTCTTCTCCTGCCCGTTCAGTGAACTCCCGGCCGAATTCTTCTGAAATCTCAACATCGGGCAGTCTCATTCTCTTGCTAACCCAGTCAATTATTCCTGCCATAGTCCTTTAACCTCCTTCGCTACGGTAATTCCTTAAAGCCATACACATAGTGTCTCTGAGCTGTCGAAAGAGTATAGATGCAATTTCAACCGTTCATGTTTCATCTTCAGGCGGCCCGGTCTTTTTCCTGATATCCGTAAACTCTCTGAATTCGACCTTTCCAAATCTCTTCAGCCTTTCCATAACCCCGCTGAAGCTTTTCTCGTTCAGCAAGAGAAATGCGGCGGTGCCCACAAAGACCAGAAGAATTATGGACACAATGGTAGACACCGCAGCACTTCCTTCTCCTTTGGCCCGACGCAAAGCTTCCCCTTTTGCGGTACGGCCTGCAGGGGTCACGCCGTAGAGGACGGCGGGAATCGAATTGATGAAATTCACCATGACCCGCTCTGCTGCCTCTCTGCTATTTTCGTGGGATCCCATTTCGAAAAGCAAAGCCCTTGGCGAAAGATCCTGATTGAAAGTGGCATCTCCATAGAATATTCCTCGCACAAACCCTGGGAATTCTTTGTCCGCGTAATTCTTCAATGCAAAAGCAAACTGCTCATTTGCTTTGAGATTTGGGTTCTGCCTGCCCAGGACAATCATGACTTTTGCGCCTGGTTTGCCCATTACCGTAGTGGCATAAGCGCTAAGAGGCGCGGCATCCCGGTGGAGATCAAGAATTGCGTCCGGGTTCTTCTTGAGCAGAGAAACCGCTGTCCGCCGTGATCGAGCATAAGCTGAACCATCATGAGGCAGGTGGGATTCCCAGGAATGGAGGCTTTTGAGACCCACGGAATTCTTCAGACTGGCTGAAATTACTGCACCAACATCATACACGTCACCATGGGGGGCAACTGATGATGAACCACTGGTTGGAATATACGATTCATCGCTATGCGTATGATAAATCGCCACAAGACGCCCCTGGGGCGCCAGAGTCGATGCGAACGGCAGTCCGAGTCCGATACGGAGAAATCCCATCTTCAATGAGATTGCAGCTTGAAAAGCCAAAGCTTGGGCTTCCATATCCACTGTCCCGATGAATCTGGCCCGAGCTTTGTGCCCCTCTACTTGGACCACGCGGTATCTGTGGTTCTCCTCATCGACAAACTCATCACCTGCTGACACAACATGGCAAGTCTCCAGCAAAACCCTGTCCGTGTCTTCGTCAATGACAGTGTACCAGTGAGATGTGTCTTCGTCTCCTGCCCAAACCGTCCATGTACTGAGCAAAGGCAAAACCGCGAGAACTACGATAATGCAGACAACCCGTCGTGCCACGGATATCCTTATCCCTTCCCATACAGGTTTCGATGCTAACACAATTTGCGTTCTTACCTTTATAGTATGGAATATTCGCAGCAAAAAGATGAGTCCTGCACGCCATGAAGGGCTGCAGGACTCATCCAAATCCAGCAAGTTGAGGAAGCGGCAAGGTCAAGCCTTTGCTTAAGCCTTTGCTACAAGAGCCTTTGCCTTCTCCTCCGCCTTTCCCAGGACTTCCTGTTCATCTATGCCGGTCAGGACACCGTTCTCCATAACTAACTCCCCGTTGATGATAACGGTTGTTACATCGCTCGCCCTTGCAGAATAAATGATATGGGATGTAAGATCATGCCTGGGATACATGTGAGGTTTATTCATATCAAGTAAGATTATGTCAGCAGATTTCCCAGGTTCCAGAGAGCCGATTTCAGACTCCATTTCCATAGCCCTCGCCCCTCCGAGCGTAGCCATGGCCAGGGCCTGCCCTGCAGGAATCACAGTCGGATCGTCGTTCGCCAATTTATGAAGAAATGCAGCCAGCCTGGCTTCTTCAAGCAGATCCAGATTATTGTTGCTTGAAGCCCCGTCCGTGCCCAGCCCTACTTTCACACCTGCCTTCAGCATGGCAGGAACAGGGGCGATTCCGGAAGCTATTTTCATATTGCTACCCGGGTTATGGGCAACCCCGACCCCTTTTGAGCTGAGTATCTCGATATCCTTTTGGGAAACATGGACACAATGCGCAGCAAGAGTCCTAAACTCAAAAAGGCCGATGCTGTCCATGAGTTCAATGGGAGACATACCGCCATGCCGGGCTCGGGACTCTTCCACTTCGCCTCGTGTTTCAGATAGATGTATGTGCATACCCACCCCAAGTTCCCCTGCGGCTTCCATTACTTTTTCGAGGAAGTCCACAGGGCATGTGTATGGAGCATGAGGGCCTAACATGGTTGTTATCCGGCCGTTTGCCTGCCCGTCCCAGGCCTCGCATAATTCAATGTTCTCTCTAAGAGCCCGGGAGGAATTCGGTGATGCGGCAATAAGCCCCCTGGATAGGCTGGCACGGATGCCTGCGTCCCTTACTGCTCTCGCAGTGTCATCCATAAAGAAATACTGGTCTGCAAATGTAGTGACACCTGCTCGAATCATTTCAATGCATGCAAGCATTGCGCCATAGTAGACGTCTTCCGGATCCAGGTGAGCCTCAATAGGCCAAATCTTTTCTTGCAGCCATTCCATGAGGACCATATCATCAGCATATCCTCTAAGGAGCGTCATGGCTGCGTGAGTGTGGGCATTCACAAACCCCGGAAGAGCTATCAGACACGATGCGTTTATGTGTTTCAGAGCATTGCGGAATTCAGGAGGAGCAGGTGAAGGGCCTACATACATAATTTTCCCGTCATCTATGGCAATAGCGCCTTCGTCCACCACGATAATTCTCTCATCAGCGCCTACCGAAACAGGAGATATTACTGTCGCGCCCTCAATGAGAATATCCGTTTCCCTTCCATACGCAGCCTGTGTCATTTCGATTCCTCCGATCCTCCGGTCGATCTAGTCAGCCAGCCTGGAAAGTACACTAATAGCCTTCCTGGCTCTTGCCAGCTCCAGAACGGACAGCAAGTACCAGCCTTTTTCCCGGAATGCAAGGCCCAGCAAGAGATGAGTATATTCATTGGACGGGTCTATTGCCCGGGCAGCTTTGAGAACCTCTATTGCCTCATCCATCTTGCCTGCCCTCGATAAGCTGTACGCATAGTAATGGTGGACCCACACGTTCCTAGGATCCAGCTCAGTCAGAGACTCAAAGCAATGGAGGGATTTCTCATATTCGCCGAAAGCGTAATACGCAAAAGCCAGCAAATTGAGACTGACAATGTCATCAGACGAACGCTTCACTTTCTCATTGTTTTCACGTATTACTTCTTTCCCGAACTCGTCATAGCCGGAAGTCTCAATAACCCGGAACTCACGGGTAGCTTCAGGAATCATACCGAGGTTTGCGTAAGCTACAGCCAACATCAAATGCGTGTTGAGATCCTGCACCGGGTTCTTTTTAGCATCCTCCAGCATGCTTTCCCAATCCACTGATGAGCCGGCATCTTGCGCCTCCGATGCTTCCACACGTGGCATCCCCGTGTGAAACAAAGAGCAAACCAGCACAAGGACAGTTATCCACGTCACGGAGAAAATCGCCATCCATCCCAATATGCCTGAGTAACGTCGGAGTTTCAGATGGATTATGCTCTGCCTTTTTTGGATATGAAGATCAAACATGTCTCAAGCCCCTACCTGTATCAACATGGCAATGCCAATTCCCCGGCAAAGCAGTGCATAGCCTATCGGGACGGCCGGCTTACGGAATATCCGTATTGCCCGAGTTTCTTGCCGATAGCATAATAGTCAGGGCCTACATATGTAAACAGGTTCAGATTAGCCATATTGACCCTTCCTTCAGCGGTAAGGACCCCATCCCGAGCGTGGACCGCCACTACCTCTCCTATGAAGAGCTCGTGGCTGCCCAGGACCACGCTGTGCCTTACCAGGCACTCCATATTGATGGGGCATTCATCAATGTAGTGACACTCTGTCTCGTCTCCTTTTACAGGAGTCAGGCCAAGCTCTCGAAACTTGTCTACGTCCTTACCTGATACATTACCACAATAGTCAGTGGCATGGAGCGTCTCATTGTCAGGAATATTTACGCAAAACGCTCCTGTTTCCTTAATAATGCCATGGGAATACCTCATGAGGTTGATCGCTATTGACACCATAGGCGGTGTCCCGCAAGCCACCCCTGTCCACGCCACTGTAATAATATTGGGACGCCCGTTGCTGTCGGTGCAACTAACAGGAATCGCAGGAATCGGATAAAGGTAGTTCTTCAGTTTAGCTCTGATCTTAGACATTAGGACCATCTCTCCTTATGAAATCGTGTCAGGATGTGCTGCTCGAAGGAATTTAACAAGGGGAATTCCCACAAGCAGCACTGAAGCTGCTTCAGAAATCCCTATGCTGAGCACAAATGCCCAGTAACTCGCCTTTGTCTCCGCCAACAGACTAAGATATGCGCTGACAATAAGGGCGTTAAGCGCTATGGGCCAGAAATATGCAACAGCGCTTTTCCTGAACACCCTTGTAAGTATGGCAGCCAGTAATGTCGTGAGGCTGCCTAATACGATATCCAAAATCCCGTAAGGCCCAATCATATTCGCCAAAAAGCACCCAATGAACAAAGCAGGCACAGCTTCGGGATAGAGTATCGGAAGCACGGTCAATGCCTCTGCCACCCTGAACTGAAACTGGCCGAAACTAATGGGGGCCAGGGCATAGGTCAGTCCGACGTATACTGAAGCGATTACGCCTGCACGCACGATTCTTCTTAAAGTATTGTCTTTTCCTCTGCCGTCTTCTGCTTCCATTGGAGCACACCCTTGCTGATTCAAGATACATGTTTATGTCTGCATGTGTTATGTATTATTCTCCTTTTTCCATGCAAGTCCTTCGTAGGACTTATTCCTGAGCATACCCAGGCAATCTAGGCATAGAAACCTCAAACTATTGACTATCGGCAAGCCTTTGGCACATTAGTGGCAGTATCCACGTTTTTCGAGGCAAAAGAGTCGATAATCGCGTGATACGGCTATAGACAATGCTCTCTCACAAGAGTAGACTCAACTACTGAAAAAGGGGACGCCATAGGAGAGCGTCTTGGAGGTGATCATGGGGCCTGCAAGGCTTCTGCACCAAAGCCGAGCAGGGTGGCAGAAAACCGAGGTCTACCGAAAAGGCGAGTGTTTTCCGGCTATGACAAGAGCCCGAAAAGACTGTCAAATACTATTCTGACCCACATAACCATAATTAGAATGTGAGGGATGACCATGGGATTTGTTGTAGGTCTGGCCTACAATTTGAAAAAAGACTGTCCCAGGTCCGACACGGAAGTTGAAGACGCTGACGCCGAATTCGAAGAGCAATCAACGGTAGACCGTATAGCGAAAGCACTACGGGCCAGGGGACACCGTGTCGTGAAAATACCATATCGCCCCGGACTTCTTTCCAGACTGCAAAGGGTCAATGTGGATATTGTGTTCAATATCGCAGAAGGCTGGGAAGGAAGATGCCGAGAGGCAATTGTGCCTGCAATCCTTGAATCCCTCGGAATTCCATATACAGGCTCAGATCCTCTTACACTTGCAGTCTGTCTCGATAAAGCTGTAACTAAGGCTATTATCTCTTCAAATGGTATCCTGACTCCATGGTGTTCAAAAGTAAACAGCACAAATGAACTTCTGAACCTCAGAGTTGAATCTCTCAAGTACCCGCTTTTTGTGAAACCTGCGTATGAGGGTTCCAGCAAAGGAGTAAGGAGTTCGTCTAAAGTCACAGGTCCTGCCGGCCTTTTTGACATGGTAAACTGGATAACAAGTGTGTATGGACAGCCTGCACTGATAGAGGAGTTCCTGCCGGGACGTGAATTTACCGTCGGGATAGTGGGAAACAAAGACATCACAGCTTTCCCAATAATGGAAGTTCGGCCTGTAGCTGAGACAGAACCGGAATCGTTCGTGTATTGCTATGACACTAAGCACAACAACCTGGAGCAGTTCTTGTGTCCTGCGCCGATCACGGACGAACTGGCTGCCTCTATCCTGGACGTAGCCATAAGATCATATCGAGCCCTTGAATGTCGTGACTTAGCCAGGGTGGACGTAAGGCTCGACGGTGAGGGAGTCCCCAACTTCCTGGAGATCAACCCATTGCCCGGCCTCTCCGCTGTCAGCCTTTTCCCTGTCGCAGCCATGGCAAGCGGACTCTCGTTTGAGGAGCTTATAGACAGAATCCTGGAAGTGGCAGTAGTAAGGGCAAATGTGGAAGCACGCAAGGCAACCCAGGTTCAGAACCAACAAGTAATCGCGGGACAGCGTCACAAGACAGTGCCCTTCCGCAGATAGAGATATTGTCAGAGCCCACGGGGCACTAGACTGTCAATGGATAGAACCAATACAGCCATCCGCTGATTGTGTAAGGGAGCGTCGAGAATTTGGCCGGCCTGTGCGCCAAATTCTAACGAGGCGCGCCGCAAGCGCGCCGTCCCCGAACACAACACCGGATGGCTGTGCGGTAACTACACGCAGGAAAAACCTGCATGACGCGAGACGGTAAGAACTGATGGAAATCTCCTCACGCCTCCAGAAGGATTCGGTCGTCAGACAGCCTCTCACCCCTGGCATCATGGAAGCGTTCGAGAAGGTCAGCCACGGTCATTTCTGACCTCTCCGGATCGCTTACATCCAAGGCAATTTCGCCTTCATGCATCATTATCGTCCTTGTTCCTACTGCAAGAGCCAGGCGAAGGTTGTGAGTAACCATGAGGACAGCAAGGTTGCCCCGTTTGACAATATCATTGGTAAGTTCCTGGATCTCCTGAGCAGTCCTGGGATCGAGGGCTGCGGTATGCTCATCAAGAAGCAACAGCTTTGGCTGGGAAAGCGTAGCCATGAGCAAAGCCAAAGCCTGCCTTTGACCGCCGGATAGGAGCTTTACGGGTTCTTGGAGCCGGTCTTCCAAGCCAAGGCCGAGAGAGGACAGCTTCTCCCTGAAGTAGTCTCTGTTCTTTACCGAAACCCCCTTGGACAACCCGCGGCGCATGCCTCGTCTAAAAGCCATGGCCATGTTCTCTTCGATAGACATGGAACCCGCTGTTCCCTGCATAGGATCTTGGAACACCCTGCCCAGGACCAAAGCGCGCCTGTGTTCAGGCAAATAAGTGACATCCTCACCGTCGATTATTACCTGGCCGCTGTCTACAGGGAAGACCCCGGCAATTACATTAAGAAGCGTGGACTTACCTGCCCCGTTGCTACCAATGATTGTCACAAAGTCAGAAGGCCGAAGGCTCAAGGAAACGTCCTTCAGAGCCATTCTTCCGTTGCCTGTACCTGATTGGAATTCCTTACAGAGAGATTTCAGTTCCAGCATTCCTTACAGCCTTCCTCCTTTCGACGCCAATACCCCGCTTGATGGATTTTCCTGATAAGGCTGCTATTACCAGCAAGGCGGTGACAAGTTTCAGGTCTGTAGGGGCAAAACCGAGGCGCAAGGCAAGAAACACCGCAAGCCGGTAAACCACTGAACCGGTGATTGCCCCCAAAGTCCCCATGCCGACGGATCTTGGAGGGATAATAGCCTCCCCGATGATTACTGACGCCAATCCTGCGACAACAGTCCCAATACCCATGCCGATATCTGCAAACCCTTGATACTGGGCAACAAGTGCGCCTGATAACGCAACCAATGCGTTGGCAATGCCGATACCCACAGTCTTCATCGAGTCCGTATTCACTCCGAGGCTCCTAATCATCAGCTCATTGTCACCGGTGGCCCTGAGTGCAAGCCCAAACTCAGTTCTGAGGAAAACGTCCGCCAAAAATTTGACAATCACAACCACTATGCAAAACAGAAGGAAGGGGACAATCGCAGGAGGGACCCCCTTCTCCTGTAGCGCCGTAAGAACCGTACCTGTCCTCAGCAGAGGCACATTTGCCCTGCCCATGACCCTTAGGTTTACAGAATACAGTGCGGTCATTGTGAGAATTCCCGCGAGCAAGTTGGAAATCTTTAGTTTAGTGTTAAGTATGCCTGTCGCTGCACCGGCGAAGAATCCTGCAACCGGCGCGAGGAGGGTTCCTGCCAGAGGGTGCACCCCTCCAATCAGTAACCTTGCAGCAATGGCAGCTCCCATAGGGAAACTTCCGTCGACTGTCAAGTCAGGGAAATCCAACACCCGGGAGCTCAGATATACCCCCACTGCCATGACTGCATATACCAGGCCTTGCTCTAAGACCCTTAATACCGCACCCAGACCCAGACTCACCTTATCACCTCATGAGCATCGTCAATCAGGTCTTGCGGGATGTGAATACCCATTCTGTCTGCTGCTGCCAGGTTCAGAGCTATTTGCGTATCTTCAAGATACTCTATGGGACTATTTTTAGGCTCGCTCTCCCCTTTGAGAATCTTAGCTGCTATGTTAGCAGTCTGCCTCCCGAGAACATGATAGTCTATCCCTATGGTCGCGAGAGCGCCTCGCCTTACACTGTCAACTTCACCGACGATTACCGGGATCTTGAAATCCTCTCCCACCTTGATGACTGACTCCAGCGCAGATACAACCGTATTGTCCGTAGGCACGTAGATTGCGTCCACCCTGCCTACCAGTGACTGAGCAGCTTCATACACCCCGCTGGAAGAACTCACAGTGACTTCAATAAGCTGCAATCCAAGATCCCTTGCGGTTTCACGAGCGATGTCCACCTGCACAAGGGAGTTGGTCTCACCTGCGTTATACATTACTCCCACACGCTCTGCCTCAGGAGATATCTGCTTCAAGAGTTCCAGTTGTTTCCTTACGGGAGTAAGATCAGATGTGCCTGTAACGTTAGTCCCCGGCCTCTCCGTTGAATCAGCCAGCCCTGCGGCAACCGGGTCTGTTACAGCCGTTATCACAACGGGGATATCTTGAGTGGCCTTAGCTGCCGCTTGAGCTGTAGGCGTAGCAATGGCGAGAATCATATCTACGTCATCAGAGACGAATTTTCCGGCGATAGACTGGGCAATAGCCATGTCTCCCTGGGCGTTCTGTATCGAAAACTCCGTGTTTTTTCCTTCTTCGAAGCCTAACTCAGCCAGGCGCTGAATGAATCCGTTCCTGGACGCGTCCAAGGCAGGATGCTCCACAATCTGCATAATGCCTATTCTAGTGACATCAGATTTCTTGTTGAACCGAGGTAAGACAAACGCCAGAATCGCAATTACCGCCAAAACCCCTACTACAATAAATACCTGAGTCATCCCTGATTTTCTGGATGCCATTTAAATCCCTCCAATAAATGTAAATTAATGGTATGCTGCAATAATCCCCGACATAGTCCGGTTCAGTCACGGCATCCATCCCCCCCATCCTGACTCAACCACCCGTTCCAGGAGGAGCTTTCTTTGCACACTTTCAGGACGAGTGATGTCTCAGAGCTTCGTATTCCAGGTATCTGCCTCAATGTCTGAGTCAGAAACTTATACAGCTCATCATTGGAGCCAAAAACCGCTTCAACCATGACATCATGGGCACCGGCGCAGACAGCCACATACCTGACTTGTGGCGCTCCGGTGAGTTGAGCCACGACGCTGTCAGGTGAATCTCCTTCAACATCAAGGCCGATTATGGCGACAAAGTTCATGCCCAATCTAAACGGATCGACAACTGCCTTGATTTCGATGACGCCTTCTTCAACAAGACGCGCGACTCGCTTTCTTACGGTACCTTCCGCGACTCCCAATTCCTGCGCAATGAAGGTGAAAGGAGTTCTGCCGTCATTTTTCAAGTACGAGAGAATAGCCGTATCAAGCTGCTTCAGCATAGGAGAATCGTTCACGGATTTCGCTCCAATTCCCGATATTATTTACGAATTTCGTAATCTCTTGCCCATACATGCACGTATACCGCAATATAGCTTTTCATATTCGACGAATATTGCAATTATCCTTCTTGATGAGAAAGTCTTTTTTTGAAGGCGTAAGCAAAGGGGTCACATGGAGCGGGGAGTCCTTCGTCCGAGGAATCTCCGCCGGGTGGTTGAAGGAGGCTGGATATCCATAGTATCTTTGAGAGTGTCCGTTAAGAACTTGTACGAAACGATCACAATCATACCGGAACACCCGTACAGGATGGCAGCGCCCCAAAAGGAACTTGCCACTCCGAAGACGCCGCCCAAATACCCTCCGAGCAGCGGCCCAACAACGGACCCTGCTGAGGACATGGAATTCATAACCCCAAAGACAGTGCCACGGATTTCAGGCGCCACTGCCTGAGCCACAAGGACGTTGATTGCCACAGACATGGCTACGCTTGGAGCGCCTGAGATGAACCTGGAAACGCCGAGGCTGTATACAGATTGGGAAAAGCCTTGCAGCATTACAAAGACTGTAAGAAGAAGCAAGCTGTCCCTTAGCATGGCTACGTAATTGCCTCTCCAGTATCGTCCCACAAGCGGGGCGGAAATCGCAGTGGCTACCCCGAAGAGCGTCGCAATCGCGCTTGTGGCAAGTGCTGCATTGGCAGGGATGAGCTCTTTGATCAGCAAAGGTAAAGTAGGCCGGATACAGGCCGTGCCTGCCTGCATAATAACAAGGACGCCAAATAGGATCTGTAGCACGGGCAACGAAATTGCCTCTCGCATACCTCTGATAATACCCGTCTGTTCTGTCTTCCGGATTGTCTTCTCTTTCACAATGAACAAAGCTATGAACGTAGCTATTGCCGGCATAGCCGCACACGCCACATAAGCGCCGTTAAGCCCGAAGAGAGACACATAAGCTGCGCCCAGTATCGGGCCTGCTATTGTGCCAATTGCCATAGTCGCTTGTAGCAAACCCATGGCAAAGCCAAGGTCCTCGTTAGGTGTGGTAGTGGCAATCAGCATGGTTGCAGCCGGGATGAACCCTGAAAGCCCTCCGGCGATAGCCTTAATATACAGAATCTGTACGTGGCTCGTGGCAAAACCTACGAGGGCATACGATATCGTCAGGACTGTACCTGCCCGAATCAACATCGGCCGCTTACCGTACCTGTCTGCCAAAGCTCCCCACACAGGCGCCATTATAGCCGAAGTCAGTGCGCTAACAGAGAAGACCGCGCCTGACCAAAATGAAGCATTAGCCGGTGTTCCAAGCTCTGACAGGAGAATGGGCAGAAAAGACACAACAATCATATCTCCCGCCTGGACAAGGGCACAACCTATACATAAAGCAAGTAAATTGCGGCGGTACTTCACACTGCCACTCCTTGTTGAACGTTTTCTTCTCAAAATCCCAAAGGGAAATCATATCTTGACACGGGGTCTCGTAAGGCCTGCTCATTATGGCCTATAGAATATCATAACATACCTATACTACTTGAACAGGCCATGTTTAGGCAAGCCCTTAAGTCAAGGCAATTACAGCTAGGTATGAGTTCATTGGTTTTCGCTCGTTTTCCGATTGTCTTGGGTGGCCCCACACGGTACGTACACTTTCTGGAACCGGCGAGCACTTATGGTGATCTGCCTGGGTTATGCCGGATACGGCATGGATTCCAACTTGTTTCTCGCCACTCCGTAGATACTCATGTATTCAGCCGCTGAACGGTTCCATGAGAAGTCATGCCGCATAGCATTTTCTACCAAAGACACCCATCTCCTCCTGTCTTGGTAGACT
>JAPXLY010000042.1:0-11594 GCA_033809295.1 Bacillota bacterium
GATGAGGAGGTAGAGTTTTTTGCCAGTCAACAGATCCGCGATAAAGAAAGCTAGGACATCGAAAGAACGCCAGATGCGAAATGCAGCAGTGAAATCGCAGGTAAAGACTGCGGTAAAGAAGTACGAGGCAAGTCTCGGAGAAGAGGATCTTGCTCGCTGCGCCCGGTTGCTCAGGGATGCAGAAAGCGCTCTTGATAAGGCTGCGAAAAAAGGCGTAATCCACAAAAGTCAGGCAAATAGACGGAAGTCCCGTCTTGCCGAGAGACTCAATGTAATGTCGGAGAAAGCCGAATCCAACGAAGAAGGGCTCGCCTAACAGCGAGGCCCCTCACACAAGCGAAGGGTGAGTCTTTCCAGAATGACATGATCCGGGCTCCCGGAAGTCTTAAGGCCTATATCAGCCTGAACCATTGCGGAGAAAGCATACTCCAGTTCCTCCAGGCGGAATTTGTCTGCCTGGGCAATGCATTTGCCCGCGACAAACTCCTGTACACCCAGGGCTCTCGCTATCTGCCGGCTTGACATCTTCCTACCTTTTAGGGCTTTGGCTCTAAGAATAAGCCGCACCTGCCTGGCTATGAGGCTCAATATCCTAAGAGGTGCCTCTTGGAAAATCATGAGTTGGCGCAGTGAACTCATGGCTTTTGGGGCATTCCGCTCCCCGATTGCATCGACAAGATCGAAAATGCCGAATTCAGGTGTTCCCAGGGCTACAGCTTTCACGTGTTCCAATGTGATTCTTTTCCCCTTACCCAGCGCGATCCCGGCATAATCATATGCCTTCTCAACACCTGCCACCAGTTGTGACAGGTCTGTCCCAAGGACTGTCACCAGATATTCTCCGGCAGCCCTATCCATAATAATCCCCTTAGAACGTGTGTATCCGGAAAGCCATCCTAAGGCCCGATTCGGATAAAGGCGCCGAAACAGCACAGCACGACCCCGCTTGGAGACAGTCTTAAAGAGTGTAGTTCTCGCGTCAATACCGGACGCAACAAGGACTACAACTGTAGTGTCAGGCATTCTGGTCAAAGCTCCGGCAATTGACTTCCGCTTGTCCTCTGAAAAATCGTCAATGTCCCAAATCACGACAACGCGCCGCCCGGAAAGCACCGGCGGAGCCATAATCGCCGAGCCTATGCTGGAGATATCCGCTTCAGAACCACGGAACACAGTGTAGTTAAAATCCGCAAGATCCTTATCCACCACAGCATCAGCCAGTTCCCGGGCCCTCCGGTCGCGAAGAAAGCCCTCTTCTCCATACAGCAAATACACGGGTTTGTATTCCCTTCTCCTGATATCACTTGCTATTACATCCAATGTCGTCGCTCCTTGGTTGTTGTTGTTTGCCGGCCTTTCTGATCCCTATCTTAACCCTTCGCACTGATCATCGCAATCCTCGCTTTTGACTCACTCTATAGAAGCGCTGACTCGCAACTGACCTTGCGCTGAAGCGATATCCGTCACTCCGGACAATCACGGCTCCGTCCAAATCGGTCCGGAAGACCATAGAGCCTGCCGTCTCCAAGGCTGTTACGGTCGCGGGCGCCGGATGTGAGAATGCGTTCGGGCCTACGGATATTACTGACACTTGCGGCCTGACGGAATCTATGATTGCAGGGCTCAGCGCGTCTCTTGCACCGTGATGAGGCACCTTCAACACACTCGCCCCAAGATCTTCTCCCGCACTTAAGAGTGCACTAAGCTGCGCCTCGCCTGCGTCTCCCGTCAAGAGCAAGGTGAACTCGAGAAACTCCATCCTCATGATGAGTGACATAGCGTTGAGTTCTGTTGAAGCATAGCCTGCATGCGTTTGGCAAGAAGTACCGGCACCGGGATTAAGCACGAATATCCGGACACCGTCTCCTACGTCTATGAAGCCGCCTTGCCCAAGTTCAACTATGGGCACATTTCTCTCATCTGCCAGTTCTACCAGGTCATGATCAACATCAGGCACCATGTGTTCAGGGATTTCAGGCTTTATGAGCAATCCCACACGGCATGACTCTATCACTGCAAAAAGGCCTCTGATGTGATCGTAATGAGGATGAGTTAAAACCACTGCATCTATATAGTTTACCCCTTTACGCTTAAGAAATGGCAGGATAGTATCTTTCCCGGGATCCCGCGTGCCGCCCGGCACTCCGCCACCGTCTACCAGAAACGACTTCCCCCCTGCGCTCCGAAGGAAGATTGCGTCACCCTGGCCCACTGCGAGAAATACCACTTCAACCGCAGGACGTTTTGCGATCTGATACACCACAAGCCCTACACAGAGGGCCGGTATTAAGAGGGCAATTGTGTTCCGTCGGCAATAAATGGCTCTTCTCAGACGTCTGGGAGCCCCTGCAATGATAACGCCGAGGCAACACGCGATTACAAGCCAAAGCGGGGGCCGTGTCACTGGAAAAGCTCCGAAGGGAACCTTTGCAAAAAGCCCTATGGTTGTCTCAAGGCCCAGCAAGACCAGACTATTGGCTGCATTCAACGCATAAGCAACCGGCGGGAACACCAGGTTGGCGAAGGTTGCGGACAAACCGATGAGGACTGCCACACCTGCCAGAATTACGCAAGGCACATTGGCGATAATGCCGATAGGCGAAAACACCCCAAAATACCAGGCAATCATAGGGGCTGCCCCTACCTGGGCTGAAACCGACACCGCAAGAGCCTTTGACAAGCGATATCCAAGAGGCCGGAACAGCGTCCTAACCTTAGGATACAGGTGAGTGATGGAAAGGACCGCAAGGAATGAAAGTTGCGCACTTACATCAAAAACGGAATACGGGTTAAGCGCAAACATTACAAGTGATGCCATGACCAATGCGGACTTTGGGGCTATCTTCCGTCCCAAACTTCTGGGAAGAGCTGCAAATGAAAACATAAGAGCTGCTCTTACTATGGATGCACGGAGACCGCACGCGACCGCATATACCCAGATTATGAAGCCGGCAATGGTAAACCTGCATGCAGTTGGAAGCCTGAGGGGCGCAATGAAAGTCATGACTGCCAAAGCTACATAACCTACATGAAGGCCTGAGGCTGCAAAAAGGTGAGATGTGCCCGTAGCTTCCAAGGCAGGCCTCAAATGAGACGGGGCGCTCCCCAACAACATCCCTGTGAGAATCCTTGCATGACGCGGTGCAAGCGTAGAATTACACGTGGCAACTACAGCATCCCTGAACGACTCAGCCGCATTTTGGAGTAGGTTGGGCTTACGGTAACCCAGGATACGGATATCATCCACAGTTTCGACATACAGCGTCCCGTCAAGCCTGCGGTGAGCCATGATCCTCCGCATATCAGGCTCACCCGGATTCAGAGGGGCACCAGGCAGATAGAAGCGCCCCGAGGCCTTGACAATATGACCTTTTCGAAACTTGAGACCGCCTTCGGGCTCGGTAGTTCCTGTGAGAAGTATGCGTATCTCTCGCAGGTCGTTATCGCTCATAACAGCATCTGATATGAGAGTTGCCTTCCATTTTCCTTCATCGTCCACCTCAGGCATGTCAGCGATAATCCCTTGAATCTCCGAAATCCGGCCGGACATAGGTGAAGCAAGCTCCCTCACACTCTGCCTGTGGAACGTGCATGCATTCATGATCAACAAGCCTGAAAGCATTGCGGCAAAGGCATATGCCGCCCACTTGACGCACGCCCTCAAAGTCTCCGGATCTTGAATGAGGAGTCGAACAGGTATGAGGAAACACAAAACTCCAAAGCAACTCCCGATGAAGATTACTCGGGTGCTGCACACTTCTTTGAGAACTACGCCCAATATGAAGAAACAGCCTATAAGGAAAAGACGATCCTCTTCGGACACTCTATTCGACCCCCGGAGTTGTCAATGGACTGTGACTAAATCCTTAAGGTCCGCATACTTTTTCTCGCCTATTCCGGAGATTTTCATGAGATCGTCAGGCTGCTCAAACCTGCCGCCGGCAGTCCTGAATTCCAGTATCCTCTCAGACAATGCAGGCCCAATCCCCGGGAGCCCCTGGAGCTGGCTTCGAGTTGCAGTGTTAATGTTGATCTTTCCTGAGCCGGGAGTACCGGCAACAACATGCGCCCCGCCTGTATCCGGCACAGACACAGATGATATGCACGGGATATAGATCTGCATGGAATCTTGGAGCCTCATAGCCATGTTTACAGCTTCCTCCACTGCGGAGTCGTCAAGCCCTCCGGCGAGGCCCACTGCGTCTGCAACACGCGCATCCTTCTGAAGGATGTAGACCCCCGGGTTCTTGACCGCACCGCACACATGAACCACCAAGTCGTCCGGTTCTTCTTCCGACTTGCATGCCGCGTCACGTTCCCCATCACTGTTCCCGTCACTTCCCACGGTTTGCCCTCTGCTTTCCATTGTGGCGCCACTGGCTGATACAGAATGTGGATAGACAATCAGCGGGGGGCTTATTGCTCTCCTCGCGAGCAACATGACTCCGCCTGCTGCAAGAGCCAGAAGAAGTACGCAGGCAGCAAGTTTCTGCCTTCTTGCGAAATCCCACATAAGATCCACCTACCTCCTCAGAGATTAATGACCATCCTTTTCGTGTGCTATTAGGGGCTTCCACAAGTGGCGCATATCGCCTTCATGAAGGGGGTTATCCCAATGGATGGTTTTTGGATGAGATTTAGGATGGATTTCACTCTAGGCGCAAGTACACAGTAACCCCCACCACCCGGTACTATGCCCAGGGGCGGGGGCAGGGTTGGCAGGCCGGTTGACCCGAGCCGCCTCTTTCACCCTTATGCCGGCTTCTTCCGGTTGTTACGATGTCACGATGTCACGATGTTCACAAGCCTGTCAGGCACGACAAATACGTCACGAATACCCTTATCTTGAATAAGCTCCCGGACCCTGTCGCGGGCAAGGGCCTCCTGTCTCAGATACTCAGAGTCACTTCCCTTAGGCACATGCATCCGGTCGCGGACCCGTCCGTTAACCTGAATTACAACTTCAATTTGCGTTTCAACTAAGGCGCTCACATCCACAGCCGGCCATATCTCTTCATGAATACTAGTATTATAGCCAATCCCATGCCATAGTTCGTCAGTGATGTGAGGGGCAAAAGGCGCAAGCATCAGGAGAACGGTGCGAACAGCCTCTCCCATAATCTCCATGCCCTCACGTCGGGCCCTTGCCACATCCCTGAACTGGTACATACCGTTGACAAGCTCCATTATTGCTGCAACTGCCGTGTTGAAGCTATACCGCTCCAGGTCTTGCGTGACCTTTTTCAGCGCAGCATGGATCCTCCGGCGCATTTCCTTCTCTTCCGGAGTCAGGCCGGACATCTCCCGTTGCCCACTACCACACTTGGGAAGCTCATTTTGGAACTCATACACAAGCCGCCAGATTCTACCTAAGAATCGTGACGCTCCTTCCACCCCTTGCTCGCTCCACTCCAGATCCCGCTCAGGCGGAGACGCAAACAGTATGAAAAGCCTTGTCGTGTCCGCGCCATAGGTATCCAACATTTCCTCAAGGGGTACTATGTTTCCCTTTGATTTGGACATCTTGGCGCCGTCCTTCAAGACCATGCCTTGCGTAAGCAGGCGAGCAAAAGGCTCTTGGGTCTTAATGAGTCCGATATCAGAGAGAAACATTGTAAAGAACCTGGAATACATGAGATGCAGGATAGCATGCTCCACTCCGCCGGTGTATTGATCCACAGGCAACCAATAGTTGGCTGTGTCAGGATCCCAGGGTTTATCGTCCATCCTCGGACAGGTGAATCTAATGAAATACCACGATGAGCACACGAAAGTGTCCATCGTATCAGTCTCACGCCTTGCCGGCCCTCCACACTTAGGGCATGTCGCGAAAACAAACTCCGGTATATCGTTTAGAGGAGACTGCCCGGTAGGCCTGAACTCCACATTCAACGGAAGTCTGACCGGTAAATCCTCCTCAGGGACTCCCACGATTCCACATGAATCGCAGTATACGATTGGGATGGGAGCGCCCCAGTATCTTTGCCTTGAAATCAACCAATCCCGGAGTTTGTAGTTGACAGTTCGTTTACCTATTCCATTACTCTCCATGAATTCTGCGACCGCATCCTTACCTGCTTCACTTGGCATCCCGTCGAATCCCGGTGAATTCACCATTACCCCGGGCTCCTCGTATGCCTCGTCAACCGCTCCCTCACATTTGCTTTGCTCAGCAGGGACAATGACTGTCCGGACCGGAAGGCCGTACTTCCTTGCAAACTCAAGGTCGCGTTGATCGTGGGCAGGAACTCCCATTACTGCTCCTGTGCCATAGTATGGCAGCACATAGTTTGCGATCCACACAGGAACCTCCCGGCCGGACATGGGATTTATTGCATATGCCCCGGTCGCTATCCCGATCTTCTCCGTATACTCGCTGGTTCTGTCTATCTCACTTGCACGACTTACGTCCGCAATGAACTTCCTCATCTCTTGCTCCCGTTCTGAGCCTGATATTATCTTCTCGACAAGAGGGTGCTCAGGCGCGATCACAAGGTACGTGACACCGAAAATCGTATCATGCCTTGTGGTAAACACCGGGATGTCGTCACCTGTATCCTTCAGTTTGAAGACGACCTCGACGCCTTCGCTCCTTCCAATCCAGTTCTTTTGCATTATCTTGACCTTCTCAGGCCAGCCTTCCAGTGTCTCAAGGTGCTCTAAGAGCCTATCAGCATAATCGGTGATTTTGAAGAACCATTGCTCCAACTCTTTTCTAGTGACCTCTGTATCACATCGCTCGCAAAGCCCCTCTACAACCTGCTCATTAGCAAGGACAGTCTGACATCTGGGGCACCAGTTCACTTGCGCCTTCTTCCTATAAGCAAGACCGTGTTCGAGCAGTTGCAGGAATAGCCATTGGGTCCACTTGTAGTATCCCGGATGACACGATGCCACCTCTCTGCGCCAATCATAACTTAAGCCAAGGCGCATGAACTGGCTGCGCATATGTTTGATGTTATCACCGGTCCACTGAGACGGCTGGATCCCCCGCTCAATAGCTGCATTCTCAGCAGGAAGCCCGAAAGCGTCCCAGCCCATGGGATGGAGGACACAGAATCCGTTCATCCTCCTGAACCTGGCGATTACATCCCCTATGGCATAATTCCTTGTATGCCCCACATGGAGCTTGCCTGAAGGATAAGGAAACATTTCCAACGCGTAATACTTCTGCCTGGCGTCATGTGGATCTACATGGTATATTCCTTCTTCTTCCCAAGCTCTCTGCCATCTGGGCTCCAGTTCTTTGAAATCGTACTTATCTTTCATGTACAATCACCTTCTAAAAAAGAAAAACCCCTCATCTCCAGGGACGAGAGGCCAATTCCCGCGGTACCACCCTTATTAGCAGAAAAAGATGAAAAACTGGTGGAGACGATGGGATTCGAACCCACGACCTCATGAATGCCATTCACGCGCTCTCCCAACTGAGCTACGTCCCCACATTCATCATCTGCTCGCTCATGCCACGCGCATAACGTGCGCTACCCGTCGCAGGCTACTTCCTATGCATCTTGATGCCGCAACACGGCATTTCACCTGCGAGGCTCAAAGGCGAGTTCGGGCCAGGTTCGGCGCCTGCTTTCACCGGTTGCAGGCTCTCTGAAAGCCTCCTGGCTTTCCTACTACTCCTTGTCATTGCCTTCCTGCATATTAACATGTGGGCCTCGGAATACATTGCGATTATAACAGACGTCTTCCTCTAAAGTCAAGTCGACTGAGGGTCCGCCGGGCGGATTACCGGCGCGCCCCTATATAACCGCTCCAGGTCATAGTATTCTCGTTCTCTGGCGTGGAACACGTGAACAATGGTATCCGCATAATCCAGCACAATCCATCCTGCGTCGGAATTCCCGTCTCTCCGAAGAGGCAGTGCACCCATTTCCTTAATGTCATACAGCACCCCTTCAGCTATGGCTCTTACATGCCTGTCCGATGTTCCGCTGGCTAATACCAGGTAGTCGGCGATGATGGTCATGCCTCGGACATCCAAGACGATTATGTCCTCTGCTTTACGAGACCAAGCCGCTTTACAAGCAGCCTCAACAATGGATATCCCGTCTATATTATTCCGCCTCCTGAATTACCGGTTATACTAGTATCTATCATGCCTCGGCCTTGCTTCGTTGACAATAAGGGGCCGCCCCTCAAGTTCAGTGCCGTTCATAGCGTTGATGACGCGCTCGGCGTCCTCTTCTGCCACTTCCACAAATCCGAAGCCGCGCGACTTCTGAGTTACTCTGTCTACGATTACCCTTGATCCTCTCACTTCCGCAACAGCCCCGAAAACCTGACTAAGTTCTTCATCCGTCACTGACCAGGGTAGATTCCCTACGTAAAGGGTCTTTGTCACAATGAGTCACCTCCGCGTGATTATCAAAGGAAAACCAAGGTCAATGCTATGCCTTGGCTCCCTGTCCGCACATATGGATTTCAGATCGTGGCGCAACCTGCTGCACTCCGGTATAGGTCGCGTTGATTCAAACACTCGCCGAATCCCCGATCAGTTCCTGTTTCAAGAATACCTGGTAACCATGGAAGCTGGTAAGGTAAAATCGAGGCCAGGAGGCCTTTTCAATTAGCCAGGCAGTCACTGCCCTATCTCTATGGCACCCAATTCTACCTCCAATTTCTACCGTTTCTATTATTATACCATCGAACCCTTTCCTTGTAAACCACTCTAAAGTCAGATATCGCACACGATTCTCACTCTTCCATCTGTGCCTTCTAGGTATGAGTTCATTAGTTTTCGCCGGTTCTCCGATTGTCTTGGGTGGCCCCGCACGGTACGTACGTTTTCTGAGGCCGGTGATTCCTTTATCAAGGCAACCCGCTTGGGGAGCCGTCCCCGAGTACAACACCGGCAACCCCGCACGTTATTGTACACCTTCTGGAACCAGCGATTACTTATGGTAATTTATTTAGTGTGGCCGGTAAAGCCCAGCCTTATGAATGTAGGTCTCTACATTCGAAGGCAGGAGATAACGGATTGGCTCACCACGTTCCACCCTACGCCTAATGTCCGTAGATGAAATCGCCAGGGCAGGGACTTCCACCATGTAGATGCAGTGAGTTGAATGTAACCTTGCTTCAGTAAGGCGCGTTTCCAGTTCACCGGTGGAACAACCGGGACGCGTTGCCACAATGAAACCGCACTCCTTCAGAAGATCCGTAGCATCCTTCCATGTAAGTATCTCTATGGCAGCATCAGCCCCGGTAATGAAGAATATTTCTGTTTCCGCATCAAGCCGTTCCTTGAAATGCCTCACGGTATCAATTGCGTAAGAGGGCCCGGGCCTGTCCAGCTCTGTTCTGGACACTTCAAAATATGGGTTTGTCACAGTCGCCATAACTGTCATCATGTACCTGTCTGTTCCGGAAGATATCCTTACCCCTCTCTTGTGCGGAGGAACCCCGGCAGGCACAAAAATAACCAAATCCAACGAAAACTCGGTTCTTGCGACTTCCGCAGTGACCAAATGGCCATAGTGTATAGGATCGAAAGTCCCACCCATTAACCCTACCCTTTTAGTGTCTGAGCTTCCACAAGGCGTGATAGTATCCGGCAACTGCAACTGATTCACCCTCCTATCCCACGAACCATGTGGCGACCGGCCACCATGGGCGGGTTGGCATGATCCGTAAGAGATTGCCTGAGACTTTACCTAAGCCAGAGCCGGCGATTAATTATGGTGATCTGCTTGGAGCTCAAGGATCTTGGCTATTGCTTCAAGGAGCTCTTTTACTCCTTCGCCTGTCACCGCAGAAATCGGGTACGTCTCGCATCCAAGCTTGCTCAGGGCAGCTCCGGTTCTTTCATAGTTCTCCTGAGCCATAGGCAAATCCATTTTGTTGCATGCTATTATTGCAGGACGTAAGGCAAGCTCAGGGTTGTAGAGTCTCATCTCTTCATTCACAATCCGGAAATCTCTGACCGGGTCGCACCCTTCGCCCATGCCTGCCATGTCCAAAACATGCACCAAGACTTTTGTTCGCTCTATGTGTCTCAGAAACTCATGCCCGAGACCGGATCCCAGATGTGCCCCTTCAATAAGACCGGGTATATCTGCAGCGACGAAACTCCTGCCGTCACCTAAGTCAACAACCCCAAGATAAGGCCGGGTAGTAGTAAATGGGTAATCCGCGATTTTTGGCCTGGCAGCGGATATCCGCGAGAGAAGTGTTGACTTGCCCGCATTCGGCAGCCCTACGAACCCCACGTCAGCCAGAAGCTTCAGTTCCAGGTCTATCCAGCGCTCCTCGCCGGCAAGCCCCGGCTGGGCAATGCGCGGGGTTTGCCTTGTTGCAGTTGCAAACCTTGCGTTGCCTTTTCCGCCTTTACCGCCGGCAGCCACGACAACAGCCTGTCCAGGCGAAACGAGGTCCGCAATAACCCTTCCTGAAGAGGAGTCGCACACTATCGTTCCCGGAGGGACCTCAATGACAATATCATTTCCGTTTCTGCCATGTTGGTTCTTTCCACGGCCCGGGCGCCCGGCGGATGCCTTGTAGTGCTTCCTGCGACGCAAGTCCATCAGTGTGTGTAACCTTGGAGAGACAGACACGATTACACTACCGCCGTCTCCTCCGTCCCCGCCGTCAGGGCCGCCTGTCGGGACATACTTCTCTCTTCTGAAGCTTACACAACCGGCACCGCCGCTTCCGGCCGCCACATGGATCCTTACGCTGTCAACGAACATCAAAGCCCACCCCAAAGCGGCGCATCTTCCGCAAAATAAGACAAGCAACCCCCGCAGGCAAACACAATCTAGGGCCCCTGCGAGGGTTTCATATCTGAATCTCCAGGCAAATCAATATTCATAACCACAAATCCGATACCACCAAATACTCGCTAAACGCTTTCCATAGCTTCAGGGTAAACGCTTACTTGAGTTCTTTTCCTTCCACGTCTCTCATATGAAACAAGCCCCTCTACCTTGGCGTATAGCGTATGGTCAGTACCCATTCCAACATTCAGGCCAGGGTAAATCTTGGTGCCCCGCTGCCTTACCAGAATACTCCCGGCAGTAACACGTTCACCTGCATACTCCTTAACCCCAAGGCGTTGAGCCTGAGAATCCCTACCGTTTCTCGAGCTGCCTCCGCCTTTTTTCTTGGCCATTATCCTTCACCCCCTGCACCGCAAAGCGCTTACAAAGCGCCTAAAACAGATCAAACTTCTATTTTCTCAATCTGAATTTCAGTATAAGGCTGTCTGTGGCCGTAACGCTTTCTGTAGTTCTTCTTCGGCTTGTACTTGAATACCAGGATTTTTCTACTCTTGCCCTGTGCAAGCACTTTCGCTGTCACGCGAGCCCCGGATATGATCGGATTCCCGATCCTAACATCATCTCCGTCACGTACCAGCAGAACTCTGTCGAGCTCAAGAGTTTCTCCGGGTTCTTCGGAAAGCTTCTCGACTCTTAAGACATCTCCTTCTTTTACCCTGTACTGTTTTCCGCCTGTCTCAATTATAGCGTACATAAATTCTCGTTCTCCTCTCGCTCTGTCTCGCCGAAACCAAGGCACATACACTGTCTGCATGTTTCTCTTTGCCCGTTTCGTGCGGCGGAGCGATAAATGCCCGCACGAAG
>JAPXLY010000043.1:0-11537 GCA_033809295.1 Bacillota bacterium
GGCACCCTTGCGCGTATACCACCACACGAATGCCCGGCCCGTCCACAACGCTCTCTCTTGTTATTCCGGCCAACCTCAGTTTCATGATAGATTCCCGCCTGCCGTAGAGTGAGGTGTTCTTGACGCAAGTTCAGCCCGCTTCGCGTCATTGAACCTATCAACTGTTGACAGGTAGCCTGTGATCCGGCGGATTCGTCTTATGTTTGATGACCCACATTCCGGACATGAAGACCCTATTACTCCCGAATAGGAGCATGCCCTGCATTCGTCTATGGGGAAGTTAATGCCGCCATAGCCTACATCGCAAGATCTCATATGCCGGACTATTGCTTCCACAGCCTCTATGTTGTGAATCGGAGGCGAATCCAGTTCTATGTAGGAAATGTGTCCTGCATTAGTGTACTTGTGGTGGACGCCTTCAATTGCGATTTTTTCGTACATTCCAATTTCACAGTCAACAGGTACATGAAAACTGTTCGTATAGAACTCCTTGTCCGTGACCCCTTCTATGATACCGAACTTCTTTCTGTCCAGAGCAACGAACCGCCCTGAAAGGCCTTCTGCCGGGGTTGCAAGAAGAGTATAGTTCAGGTTATGGATTTCTGATGCTTCATCAACCAACTGTCTCATGAACGCCACAATTTCCACACCAAGCCTTCTGGCTTCTTCGCTTTCACCATGATTACGCCCGGTGAGGGCTTTCAAGGCTTCCGCAAGGCCGAGGAATCCAACGCTCAAGGTTCCGTGAACGATAGCGGATTCTATAGTATCGTCCGGCCCCAGGTGCTCTGAGTCAAGGTAGAGATGTTGCCCCATCAGGAATGGCATGTCCTTCACTTTCAGCCTGCATTGTATCCTGTACCTGTGAAATAGCTGTCTTGCTGCAAGACGTGTGACTTCCCGCAGTCCAGTGAAGAACCTGTCAAGGTCACCCCCGGCCTTAATGGCTATTCTGGGCAAGTTAACTGATGTGAAAGAAAGGTTCCCCCTGCCGGTTGTCACCTGAGGCCCTCGCCTGTTCCCTATGACTCTTGTTCTACACCCCATGTAGGCTACTTCATCACCATAGGGTTTATTGTACGAGGCGTCCATAAACGAAAAGGTCGGGTTCATTCTGCGGCTTGCGACTCTCATGGCCAGGCGAAACAGGTCATAATTGGGGTCCCCCGGGTTGAAGTTGACGCCTTCCTTGACCCTGAAGATTATGTTGGGGAATATCGGATTTTCGCCTCTCCCAAGCCCTTTTTCAAAGGCCAAAAGCAGGCACCGAGTGACCATCCTTCCTGCCTCGCTCAAATCGCATCCCAAATTCACTGATGAAAACGGCACTTGTGAGCCTGCTCTGCTGTGCATTGAGTTGAGATTGTATACGAAAGCCTCCATAGCCTGAAAGACATCATCTTCCTGGTACTGTTCGACAAACGGCGCCAGATCTCGGTCAAAGAATCCATATGACTGGCCGCCGTGCATATCATTTTGAGAGCTCTGAAGTATTATGGCAGCGAGTGCAGTTGCGGAACCGGGTCTTTTGGGAGGCCTTATGAAGCCGTGGCCGGTGCTGAACCCACGAGAAAGTAAATCATAGAGGGGAATTTGAATGCAGGTTAACGTTTTGCCGTAGAACTCAAGATCGTGAATATGAATGTCACCGTCAATGTGAGCGTATGCAATATCCTCCGGGATCAACCTGTGAAGATAGTAGTGTCGACTGGCTGCTGACGCTATTTGCAGCATTTTGGCTGAGGGGGAATTGCCTACATTGGCGTTCTCACGGCTTGTTTCAACAAGGATATCTGCTACGATATCCATCAACTCGGCTTTAGCCTCGCGGATTCTCGTGCGCTTGTCGCGGTAGAGTATGTATGCTTTGGCGACCTTTGCATGTCCAGCCTCGATGAGGACCCTCTCGACTATGTCTTGTATCCCTTCAACAGTAGGTATAGCCCCTATAAGCTCTTTCTCAAGGTAGTCCAGCACTTTCTCAGTAAGTGCTTCCGCCCTGTTCATGTTGTCCTGCCCTACCGCCAACTGGGCCTTGTAAATGGCGTTGGTTATCTTTCCTTTGTCGAACCTGACTATCCTCCCATCTCTCTTCCGAATACTGGAAAATGCTTTGGGTAAGGATTCTTCTTGCGTCCAAAGTTCACTGGGGGCTGCCTGTCTTAGGGATCCTTTCATTCATTACTCCTCCCTGCTTATGGGTTATGCAGTTCTTCGATTTCTCTGACAAAAGTCTCGATATCTTGGAATTCTTTATACACCGACGCAAACCTGACGTATGCGACCTTGTCGGTTTTCTTCAACTGATTGAGCACGGCTTCTCCTATTGCACTGCTTTGCACTTCCCGGTCGAGTTCGCCGCGGAGTTCCCTTTCCACGTCACTTGCGATTTCTTCAAGCGCGCTTGCAGATATCGGACGCTTCTGACAGGCTTTCATGAGTCCTGCCAATAACTTGTTCCTGTCGAAAGGCTCTCTGCGGCCATCCTTCTTAATAACCATCATAGGGGCCTTCTCCACTGTCTCATACGTAGTGAAACGCTTTTGGCATTTAAGGCACTCCCGTCTTCGCCTGATTGCAGAAGCGGACACGGTGGAACGGGAATCCACCACCTTGCTGTCTGGGTACCCGCAAAACGGACACTTCATGATTGTCCCTCCGAGCGTACGGTTGATTTTGGGTATTCACTACATATTGTGTATATGAGTATTTTACCATTCAACATATTGAGTATCAATACACATTCTCACAATCTTCGGGAGTTCTTTTCCCTTCTTCGGTTCCCTGCAGGCTAAGGCGCATTCGGAATAAAACTTCAGTTAGAGGGCAATAATTCTTATTAAGGCTGAGATATTTTGGAAACGTGAGGGACCGTTCATGATGATAAACAAGGTGGAAATCTGCGGGGTGAATACGTCAAAGCTGCCGATTCTCTCTAACCAGAAAATGCGGGAGTTCCTGCAGCGCGTAAGGCAAGGCGACAAAGAGGCCCGCGATAAGCTGATACATGGGAATCTCCGTTTGGTGCTAAGCGTGATACAACGCTTCAATAACCGTGGCGAGTGCGTAGACGATCTTTTCCAGGTAGGATGCATCGGTCTCATGAAAGCTATTGACAACTTCGATCTATCACAAAACGTCAAGTTCTCGACCTACGCAGTTCCTATGATAATCGGCGAGATAAGAAGGTATTTGCGTGACAACAACCCTATTCGCGTGTCCCGTTCGTTGAGGGATGTAGCATATAAAGCCCTTCAAGTACGAGATACTCTTATCAATAAAAACTCACGGGAACCTTCAATAAGTGAGATTGCGGACGAGTTAAAACTGCCTCGTGAGGAGATTGTCTATGCTCTGGACGCTATTCAGGAACCGGTTTCGTTGTTTGAACCTATTTACCACGACAACGGGGATCCTATTTTCATCATGGACCAGGTCAGCGATGAGAAAGACCAGGATTCCACTTGGCTTGAAGGAATCTCCATCAGAGAAGCGATGGGAAAGTTGAGTGAAAGGGAAAGACTAATCCTAAGACTGAGGTTTTTCGAAGGCAGGACCCAGATGGAGGTAGCTGACGAAATCGGCATATCTCAGGCCCAAGTATCGCGACTGGAAAAGGCTGCGCTAAAACATATGCGGCGTTTTGTCTGACGCAAAACTAAGATTCCGAATCCCGGAGGTGGCATTATTGCGGATTAAGACTGCAAAACTTTATTTTCTAATTCTAACCATACTTGTTGCGATGATGACGTCAGAAGTGTTTTTCGGAGTATGCGTCGCGGCCTTGTTAAGAGATGAGCAGACAGCCTTTAATACGACGAACCTTATAAGGCTGCACATTATGGCAAACAGCGATAGTGTGGACGATCAAGCCTTGAAATTGGTAATCCGTGATACTGTCTTAAGGGAAGTGAAAGGACTTCTCGTGGAAGCTGCCACAAAGCATGAGGTATGGCAGATTCTTTCTGAAAGCCTTAACAGGATTGAAGACGCAGCGAGGAATGAAATCAGCAGCCGTGGCAAGGACTATGGAGTCACAGTTGAACTCGGGACATTTACTTTTCCGCCGTGTAGTTATGGAGATCTTCAAGTGCCCGCAGGAGATTATGATGCTATTCGAGTCATGCTTGGGAGCGGAAGAGGCCGGAATTGGTGGTGTGTGCTCTTTCCTCCCTTGTGTTTCATCCAAGTTGCGGATAACGGAAGAATACAAGGATTGGATGGAAATACCTCTCCGGGTGAAGCCCTTCTCAGGCTCAATCTCAGCCTTAGCGCATCCCACAGCACGCCGCGGGTTGGCGTCTCTACCTTGGCAATCCCTGTTCTTGACGTGTTCGCATCCTCAACTCGCTTGCCTCTCTCACTAACAGGCCTTATTTGACACTCCCCGCACACAATCTCGCAATCCCGAATATAATGAGTTTGTGGAAACGCGGGGGGTGATATGTATGCTGGTCCGTGTTTCAGATCTAAGAGCCCGTGAAGTCGTAAATGTTGTAGACGGACGCAGATTAGGGCCTATCTGCGACATGGAGATAGACCTTACTACAGGCCAGGTGACATCGATTATGGTTCCCGGCCCTTCCAAGCTAATGGGGATTCTCGGGCGCTACAATGATTACGTGATTCCTTGGTCAAAGATCAAGAGAATCGGAATGGACGTTATTCTCGTTGAGGCGAACGAGTATGCTGAGTCTGCCCAGTAACATATTCCCGTTCCCAAGCTACCTCAGCAAGCTCGCCATAGTCATTCGCGTATTCGTCCAGGTCATCGGCAAGAACGGTAATGACCGATTCGGCGTTTTCATGGGTAGGCCTCGCTCCATGCCTGCACACGACATCTCTCAGTATGTGAGGGTTATCCACTATCATGCACGGCCTCAGGTGGTTTTCGTTAAGCGGCATCCTCGCTTTGATGTCCATGAAGTATGGGGACTTCAAAGCCTGCTTCAGCGTGGTGTTTTTTATGTTATCCACTGCAAAGTGAACAAAGACGCACGGTTCAATATCTCCGTGAGCGTTGATATGCAGGTAACTTCTGCCTCCTGCCATGCAACCTGACACCATAGGACCGTCATTCCAGAAATCAATGACAAAAATCGGCTTCGTCTTTCTGAGATTGATCACGTGCCTTCTCATTCTATCGCGCTGGGCAGGAGTACACATGAGGTTCACATCATCATCTTTCCCTACGGGGATTAACATGAAGAACCAACCGTACATGGCGCCTTTGTCAATCAGCATATCAATAAAGGCTTCATTGGTAAGGGCATCTACGTTAGCTCTGGTGTACGTTGCTGAAAACCCGAACACGGCGCCTGCTTCCCTCAAGTTATCCATTGCTGCCATGACTCTCTTGAAGATTCCGGGCCCGCGTCTTGCGTCTGTTTCCGCTTCCATTCCTTCCAAGCTGATTGCAGGCGAAATGTTTCCCAGTTCTGCCAGGCGTCGGGCTAAGTGTTCATCTATGAGCGTACCGTTGGTATATACCATGAAGATTGCGTCATCATGTTTTTCTGCCATGCTGAGTAAGTCTTCCCTGAGAAACGGCTCGCCTCCTGAGATTACAAAGAAGTAAATGCCAAGCTCTTTCCCTTCAGTGATGATTCTATCTAAGGTGGCTTCGTCAATTTCCCCCTCTTTCGAATAACGTCCCGCGTAGCATCCTGTACAATCCAGGTTGCAGCGCATTGTCGGGCTAATCACAATCAATGACGGTACCGGTGTCTCCAATTCCTCAGCATGGAGCCTTCGCTCCTGTTGACCCATGTATGCTTCATTGATGAAGAGATTGACGAGGCCTCGTGTTCGATAGCTTTCATGGAGCTGAGAGAATCCTCGTTCCGCCAGTTTAGTCCAGATATGATTTGGGTCTTCAAATGCTTTCCTGGCCAGCTCAATTTGCTGTTTCTCCTTGGGCCCACCTGCAAACAGCTCCAGAATCCTGGTCAGGGTTACCAGGTTTCGCCGAGGATCTCTCGCCAGTAGAGCCAGAGCGTAGTCTATGGCTTGTGAGGCGACATACTTCTTCATAAGATCATATGTATTCAACTTAGGTCCCCCCTCTCAAGTTGCTATAGTTTACTCAACTTTTCTGATTTCGCGCCTAAGCTTTCTTATGATTCTCTTTTCCAGCCTGGATATGTAAGATTGAGATATGCCCAGTAAGTCTGCAACCTCTTTTTGTGTTTTCTCTTTTCCGTCGCTAAGTCCGAATCGGAGCTCGACTATTCTCTTTTCTCTCGTGGACAGCCTCTGCATGGCATCATCCAGTAGTGATTTATCCACTTGTTCCTCTATGCATCTATATACAATATCGCTGTCTGTTCCCATAACGTCAGACAGGAGGAGTTCATTACCGTCCCAATCTACATTAAGGGGTTCATCGAAAGACACTTCAGCTCTGACTTTGTTGCTTCTGCGAAGATACATAAGGATTTCATTTTCAATGCACCGGGATGCATATGTGGCAAGCTTTATCTTCTTGGACGGATCAAAGGTATTGACAGCCTTAATGAGGCCAATCGTGCCAATGGATATCAGGTCTTCCACGCCTATCCCGGTATTCTCAAATTTCCTTGCTATGTACACCACGAGCCTCAGGTTCCTCTCGATCAGCTCGCCTTTCACCCGCGTATCTCCCATTTCCAGGCGTGTCAGAAGCTCCGTTTCTTCACTGGTTGAAAGAGGCGGGGGCAATACCTCTCCCCCATTCCCTACATACAGAATCGGGCGGCTCGGGACGAAGCCATTGTTAATCGCCCATAGGACGCACTTCAGCCTTAAGTAGAGGAGTCGATTTATGAACGGGAGACCCATTTTCATCCCAGTCTCCTCCTAGGGAATATTAATAGACTGCCACGTGAACTCTTGCTCAAGAAGCCTCCGCCAAAATATCGGGATGGAGGAGCGCAGAAAATGCGCCTCCTTGGGAGAGCCTGGCTACATGTATTCCGATGACTACATTCTTTGTTTGGAAGGTTCGAGTTCCGTCTGATATGAGGATTTTGTCAGCTCTAAACCCCGGGAGGAGGCCTTTCCCCTCGCCTATGGAGACAAAGGGTATTACCCGAAACCTGGCAAGCCATGCTGAATCTGCCAGGAGTTCAGAAATAAGCCCTAGATCTCCTGCATCGAAGGCCATAAACGCTCGCCTGACTTCTTCCGGGAGGAACTTCGCGGCTGCATTATATTCCAGAAGAATCACCGGAGAGCCTGTAAGGGGGTCTTTGAGTCTATTGCCTGTATCAATTAAAGCGTTCACTTGGAACTGAATATCACCGAAATGGATTTCTATCGGCACATATAGGAACCATTCTCGGAATCTCCTGCGGACGTAGCCCCATCCTATTTCTGTAGTTGCCATGACGGTTCCCAAAAGGCCCAAAAGCGTTGGTATAAGCCGGCGTCCTGTGAGGTAAGCGCAAGCTGAAGCCCCTCCGAACGCCAGGGAGCTAATCCCCAGCACGTGGCAGGAGACTATGGCAAATCTGGGCAAGGATAAAGGCCCGAAGGCTATTCTGACTGCGGGGAGTATTGACAGGATTGCCAGTGGGACTGCGGCATATGCACGAAGATACCCAAAGTGCAGTGAGACTATGATGACTGCGTCTATGAGTCCGGCTGTGATTGACGCCACAAGTATCTTCGAATGTCTTATTCTACAGCCGAGAACCTCTCCGGTTGCCCACAGGGTGAGCCAGTGCATGGCAAAAGTCATTACAGCGGCACTCATGACAGTTTTGTGAGGCATGAGATCCACCCCCGAACGCTGCCCGGTTTCATCTCCTTATTAAGTATACAATCTTCGTGCTCAGAATTATGTCATAATTGAGGACAAAATGACGGCCACATAACGCAAGTTAACGCTTTTGGCCTCGTCCTCTTCTAAGGAAGGCAGGTATATCCAGGTCTTCACCGCCTGCAAAGTCACTGATTTCCACAGCTTCCAGCCCGACTCTTTCTTTAACCTTAGAGTCAAACCCGGTGGCAATAACGGTAATCTTGATTTCATCCGTAAGGTTTTCGTCAATCATTGCGCCGAATATGATATTGGCGTCACTGTCGGCAGCTTTTGCAATAAGCTCAGCAGCTTCATTTACCTCAAAGAGGCCCAAATTACTGCTTCCTTTTATGTTCATAAGCACGCCTTTGGCGCCGTTGATAGTTGTTTCAAGGAGAGGGCTTTCTATAGCAGCTCTCGCGGCCTTCTGGGCACGGCCTTCACCTGAAGCTGTCCCTATGCCCATCAGAGCCGAACCTGCGCTGGACATGATAGTCCTTACGTCTGCAAAATCGACGTTTATAAGGCCTGGGACGGTAATCAGGTCTGAAATACCTTGCACCCCGTGCCGCAATACATCATCTGCCAGTTGGAAGGCATCGAGAATCGAAGTGGCAGGCTCACTGACCTGGAGGAGCCTATCGTTTGGTATCACAATAAGGGCATCTACCTTGCTTTTCAAGTTATCGACTCCTACCACTGCTTGAGCCATGCGCTTCTTACCTTCAAAGGTAAAAGGCTTCGTCACCACACCTACTGTAAGGGAGCCAAGTTCTTTTGCGATAGAGGCCACGACAGGGGCGCCTCCCGTACCTGTCCCACCACCCATGCCTGCGGTGATGAATACCATGTCAGCTCCTTCTAAAGCGCGCCGAATCACGTCATAGCTTTCTTGCGCCGCCTGCTCTCCGATTTCAGGATTTGAGCCTGCACCAAGGCCTTTAGTGAGCTTCTCTCCAACCTGGATCTTTACACCGGCATCAGATACAGCCAGTGCCTGTGCGTCAGTATTGACTGCCACAAACTCCACACCGGACAATCCTGCCATTATCATCCGGTTTATCGCGTTGGAACCTCCGCCTCCGACCCCTATCACCTTAATGTTTGTGAACTGCTCCATTTCAAGTTCCAGGTTGAACACCTAATATCCCTCCTGCGTAACCGCCAAATTGAGACTAGAAGAAATCCTTTAAGAATTCATCAAACCACCCTCTGAGACTAAACAGCGCCCTCCGAAACGTAGAAGGCTGTGATTCCCTGGCAAGTAAGAATTGGGAATTCTCAGCTACATGCCAGGCGATTCCCAAAGCCACTTGCGACAAGCTATGAGGCTCAATTCCTTTTGGCACACTGACTGGATGAGGTGTGCCGATTTGCGCAGGCAATTCAAGGATCTCAGAAGCCAGCTCCGAAGTACCGGGGGTAAATGAGCCTGCGCCTGCAAGGAACACGCCACACGGAACAAGTCCGCTATTCCTGACTTCACGGGTCTCTGATTCGATAAGCTCAATGATTTCTCGCAATCTCGCGTCTATTATGTCTTGGATGAATTCATCTTTGCCCTTATCATGTTCTCCGCCGGAAGCACTTCTTTGCTTTATTCTTTCAGCTTCCTCAAACGGAATCTTCATACCTATGGCTATATCATTTGTGATGTGTACACCGCCTATGGGTACACACAGGAATTGGATTGGTGTGCCTTCATAGAATGCTACTACCTGGGTTATCTGGCCACCGATATCAACCAGTATTGCACCTCTTTGAGTTTGCTCATGAGTCAGAATTGCCTGTGCAACAGCTACAGGCTCCAAGATCCGTCCCTCAACAGATAAGCCTGCCCGTTCCACACTCTCCGCCATGTTTTCCAGGATTGTCACGTGGCCGGTAATAACCCTGGCATTGACCTCCAGCCTGATACCGGTCATCCCTTCAGGGTCTTTGATACCACCCAGTCCGTCTACGACGTACTCTTGAGGCAAGACTGATATGATCTCCCGGTCAGGCGGAACTGCAAGAACACTTGCCACATCAAGGGCTTCCTTCACGTCGAGGGCAGTTACTCGCCAATCATCTCCTGAGGTGGCAGTCATTCCGTGACTGGCAGCACAAGACACACGAATCGCAGGTACTCCCACAAACACACTGTGTATGTTCACGCCTGCCATGCGTGTTGCGCGCTTACTTGCAGTTGCTATCGAAGCTGCAACGTTGTCAACGTCAACAATCACTCCGCGGCGAAGGCCCTGGCAAGGCTCTTCGCCGACGCCTATGACATCAATTTCACCCTCGTCGCTTACCCGGGCTATGACTTGGGATATGCGTGTGGTGCCGATATCCAAACCGGCAATAATACTGTTATGAGACATAGATTACCTCCTGCATCTACTACACAAAGAATTCAACGTACTTCATATGACTCCTCTTCCCTTTGGGGCCTTCTTTTAAACCACCTGTCAAGGGCATATCTTCGGATAATGCCTACATTGTTAAAGATTCTAATGCTAAAAGCCACAGTTGCGCCTAAAACGAGGTCAACTCCGAGTTTATCTCCTACCAGGGTTAGCGCTGCGGCAAGCGCTGTGTTTACCACGAATCCTGATATGAAGACAGTCTTGTCAAATGATCCCTGCAATCCTGCGCGAATTCCGCCGAACACGCAGTCCAGCGCTGCCAGAATACCTATGGCGATATACTGTGAGTATTCTATTGGAAAGCGCAAAGGTGTGAGTAGGGCAATTATGATACCTATGATGAGTCCGATAGCAGGCAGCATCATTTATGTGCTCCCTCCAATACCGGTTTGGCGTACTGAAAATACAAACCGCCTTTATAACCTGAAACTTGGACGGTAGCTGATTTCTGAACTTTCGCCTCGATGCCCCAAGCTCTGAGAGTATCCAGTATTCCATCTCTCATGTGCAACGCGCTGTCCAGCGCGTCAGAGTCACCGATTGCACGTATCTCATAGGGGGGTCCAATCCGGACGTTGTTGACGGAGATTACAGGGCCGGAACATCTGACTTCAGAAGTGGCGACCATTCTTTGGTTATTTACAGATACCGCTTCAGCCCCTGCAGCAAACAGCTCATTGACTACTTGTAGGATATCGTTATCATGGACAAGGAAAAGCTCCGGGCTTTCTCCCGGCCCGGCTTGGCGCCTGCTGTCATTCAATATAACGATTATGCCGGAGCCTTCAACGGATGTAAGTCCCGCAGCCATCCTTGCCTTTGCAAGCTCAGCTCGAATGGTTTCTGCGGTTTTTTCCCCCTCTGCAACCTTAGACATTTGCTCCCTAAGGACTTCAACTTCCTTTTCCAGGATCATTCTTTCTGCGTCAGCTCTTCGTAGCATATCGCTTAGGTCTTCCAACCGTCTTGAAGGTATCTGACTTTTCCCTATGTACTCCTGTGTTCTGACCTGTCCCACAAGCAATATGCCCAGGATAACGCATACTCCGGCGACATATAACTCAAACGCCCGAGCCCTTCTCACCTCTTACCCCCCAGCAATAACCTAAGTATGAGTCCATTAGTCTTCGCTCGTTTTCTGAGGTCTTGAGTGACCCCGCACGGTACGTACACTTTCTGGAACCGGCGATTACTTATGGTGCTCTACTCAGTCTCCTCTGTAGATTATACTATAGCCTGGGCATTTGTCACTAGTTGCTGTATTTTATTACAGGCCTCGTGGGAAACCGTACGTCAATGTATGAGGCATGCCGGTTCTCTTTATCCAACCTGAGCAACAGGGA
>JAPXLY010000044.1:0-11288 GCA_033809295.1 Bacillota bacterium
AGGTTGAGAGACCGGCTGATTCTGGTGTCGGATGTAAAGCAGGTTTCTGATAGAACAGATTTTCTAAGCAGGATAGCTGAAGGCAAGTGCGGGGTAGTGATAGGCGGAAGTTCTGAGGCTTTGGTTTGCGATGTGCGAGGTTTTGAGACGCGCAGTATTCAGGAGCCTCAGAGCGAAGTCGTTATTCGTGGCCCCAGGGAAGGATTCAGCGAGGTCTTGCGGGTCAATACCAGCCTGCTTAGAAGGAGGATCAGGGATCCGCGCTTTTGGATCGAAGAATTCACTGTCGGGAGAGTCAGTCGTACTCAAGTGGCAATCGCCTACATCAAAGGTATCGCCAACGACAAAGTGGTCCAGGAGGCCAGGGACAGGATTACAAGGATTGACGTAGACAGCATCCAGGAAAGCGGTAAACTGGAGGAATACCTTGAGGATGCGCCTTTTTCGCCGTTCCCCACCATTCTTCGTACAGAAAGGCCTGACAGAGTGGCAGGTGCGCTGTTTGAAGGAAGGATTGCAATACTTACAGACGGCACGCCGTTTGTCCTTATTGTTCCGGTTACATTCTTGATGTTTCTCACTTCGCCCGAGGATTACTATGAGCGCTTTTTTATCGCGTCTGCAGTAAGACTGCTGAGGTACGCTTCTTTCTTTATTGCGTTTCTTCTTCCTGCATTGTACGTTGCAGTCACCACATTTCATCAAGAAATGCTTCCCACCCCTTTGGTTCTTGCCATAGCTGCTCAGCGCGAAGGTGTACCCTTTCCTGCCGTATTTGAAGCCCTTCTCATGGAGGTAGCCTTCGAGATATTGCGGGAGGCTGCAGTGAGGCTGCCCAAGATCTACGGACCTGCCATCAGTATAGTAGGCGTTCTGATTCTGGGAGAAGCTGCGGTTCGCGCAGGTTTGGTTTCATCTGCCATGATAATAGTCGTTGCCTTAACAGCTATTTCATCATTTGTTACACCAATTTTCAGCCTTTCCATTGCTGTAAGGTTGCTCCGCTTTCCCGTGATCTTGCTTGCAGGCGCACTGGGCTTATTCGGAGTCGTATTTGGGTTCTCAATCGCTGGAATTCATCTATCATCCCTTCGGTCATTCGGTGTTCCGTTCCTGGAGCCCGTTGCGCCGGTTGTCGTATCCGACCTGAAGGATGCCCTTGTCAGGCTTCCATGGTGGGCAATAGATACTCGGCCGGAGTTTACAGGCAAAAGCGACCTTAGGAGACAGTCCGGAGGCCTCATGCCAAGACCGCCTCAGCCTCAAGCAAAAGGGATTCCGAGCGGTTACAGGAAGAAGGGGCCAAGATGACTGCTCTCGAAGGCGGGAAAATATCAGGACGCCAGCTCATGGCTGTGCTGATCGTGATAAGAGTCGTGCCTGTTACTTTGACGTTTTCTTTGATAACCTGCACAAAGCACGTCCAGGATGCGTGGATTGCCGGTATTATCAGCAGTGTAGTTACTATCCCTTTTGTTATCCTCATAACCAAATTGAGCCTGAAGTTCCCCGGGAAGACGATCATTGAATACAGCCAGATCCTCCTCGGTCCGGTCATTGGGAGACTTCTCGGCCTCGTCATCCTGTGGTTTTTCGTAGACACCGGTGTGAATATCACCCGCGTTCTGGGTGAGGGGTACGTCATCGCTATCATGCCTGAGACGCCGATTTTTGCTTTCATGATCATGTTAGCCATCATGAGCTGTTACGCTGCAAGATCCGGGCTCGAAGTGACGTGTCGCCTCGGAGAAGATGTATTCTACGTCCTCGTGTTTGTTCTTCTGTTGACGTATGTGCTGCCCTATAACGCTATGCGGTTTGAGAACTTAAGGCCAATTCTGGCTCGGGGCATATCCAACCTGGTCTCACCTGTCGTCGCAAGCCTTGGCTACTACAGCCAATACCTTATAATCGGCATGATAGTTCCATATCTGGACAAGCCGGAGGAAGCGACGAAGTATGCCGTATATGCAGTTCTTATCACCGGGGCGCTTACTGCACTTGCAGCCATAGCTTTAGTGGCTGTCTTCGGCCCTACGGCAAACTCATGGACCCTTCCGCTATTCAGTCTCGCCAGGATGATAAGTTTAGGAGAGTTCTTTGAGAGAATAGAGGCAGGAGTAATGGCAGCGTGGACGCTAAGCACGGGAATCAAGTTGTCTCTGTTTCTTTGGGCAACATCTATAGGAATAGCTCAGGTTTTTAACTTGAAGGCCTTTGAACATCTGGCATGTCCGCTTGCCGCCGTCTTCGTTCCGTTAGGTCTTGTCTCCTTCGAAAGTATTGTGGATCTTGAGGATTTCCTTGCTAAGGCAGACGCGGTGTTTTCCATCATTGTCGCAGTAGTGGCCCTCTTATTTCTCTATGCAGCGTTAGGTGTCCGGACCGCTGTCTCGCGGAAGAATGGGGAATCCCAATGAAAGCTTGGCGCTGGGCACGCATTGCGCTGATTCTCTCCATGGTCTCGGTTGTCGTTTCCACTGCCGGGTGTTGGAGCAGAAAAGAGATAGAAGACATCGGGTTTGTCCTTTCTGTAGGCGTGGATCATGCTGCGAAGGAAGGCGAAATCATGATTACTGTTCACATAGCGAAGCCATTCGCCATATCGACAGGAGTCGCAGGCACTGTTGACGAGAAACCATTTTGGCAAGTAAGCAGCACAGGCCATACTGTGTTCGAGGCTTGGAGGAATCTCCGCCAGCAGTCTCCGCGGCGACCTCTCCTCCACCATAGCAGGTTCATAGTGTTTGGTGAGGAATTCGCCAGGGGCGGCATTCGCGAAGCTATAGACTTCTTTTCCAGAGAGGGGGAAGTCAGGGAAACAAATACTGTAGTTGTCGCGAAAGGAGTCAAGGCTTCAGAAGTTGTCTGGAATGAATTCGAGCTGGAGCGCATGCCTGCTGAAGGAGCGCTGGGCATCATGAGGATAGCGGTACAGGAGCTTTCTACAACTGTCATGGTAACATTGAATGATTTTCTTCAGATGTTAGAGACGGAAGGTCATGAAGCTATAGCTTCCAGGGCTGAACTGGTTCGGAGGCCTCCTTCTGAAGACCCGAGGGGAGAACTGAAAAGAGAGACTATTTCAGTAAGTGGAAGGGAGACCGGTGCGGCTGCGTTTAAGGGGGACAAGCTTGTAGGATGGTTGGATAAGACCCAAACCAGGGGGCTTCAGTGGGTGAGGGGGAAGGTTAGATCCGGCATCATAGTGATTGAGCAACCTGAAGAAGAAAACAAGCTGGCAAGTATTGAGATCCTGAGGGCTGATTCAACTGTGACTCCCAAGATTTCCAAGGGGCGTCCGTCTATCTTGATTAGGGTTGGCGCTCTCGGGAATCTGGGTGAGGTGCAAGAGTACTTCGATCCCATGGAGAGTCAAAGAATATGGACATCAATGGAACGGCGGATGGCTGAAGCGATACGACATGAAATCGAAGCTGCTCTGGATATTGCGAAGCACGAGTTTAACTCAGATATCTTTGGCTTCGGAGCCGAGATTCGAAGAAAGTATCCGAAGGAGTGGATGGATCTTAAGGACAAGTGGGATGAAGAATTTCCCAAGCTGGATGTAGAGATTAAGGTCGAAACATCATTACGGCGTGCAGGTCTGACGCGTAGAAGCATGCGGGTCGTTCGCAAGGAAGAGGGCTAGGCATGGCGACTGTCATCCTGCTTATAGCAGTGTTTGCCGTCATTGGCCTCTTCGAGGTTCCGAAGATGCTTCGTAATGGGCTTTGGCGCGAGCTTCTTGTATTTATCGTTCTCCTGATTCTCGGTTTTACTCTCAGCGTCCTTATTGCTCTCGACGTCCCTCTGCCGAGTCCGGCAAGAGGGATAAGGAGTCTCATGAATCCTATCCTCAGGCTGCTCGGAATCCACGTGCATTACTCATGAAAACCCGAACCAAATAGCTTGTACTCTAGGAAATGTGTTTTGCGATACCAACGTGTTTCACGACACGGATGCATTTGCCCACGAAAATCGCTTTCGCGAGAATCGTGCCCTTTACGACCGGAATACCCTGCACGACAGAATACGCTGCACGGCTTGCTGTGGAAACTTCGTTTTAGTAAAATGGAGCTGCAAACATTGAGTCTTCCCGTGGGAATCGGATGCATTCCGTGGTAAGGAGCAGTGACCGGGTGACTGGAACCATATTTGACATAAAGAAATACTCCGTTCATGACGGGCCTGGAATCAGAACCACTGTTTTCTTCAAAGGCTGTCCTCTTAAGTGCGTGTGGTGTCACAACCCCGAGGGTCAAAGGATGTCTGCCGAGATGATGTTCTCTTCGGATCGGTGCACCGCTTGCGGAACCTGCGTTTCTGTCTGTCCTAATCAAGCTATTGCTCTTGAGGTCGGCAGTCCGGATACGAGAAGAGCTTACGAGATCCGTACATTACGTGAGACGTGCACAGCCTGCGGAGAGTGTGTTGAGGCGTGTCCTTCGCGCGCCAGGGAAGTCGCAGGGAGGGTTGTAACCTCCGATGAACTCATCCACGAGATCATGAAGGATGTAGTTTTCTATGACAGCTCAGGAGGGGGAGTCACGTTTTCAGGCGGAGAGCCTTTGCTGCAGCCTGGTTTCCTCCTTGCTTTGCTTCGGGAATGCAAGGAAAGAGAGATCCATACAGCAGTTGATACGTGCGGTTTTGTTGAGTGGGAGGCTCTGTCTTCTATCGTTCCATATGCCGATCTCATTCTCTACGATTTGAAAGGCATGGATGCAGGTATGCATCTTGAACTTACAGGCAGCGGGAATGACGCGATCCTTGAGAACCTCACACGCCTTTCTAAGACTCATAGTAACGTGACTGTGCGCTTTCCGCTGCTCCCAGGTATTAATGACAACCAAGAGAATATCGTGTCTATGGGGAAATTCCTCTCATCACTGAGATGGGAAGGCAAGTCGCCGCGGATTGATGTATTGCCTTACCACAATACGGGGATCGGCAAGTATGAAAGGCTGGGAAGGGTATACAGCATACCTGATATCCCCCGGCCAACAGATGAGATGGTTCATGCTGTTTGGGAGAGGTTGAGAAAACTCGGACTTGAAACCGGAATTGGGGGGTAGGCGAGATGACAGAAAGGGTTGCCTTGCTGAGGGAGGAGAGTCTAAACGCAAAGCCTTACATATCCACTGAGAGGGCAGAACTCGTTACAGAAGCCTACAAATGTGCAAAAGCTGCTTCCTGGCCTATCACGCGGGCTTTGGTCTTTAAGGCGTTGATGGAAAAGAAGGCTGTGTGCATAAATGACGGTGAGCTTATTGTCGGAGAGAGGGGCCCACTGCCAAAAGCCACGCCTACATACCCTGAGATTTGCTGCCACAGTCTTGAAGATCTGCAAGTGTTGGATTCCAGAGAGAAGATCTCCTTTGCTGTCAGTCCTGAGGCTCGAAAGATCTATGAGGACGGGATCATACCCTTTTGGAAGGGCAGGTCCATGCGGGATATGATCTTCAGCCAGATGACAGACGAATGGAAGGCTGCATATAACGCAGGCATCTTCACTGAATTCATGGAGCAGCGCTCGCCCGGACATACAGTCTTAGATGACAAGATCTACAGGAAAGGGCTCCTGGATCTTAAGAATGATATCCGGGAAAGTTTAGCAGGCCTTGACTACGTTTCGGACAGCCGGGCTTTCGATAAGTATGAACAGCTCGTGGCAATGGATATTTGCGCGGACGCTTTGATCCGGTTTGCCCGGAGGCATGCAGACGAAGCACTGGAACTTGCCCGGAGGGAGCAAGATGAGAGAAGGAAGGCGGAGCTTGCGAGAATAGCTGAAATATGCTTGCACGTTCCGGAACGTGCTCCCAGGACGTTTTGGGAAGCGCTTCAGGCGTACTGGTTTGTGCATATCGGTGTCGTTACCGAATACAACACATGGGATTCTTTTAACCCCGGACGTCTTGACCGGCACCTGTATCCGTTCTATAAGAAGGACATTGAGGAAGGAAGGCTTACCGAGGAAGAAGCAAGAGAGCTCCTTCAGTGCTTCTGGATCAAATTCAACAACCAGCCTGCGCCACCTAAAGTCGGTGTTACAGCAGAGGAAAGCGCAACCTACACTGACTTTGCCAACATCAATCTAGGCGGGCTGAAGGCAGATGGCAGAGACGGTGTAAACGACCTCACATACTTGATCCTTGACGTAATCGATGAAATGAGGCTCTTGCAACCCAGCTCCAATATTCAACTCAGTGCCAAGAACCCCGAGCGATTCCTGAGGCGCGCGCTTAGAATTGTGAGGAAGGGGTGGGGCCAGCCTTCAATATTCAACGCTGACATGGTGGTCGAGGAGCTCCTCCGGCAAGGTAAGTCACTTGAGGACGCAAGGTGTGGTGGAACCAGCGGATGTGTGGAAACAGGCGCGTTCGGTAAGGAAAGCTATATTCTCACCGGATACCTGAATATGCCGAAAATCCTGGAGCTTGCCTTAAATGACGGGATCGATTCGCGCACCGGGATGAGGCTGGGCCCTGCGACCGGACTTCCTGTAGAGTTCGAAAGCTTTGGTGGGGTACTCGAGGCATTCAAGAAGCAACTTAATTACTTTATAGGTGTGAAGGTAAGAGGCAATAATGTCATTGAGCGGATGTACGCCAAGTACATGCCTACTCCTTTCCTGTCTCTGCTTATAGATGACTGTATAGAAAAGGGTATGGATTACCATGAAGGCGGCGCCAGGTATAATACGTCGTACATTCAGGGAGTTGGGATCGGGACTACTACTGATAGCTTGACGGCTATCCGGCACCACGTTTTTGATAAGAAGACTCTTGGCATGCAAGACCTGATGCAGGCTCTTCACAGCGATTTTAGGGGTTACGAGGCTATCAGGATGCGCCTTGCAAACTCATCACCCAAATACGGTAATGATGACGACCGTGCGGATGACATAATGACCTGGGTTTTCCGGACGTTTTTTGATGCAGTTGAAGGCCGTCCTAACACGAAAGGCGGAATTCACAGGATAAACATGCTTCCCACTACGTGCCATGTGTATTTCGGCAAAGTATGCGGCGCAACCCCTGACGGAAGACATGCCAAGGAGCCGCTGTCAGAGGGGATCTCTCCTGTGCAAGGCAGAGACCGAAACGGCCCTACATCGGTGATGAAGTCAGCCTCGAAGATGGATCATGCGCTTACAGGAGGCACGCTTCTTAACATGAAGTTTACGCCGAAGATTCTTGAAGGAGAGGAAGGCATCACGAACCTTGCGCACCTCGTCAGGTCCTATTTCAAGCTCGGCGGACACCATGTGCAGTTCAACGTAATAGACGCGGAGACTCTTCGCGCCGCCCAGGAGGATCCTGAGAAGTACCGGAACCTCATTGTGAGAGTGGCAGGATACAGCGACTATTTCTGCGATCTTACAGAAGCCCTACAGGATGAGATCATTACCAGGACGGAACATGCATCTTTCTAGGTTGTGACTGTTTCTTGTCGAACTCTGTTCGATCTTTGTCGACATTTTTTGTCGATCTTTGTTGACAAGCAGTGTGCGCTGTGATAATATTCATTTTAAAATATAATATGGAGTTTGTGCCAAGTAATTTGGTGACAAATCCAGATCATTTGCTCATCCAGAGAGGTGGAGGGACTGGCCCAATGAAACCCGGCAACCTTCCGGTATTGCGGTTTGACGGATTTACGACCGCATCACGGAGAGGTGCCAATTCCAGCGGATGAATCCAAAGGATTAATCCGGCAGATGAGGGAAGTAAGGCATTTCCAAAACTTTAGGCCCTTTCCCGCTGCGGGGAGGGTTTTTTGTATCTTAGAGGGGATGTGTGGCAGGATTGGTAAGACTGGAGTCAATCTCAAAGACTTTCGAGACGGATTCGTCGAAAGTAATTGCGCTCAAAGAAGTAAGCCTTCGTGTCGCGCCGGGAGAGATTTTCGGGATAATAGGCCTTTCCGGGGCGGGGAAGAGCACGCTCGTTAGGTGTATTAACATGCTGGAGGTGCCTGACAGAGGCAAGGTCCATGTGGACGGGTTGGAAATTACTGCCCTGGGAAGTAGGGGGCTCCGTGAAGCACGAAAGAAAATCGGTATGATATTCCAGCACTTCAATTTGCTGTCGTCCCGGACTGTCTTGGAGAACGTAGTCTTCCCTTTAGAAATCGCGAAAGTGGAGAGAGCGGACAGGGTCAGGAAAGGCAGAAAGCTCCTTGAGCTCGTGGGGCTGAGTGATAAGGAAGACGCCTATCCTTCTCAGCTAAGCGGTGGGCAAAAGCAGCGGGTAGGGGTTGCGCGAGCATTGGCAAATGACCCCAAAGTGCTCCTGTGTGATGAGCCTACGTCGTCCTTGGATCCTCAGACCACACGATCCATCCTCAAGCTGCTTGATACAATTAACAAGGCCTTCGGATTGACTATCATTCTGATTACTCACGAAATGGACGCAATCAGGCAGATATGTGACAAGGTGGCGGTAATCGCAGATGGGAAGGTAGCTGAGTCCGGACGGGTCATTGACATGTTTACTTCCCCGAGGCATGAAACGACGAAAGCCATGATCCGAGGATCAAGCCACATAGATGCCCCTGATTGGGCAATGGAGATCCTTGAAGCATCGGCAAAGGCAACAGACAGGCGAGTGGTTAGGCTGTCTTTTGTGGGAGAGTCAACGGGACGTCCTGTGATCTCGTCAATTGTTCGTGATTTCGGGGTGGACATAAATATCCTTACCGCTCAGATTGATCATATCAAGTCAGTCCCGTTTGGTGTCATGTTGGTTGAACTCTCCGGTAATGGGGGCGCAATCGAGAAATCCATAGGCTTCTTGCGCGGGCTCGGAGTATCTGTTGATGTTATTGAGGATGTAAGTGATTTTGGGATAAAGGTCAATGGGGGGTAGGGCACCAGGTGTTTGATTCTCGTTTGGTTCAAATTATCGTTAACAGTCTAGGTGAAACCCTCTACATGGTGGGGGTGTCTTGTGCGCTTGCCGTGGTTTTCGGATTACCCATAGGAGTCGTTCTCGTGACCACGGAAAAAAGGAATATCCTGGAGAATCCCGGCGTGAACCAGGCTTTCGGAGCTGCGGTGAATATCGGGAGATCCATTCCTTTTGTCATCTTAATGGTAGCAATAATGCCTTTTACAAGGCTCATATCAGGTACTTCCATTGGCACGACTGCTGCAATTGTCCCGTTGACCATCGCTGCGGTTCCGTTCGTGGCAAGAATGGTTGAAACCTCACTTCGTGAAGTTGATCCCGGCGTAGTTGAAGCAGCTCAGGCAATAGGAGCGTCTCCATGGGAGATCATAACGAAGGTACTTATTCCTGAGGCGAAACCTTCACTGATACTGGGGGTGACAATTACCGCCATTAACCTGGTAGGTTATTCCACCATGGCAGGGGCCATAGGCGGTGGGGGGCTGGGGGATCTCGCGGTGCGGTACGGGTACCAAAGGTTCCGCGGCGACGTGATGTTTGCAACAGTTGTCATCCTCGTTCTCTTGGTTCAAGGGGTTCAGATGATAGGTGGCGCACTTGCCAAAAAGGTGGGGCAGAGGAGAAGCTGACTTGATGAAGTTGTTACATACAGCGATCTGAAGAAGAAGAGGAGGAAGAAAGTATGATGAAAAGACGTAGAAAGAAGGACAATTACTCCGTGCTCCGGACTCTTGTGGTATCCTTAATGCTCATGTTGGCCCTATGCGCCGGAGGAGCGAGCAGTGAGCAGTTGGCGCCTACGAAGCTGAAGGTAGGTGCGACACCTGTTCCGCACTCAGAAATCCTTGAAATGGTAAAACCCATTCTGAAAGACAAGGGGATTTTGCTGGAAGTCATCGAGTTTACCGACTATGTCACTCCCAACCTTGCGCTGAATGACGGGGATATTGATGCCAACTACTTTCAGCACATTCCGTATTTGGAGGAGTTTGCTTCAGCAAGGCGGCTTGATATCACCTATATTGCCAGTGTGCATATTGAGCCTATGGGTGCGTACTCAGAGAAAGTCAAGGACCTCGACGGCCTGAAGAATAAGGCCAAAGTTGGAATACCAAACGATCCTACAAACGGTGGGAGAGCGCTCCTGCTCTTACAGAGAGCAGGCATTATCGAGCTTGACGACAAGGCCGGCATTACGGCAACCAAATACGATGTAGTCTCAAATCCTAAGAACCTTCAGATTATCGAACTGGAGGCAGCTCAACTCCCAAGATCCCTTGAGGACCTGGATCTTGCCGTAATAAACTCAAATTACGCTCTCGAGGCAGGACTCATCGCAACGCGGGACGCTCTTATTATAGAGGACGCGAATTCACCGTATGTGAACGTCTTGGCTGTAAGGACGAAAGACAAAGATAAGGCAGCGCTTAGAGAACTTGCAAAGGCTTTGACTTCAAAGCCGGTGGCGGAGTTCATAGAAGAGAACTACCCGGGCTCAGTTGTGCCTGCCTTTGGCCTGGAGTTTTAGCCGGTAACAGCAGGTCACCCGAAAGCGGGGGTTGCAGATGAAAAACAGCCTGTAGGCAGGATATGCGTGCCTACAGGCTGTTTTGCGCTGTTCTTGCGTGGAATCATCCGCACCTCGCAGCCGATGTTGTCGTCTTGAGGTGTCCATGGCTATGTTGTCTCTGACTTGCAATTACATTTACATTGCTTTTTTGCTGCGTGCTTTTCCTCCCAGATATCGTCTGCCACTTCACCCCATGCTTTTGCGTATCCATGCAGAGGCTGACAGAGGGCGGATGCAGTCAGATTATCTATCTGGGTCGGATAAGCCCCTGATTCCTCCACCATTTGCTGGAGTCTCTGAGGATTGTCAATCAAGGGACATGGCCTCAGAAGATTTTCATTGAACGGTATTGACTGCTGATACGCCTTGAACAGAGGCGATTTCAACGCTTCCAAGAGAGTTGTGTCTTTGATGTTGACGTTCGCGTAATGGATAAACGCGCATGGCTCCACTTCACCTGTGGCGTTAATATGGAAGTAGCACTGTCCGCCTGCAATGCATCCTCCTGTAGTCCAACCGTCATTCCAGAAATCTGCGATGAAAATAGGTTTTTCCGAGCGCCATCTGTTTACTGTTCTATACATGTATTGTCTCTGTTCAGGGGTTGCCATGTACTCAAGGTCGGCCTGTCCTCCAACTGGGACGTAAGTAAACAACCAGCCGAAGATGCAACCCTTATCTATCATCAAATCTATAAATTCGTCGCTACCGACTGCATCAGTGGTTTCCCTATTATACGTAGCTGAAAAACCGTATACCACACCGGCTTCGCGCAGGTTATCCATAGCTTGCATAACCTT
>JAPXLY010000045.1:0-11263 GCA_033809295.1 Bacillota bacterium
GATAGTGTTTGTGGTAACCGGGGTTGAATTCGTAGAGGCCTCTGTCTTCGCTGAACTGGAGCCTATTGATGATTCCTAAGGTCTCAAAAATCTCGAGGGTACGGTACACAGTGGCTATACCGATTTCAGGGTATGCTTCTTTTGCCTTACGATATATCTCGTCAGCAGTCAAGTGCGCATCCTGACATTCCATGATAACGTGGAGTATTGCCTCACGCTGGGGTGTGAAACGATAGTCTTTCCCCGCCAGAAGCTCCTTGATGTGAGAAAGCTGCTCAGACACCCGCCAATACCCCCTTCCGCTACCCCTCAGGGCACAACCCAGGCACTGGAAGGCCTCGCAATCCAAGTCCTCCATAATTGGAGGCACCTTCAAATACTCCTTGAGGCACCCAAAATGTTAGGCCATTATGATGGGCAGCGTCTACATGGCCGGCCGTCTACATTACGAAGCGCCTGCAACGCTAAACCATTGCAATGGGTAGCGCCCACGTTGCCAGCCATCTACATTAGGAAGCGCTAGGAAGCGCCTGGAATGCGAAGCATCTGTCATAAGAATTAGGCGCCCACTATATCCTTGACCAGCCTTGGCAACGCAAACGAAGCCTTATGAAGCTCCGGTGTATAGAATCTGGTCTCCAGATCCAACCTACGCACGCATTCAACAGGATCATATTCCTTTGACGCCAAAGTAAAGGTCCAAAGCGCTCCGGGATATGTAGGCATGACCGTAACATATGTCTTAACTATCGGAAATATCCCTTTCAAGGTCTTGGATACTCTGGCTAGTAAGTCTCGGTAGTAGAATGGGGACTCCGTCTGAGCCACAAATATCCCGTCGTCTTTCAACGAGCTGTATACTCCCTGGTAAAACTCTTCGCTGAACAATACGATTCCCGGCCCGACAGGGTCTGTGGAATCACACAGAATGACGTCATATTCGCCTGGATGAGTGTTAACATGCAGGAAGCCGTCTCCTATCACTACGCGACACCTGGGATCATCCAGTCTGCATGAGGTGTTCGGAAGGTACTTCTTGGCGGCCTCAATTACTCTCTCGTCGATTTCAGCAAGGACTGCTTCCTTTACTGAATCATGCTTGAGGATTTCGCGGATACTGCCTCCGTCGCCTCCACCGACCACCAGGACTTTCTCAGGTAATGGGTGGGTGCACAGTGGCACGTGAGCTATCATCTCGTGATAGATGAATTCGTCCATATCCGAGGTCTGAATACAATCGTCCAGTACCAGAGCCCTACCTGCATCAACAGTCTCAATCACAGTTAGGTCCTGATATTTGGTCTTTTCTCGGTAAACCGTGCCCGTGGCTTTTAGGGCAAGTGCCATTCCCGGAGCTTGCTCTTCGATAAACCAAAGTTGCAATTGCATTCCTCCTGCGATTGTCATATTCCCGTTCGCGCTGTTATTATAGTCTCAGGGTTCAAAGACTGTCAACAACGCCCTAAATCGGCGCAACTTCCCAAATCGGAGCCGCGAATCGGAGCCCCGAATCGGCCATGAATTCCGTAAGCACCGTATTTCCTGGATAAGTATTCCAGGTGGACTTCTGATTATGCTGCTAAATCAGATGGGAGTCCTTCCCATCTATAAAAGAGCATATAGGGCCGCTCACAAGGGGTCTCAATCGAATACAGCCCACCTTGAGAGCCACTCAAGGGAATCCGAAGGTCTTTCGGTAATCGAATGGCCCACCCAGTGAACCATCCAAGCGGATCTGAGGGCTTTTCAGCGATCGGTTGGCCTACCCAGTGAGCCATCCAAGCGGATCTGAAGGTCTTTCGGTAGCCGAATGGCCCACCCAGTGAACCATCCAAGCGGATCTGAGGGCTTTTCAGCGATCGGCTGGCCTACCCAGTGAGCCAATTAGGAGGATCTAATGTCCTGCCTACTAGCGGTTAGTTCAGTTTAAGGCATGGGAACCCTTCCTGGTCCTGTATGGTGATTTATCCCCTTAATCCTGTGGCGGCTTACCCATGCAAACCATGTTCGTTCACATGACTGTGGATGGGGATATGACAACTGGACCGGTCAATACGGTTCATTACCCTTAACCTGGTCAGCATGGTCCGCAGGTAGGTGCGGGCTGATACAGTCAGTACAGTCAACATGGTAAGTACAGTCGACATGATCGCCGTGGTCAACATGCCGTCCGTGCCAACAGAGAACAATCAGCGATCGCGTCCCGTCGGCCTGGGCCTGAACGTCCTGCACATAGTGTGTTCAGAAGTCCATGCCACGCTTTCCCTTCTTGTGCGGGTGCCAAGGTCTCCCAGACGGCCGGTTTCCATGTCCCTCCTGCTCAAGCCGGCCCCGGCAGTTCCGCCCTCATGGGTCTTGATATTTCTGTTGACTTCAATTGCATTGGCCTCACAAACGTCCCCGGTACCCCAGTAGACACACTCATCTACTGAGCATTTCACATTCGCAACCTTACCCACCTTATCACCCCCTATTAAACCCCCTATTGAACCCCGTATTGAACCCCTATTAAGAGAGTGCCACTAAGGCAGGATTTTATTCTCCAAACGGCTCGACACCGGAGACACCAAGCGAAGATGCAGTGAGCCGGGGTGCAGTGAGCCGGAATGCACGTTAGCTTCGTAGTATCCCCTTAAGAATCTCATCCCGGGATCTGTCTTGAGTGATTGGCTTCACAAACTGGCTTCTCTCCTTCTCGGCCATGCGCCTTTCAAGCTCCTTGCCTTCGCGGGAGTCAGCCCTGATAATTCCCAGGCTTCTTTCGACCAGCCCCCGAATAAACGGTATTGAGCGGAGATCACCGCCGGATTCCATTAGGAGAGCTACGGAAAAAGCAGAACGGGCGTAATCCATCCTGCTGTCTAAGACAAATAGATATGCGGTTTCTTCTAACCTTCTTCGATACGCATGTATTATGTCACCGGAGAACTCGGCGGAAACATAATCATCTACAATCTTTTGGAGGCGCTCTTCGCGGACAATGTCAGATGTGACTATTATACTGTTGATTACCTCGAGCGCCCGCTCAGTATACTCCTCGACCTTCTCACCCTCAATACGCCACGCGCACTCCACAAGATCCAGCAGGCTCTCTGACGTTAAGACGGCCGTTGAATCCGACTTCGCTTTAGCCTCGTCCAACAACTCATAGATGATTGGCCGTTCCGGCGGACCAGGCATGTTTTTCACTGTTTCAAGGTAGATTCCGATTCCGTCCTGAAGAGACGCGCCGGATTGGGACGCCTTTTCATAAGCCTCATCCGTAAGGTACCTGCAATGTGCTGGATCGATTTGGAGTATGCCTTCTCTCTCCAGCCTAAACTCATCAATCCATTCCTCAAACCCACGCTTGCTCAATCGTGTGACATATGAGTCATATATGCCGTTTTCTTGAGATATGGCCCAAATCACCCTGAACAAAGGCCTACCCGGAGGCCTAATACCCATAATCAGAAGGCGCATTCCGACAGGGTCGTAATAGGAGGCATAGGCGCTCTCGATTCTTCCGGTACGAGCAAGCCCCGGCATCTCACCTACAGGCTCCGGCCTCTCCTCCGGCTCAATCCCGACAGATCGCAGCTTATGCAGAGCATGGCCTGCCTCTTTCCGGACACTCTTGTCTTTCGCGAACTCCCTAATCCTAAGCAGGGCATTAGCAGCAGATACATCATGTGTCGCACCTAAAGCGCTGCACGCAGCGCTTGCCACGCGAGAATCGCCGCCGGTTGCGAGCTTCTCTAAATCCTGTACTACCTCAAATCCATACGTGGCGATCGCACCACCTAATACTTCGCCAAGATCCTTATCGCACAAGCCTGATAGATCCTGGTTTAGGATACTGTTTTGTGAATCCGCTCTGTCTTCCGGATGCTCTGTCACTGTCTTGGTCCTCCTCACAAATAGCCATATCTGCTAACCAGTATTCTTTCCCAGGATCTGAATTCCTCCATGGACAAGTGGGGCATTCATGACATATCGAGCTTAACGATTGCGTACTGTCGCCCCAAGTTATCCTGCCTAAGCTATCCTGTGGAATTTCGTGAGTCATCGTCAGTCGGCATTTCCCGAGTTGACCTGAGTTGTCCCGTATAATTCGTGAGGTTCCCCAGGTTATCCCGGCAAATCTCCCGAGGTATCCTAAAGTATGAGTTCATGAGACCGTTGTTCTCTCGCATATTATGTTAACACAGCCCGCCCGAATCGCAAAAACCGGCCGACGTCTTCGGCGAAACCGGCGATTACTGGAGAAGTCCAACGGTCTCATGGCGATCTGCTTAGGCTAACACCGCGGAATGTCGTGTAGGAATTCCTCTCATTGCATAGAATTAACATGGACAGGAGGGATTAAGCTGAGGCGGTTCATACCTTTTTTAGGCATTGTAATACTTTTCGTTATCCTTGCAGCTATACATAGTCTACGAACGCCCGTAAGAAGCGACAGAATCCAGGCCCCTGTCTCCATAACCCTGGCAGGATCCACTTCTGTTCAGCCATTCGCAGAGCTACTCGCCGATGAGTATATGAATGAAGCCGGAAACGTCATTATCAATATCCAGGGTGGAGGATCCAGCGCAGGCGCAAGGTCAGTCCTTTCAGGCGTAGCTGAGGTAGGCATGTTATCTCGTGAGCTCCAAGGGGATGAGAAAGCCCTGATTCCCACAATTATCGCATATGATGCAATAGCCCTTATTGTCCACCCTTCAAATCCCTCTCGCAACCTTGACATCGACGAGATCAGATCCATATTTACCGGGGAGATTACCAACTGGCTGGAAGTAGGAGGCAAATCGCGCAAGATTCACGCAGTCGCCCGCGAAGAGGGTTCCGGGACCCGGGGCGCATTTGACGAGATAATTATGGGAACCGCGGAAGTCACTCCCGGCGCCATAGTTCAGGACTCCAACGGCGCAGTGAGGGAAATCGTAGCCGGCGATCCTTCCGCCATAGGCTATCTGTCCCTTGGCCTAGTGGACAAGCGCGTGAAAGCCATAGCCGTCTCCGGCGTGCCGCCTGGCATCGACACAGTAGCAAATCAAACCTACAAGCTGGTAAGGCCTATGATACTTGCCACCGGAGAAGGCCCGGGGAAAGAGGTAGAAGATTTCATCAGTTTCTGCCTGAGTGAAAAGGCCCAGGCAATGCTGGCACAGGAAGGTTTGGTGCCGGTTACATCGGTTGCGTCGGGAGAGCCTCCTGAGCCTGGGCATGATAATCTTAGGCCGGAGCACGGCAATTAGGATCGGATACGATACAGGTTCATCGCATTGCATTGAAGTACATTCTTTTGCTGAGCTAAGGAGGATGCGTGCGGTCATGCGTCGTCGTGAAACACTGGTCCAATGGTCTCTGGCTGCAGTTGCGCTTTCTGCAATAGCAGTCCTAGCCCTTATTATCATATTCATCTTCAAAGAAGGGTCGCCAATCATAGCCAGACTGGGCATGGCCCAATTCATCGCAGGAACCAAATGGTCTCCTACAAGGGGCATGTTTGGCATACTTCCGATGATACTTGGTTCGGTTTGGGTAACGTTGGGCGCTCTCATAATAGGAGTTCCAATAGGCCTTGCCACAGCTATCTTCCTCGCTGAAATGGCGCCATCCAAAACAAGCCGGATCCTCAAATCCGCCATACAACTTCTGGCGGGAATCCCATCCGTCATATTTGGCTTCATCGGACTTATCATTCTCGTCCCCCTCATAAGACAGTGGCTGGGCGGGCCCGGATTCTCCATCCTCGCAGCCGGCATTGTCCTGGGGATTATGATATTGCCCACAATAATCAGTGTATGTTACGACGTGCTAAAAGCCGTCCCCCAGGCATACAGAGAAGGCATGCTGGCCTTAGGGGCTACAAGATGGCAGACAATAAGGATGGTGGTTCTCCCTGCTGCAAGGCCGGGAATCATAGCAGCGGTTATCCTTGGTATGGGGCGGGCGGTAGGAGAGACTATGGCAGTGATAATGGTGGCAGGCAACGCCACAAAAATCCCGGTCTCTCCATTGGAGCCGGTAAGGACTCTCACAAGCAACATCGCCCTGGAAATGGGCTATGCAGTAGGCGAACACAGGGAAGCGCTTTTCGCCACCGGAATTGTGCTCTTTGCCGTCATAGCGCTTCTAAATACCCTGGCGCGATTAGTCGCCCGGGTTGAAAAGGTGTAAAGATGGCCGACAGACGAGTTACCCTTCTGTTTGCAGGCATAACAGGTTTTACTGTGCTAATCCTAGTATTCATCATAGGTCATGTCATGATAAATGGGCTGCCCGGGCTGGCCTTGCCATTTCTTCTTGAGTCGCCACGGGAGATGGGAAGGACAGGCGGGGTTTTCCCTGCAATTGTCGGGACTGTGCTCCTTACCGGAATAGCGCTGGTTATCGCAGCTCCGGTCGGGATATTGACTGCTGTGTATCTTACTGAATACACCCGCGACACATGGTTACCCAGGATAGTCCGATTCGGCACGGAAAGCCTGGCAGGGATCCCCTCTATTATTTTCGGCCTTTTCGGCTTTCTGTTCTTCGTAATATATCTGAATCTGGGCTGGTCCGTCCTATCCGGCGCCCTGACTCTTTCTGCAATGATATTGCCGACAATCGTAAGGACATCTGAAGAAGCTATCAGGGCAGTTCCGGAAGCCTATCGTGAGGTGAGCTTCGCACTGGGATCAACCAGGTGGCAAACGGTGACAAGCGTGGTTCTGCCGTCAGCGAAGCCGGGGATTGTAACCGGAGTGATACTGGCCATAGGGAGAGCAATCGGCGAAACCGCTGCTGTCATCTTTACCGCCGGATCATCCCTTAGATTGCCCAGGACCCTCCTGGACTCCACGAGAACCCTCCCTGTCCACTTCTACATCCTCGCCAGGGAAGGCATATCGTTGGAGAATGCGTACACCACGGCTGCGGTTTTGATCATCCTGATATTGGCGATCAATACGGCAGCGTACGCCATAATGGATCGGCTCACTGAGAAAGAGGGCTAGCGGAGGGCCGGCGTCCGCCAACGAAACAACCGAGGTGATACCTGACATGACCGGCAAAAAAGGAGAAGCTGAAAGCAAGGTGCTGACAGCAGATAGCAGAGGAGGCGCACCCAAGGTCTCTGCCTCTAATTTCAGTTTCTTCTACGGCGAACACTGCGCGCTAAGAAACGTCAGTCTAGAGATCAGGAGCAATCAGCTCTTCACAATTATGGGCCCTTCAGGGAGCGGTAAAACCACGCTCCTTCGTTCCTTGAACAGGTTGGGCGACCTAATCCCCAACACCCGGCACGAGGGATCCCTCAAAATCGATGGGACTGACGTATATGACTCAGGAGTCGACGTAGCCGAGTTGCGCAGAAACGTGGGCATGGTTTTCGCCCTGCCTGTTGCGCTTCCCATGAGCATATTCAGCAATGTCGCACACGGGCCGAGAATGCAGGGGGTACGACAGCAAAAGGAGCTTGAGGGGATCGTAGAGAAAGCCCTACGTGACGCCATTCTTTGGGACGAGGTAAAGGACAGGCTAAGTGACAATGCATCACGTCTCTCCGGCGGGCAGTTACAGAGGCTTTCCATTGCACGCGTGCTTGCCTTGGAGCCGGACATTATACTTCTCGATGAGCCGACATCCGGCCTGGATCCGATTTCCACACTAAGAATCGAAGAGCTCCTCTGGGAATTGGTTAAACGCTACACAATTGTCCTGGTGACGCACAACCCCCTCCAAGGCGCACGAATCGACAGTGAGACAGCTTTTCTCTTAATGGGAGAGCTGATAGAAACAGGATCTGCCTATGATATTTTCACCAGGCCCAAGGACAAGAGGACTGAGGGTTATGTCTCAGGGAAGTTCGGATGACATGAGTGTTACAGGTGAATCAGGAATTCGGATCGTGGATGGTATGTGAGGCTTATGGAGAAAAAAGATGACTATAAGATAAGGATTGATAACCTAAACCTGCGTTTTGCCGCCAACCATGTGCTAAAAGCCATTAATCTTAATATCCGAAAGAACTTGATCACCGCTCTGATTGGACCTTCCGGATGCGGAAAATCGACACTGCTGAAGTGCCTGAACAGAATGAATGACATTCTTTCGGATGTAAGGATTGAGGGACGGGTTTTCCTGGGAGATCAGGACATCTATGCAGATGATGTAGATGTTGCACGCCTCCGCAAAAGAATAGGCATGGTATTTCAACGGCCTGTAGCCTTCCCTATCTCCATATACGAGAACGTGGCTTCAGCGCCCAGAGTGCATGGAGTATCGCACAAGGAAACCCTTGACAATATCGTCAGGTCCAGCTTGGCAAGGGTAGGCCTCTGGAATGAAGTGGCTGACAAGTTGCATAAGTCTGCGCTAAGCCTGTCCCTCGGGCAACAGCAACAGCTTTGCATCGCCAGGGTCGTTGCAAGTGAACCTGAGGTGATACTCTTGGATGAACCGTGTTCCGCGTTGGATCCCATATCCACAATGAAAATCGAGGAGCTCATGAGGCAACTGGCAGAAAACTACACTGTAGTAATAGTCACTCACAGTATGCATCAAGCTGCCAGAGCATCTGATTACACAGTGTTCATGCTCTCAGGGGAAATCATAGAATCAGGCCCTACAGGAGAAATATTTACCTCCCCGAGGGACAGCCGGACCGAGAACTACATAACAGGGAGATTCCGTTGATCTGCAACTATGGAAAGGAGGGGTTAGAGATGGTGAAGCCAAGAAGGAGATTCGAACAGGAGTTGGCGGAACTCGATGAAATGATCCTCCGCATGGGCGCCATTTCCGAGGATATGCTGAGCAGGATGATACAAGCGCTAAGAGAGAGGGATTTGGAACTTGCGGAACACACAATACGGATGGATGACCAGGTGGATGCGCTCAACTTTGAAATCGAGACTATATGCATAAGACTGATTGCAACGCAGCAGCCTCAAGCCCGCGATCTCCGGAGAATCATAGCTGCACTAAAAATCGCAGGAGACGTAGAAAGAATCGCGGATTATGCAGTGGACATCTGTCTGGTAGCCAGAGAGCTTGCTGACAAGCCCCTGTTTAAACCCCTTGAAGACATTCCCAGGATGCAGGAAGTAGTCAAGAGAATGCTCCATGAGACCTTGGAGGCTTTTGTCACAAGGGATTTGGAGCTTGTCTACAAGATGATTGCTGACGATGAAGAAGTCGATACCCTCTATGAAAACCTGTACGTTGAGCTAAAGGACTTCATGAAGCAAGACCCCTCCCTGGTGGACCAGGCAGTGCCGTTAATCCTGATCACACGTTATTTAGAACGAATAGCAGATCATGTCACCAACATAGGGGAGCGTGTATTCTATGTAGAAACCGGTGAGCTTAAGGAATTGCATGTGTAGTAGTATGGTAGCAGGGCAGAATCACTGTGAAAGGGCTTCGGCCCGGGCACTACTGCCTTTGAGCACTTAAGAAAAGCCAAACGGCAGCTCAACGAGCTGCCGCAACAGGCATTAACTAGGTTAGCGCTTGTTTCTAAAGATTCGAATCATGTGCCTAAACATCACTTTCGATAGGCACATGCGCAAAAATTGCCGAGTCAGATATTATCTGCCCACCGCCCTCCATGCTGCATCCATGGTGCTCCGCATTAGCATGGCAATGGTCATAGGCCCTACACCGCCTGGCACAGGCGTGATGTGGCTTGCGATTTCTTTTGCCTCATCGAATTTCACGTCCCCTACCAATATGCGTTTACCTTCTTCAGTCCTTCCGATTTCATTTACGCCGACGTCTATTACCACTGCACCTGGCTTTATGTAACTCCCGTCCAGCATCTCGGGCTTACCGATCGCTGCAACGAGTATGTCAGCCTCTCTGCACACGCCCGGCAAATCCACTGTGCGTGAGTGACAAATAGTCACAGTTGCATGCTGGGCAAGGAGCAGCATAGCCACAGGCTTACCCACTATGTTACTGCGACCCACCACCACTGCACGCTTACCTTTGATCTCTATCCCAGTCTTCTTGATGAGGCGCATGATCCCCATAGGCGTGCACGGCACAAAGGCTTCTTTACCGACCACGAAATTCCCGACGCTTATCGGATGGAACCCGTCTACATCCTTCCGAGGATCTATCGTCTCCAGCACCTCGCCTTCATCAAGATGCTTCGGCAGAGGCAACTGCACAAGGATACCGTGGATCCTCTTGTCTCCGTTCAGATTCCGGATTGTGGCAATAAGTTCTTCCTGGCCGGTTGACGCAGGCATAGCATATTCCTCTGAGTGTATGCCCAGGTTCTCACACATCTTCTTCTTGCTAGCCACATAAACACGGGATGCCGGATCATCACCCACGATGATCACGGCAAGCCCGGGAGGATAACCATGAGCCTTCCGAAACTCCTCTACCTCTCCGGCTACCTCCGCTCGGACTTCTTTCGCTACAGCTCTCCCATCAATGATCGATGCAGCCATGTTTTTTAGTCCTCCTTGAATTATCATATTGCCGCGCTATCTTATACCCTTCACAAGTTCTTTGAACCGTTCCCCTCTTGCCTTGTAATTGCTGAAGAAATCAAAGCTGGCGCATGCAGGCGACAGTAAGACCACGTCACCCGGGGACGCTTCCGAAAATGCCGCGTGCACGGCTTCGTCAAAATCCCCTGCCATCACGGTTTTTGTCTTTCGACCTAATTTCATCTCTGCTTTTTCTATGGAAGACTGAATTTCGCACGCAGTATGACCTACAAGCACCGCGGATTTGACTCTTTTCACAATGACTTCCCCAAGGCTTTCAAAGGACAGCTTCTTGCTGGAGCCTCCGGCAATAAGCACTACCGGAGCGCTAAACGACTGAATTCCCGCAATAGACCGACTGGGCGTGGTCGCGCTGGAATCATCGTAAAACTTAACGCCGCGCCTTTCCGCGACAAACTGAATCCTGTGTTCCACCCCGGCAAATTCGTTTATTACACTACGGAGACATGAGAAGTCACATCCTGCCAACGCTGTAACTGCTGATACAGCCAGGATGTTTTCTACATTATGCTCACCCGGCAATCGAATGTCGTCAATGCGGAGAGCTGCCTCGTTCCTACCGTCTATGTCAACGATAATCTCGCGTCCCTTGACATATACTCCACCCGGGACTTCTTCATGCCTTGAGAACAATACCCGTCCCCCCGGGCACCGGCTGCCCATAGAACGCGTCCACGGATTGTCCAGATTCAGAACTGCATAGTCACCGGACGCCTGGTATCTGAAAATGCCCTCCTTCGCTTCAGCGTATTCCTCCATGGATCTAT
>JAPXLY010000046.1:0-10750 GCA_033809295.1 Bacillota bacterium
CGTAGGCCAGTGGCCGAATTTTGACACCCCTCGTTGCAATCACCGGCCACCCAAGACAATCGGAAAACGAGCGAAAACTAATGAACTCATACTTAGATCCCCTTGGTTGGCTCTCAGGGAGAGCCAACCAACCACCGGAAAGCCTTTAGATCCCCCTAGTTGGCTCACTGGATGAGCCAATCGCCTACTGGAAAGCCTTCAGATCCGCCAAACGGCTTGCTGCCCTGACAGGGCACGGTGAATTAGCGTGAACTAATAACTCGGCGCGAATCGCAGGATCAGCGCGAATCAACGAGTCAGCTATGTTCAGTGCCTAAAGTGGCGAATGCCTGCAAATACCATGGCCATCCCATGTTCATTGGCAGCGTGTATGCTTTCCTCGTCCCGAATCGATCCACCGGGTTGTATAATAGCGGTTACGCCTGCTTCTGCAGCAGCATCTATACCGTCTCTGAAGGGGAAGAAGGCGTCTGACGCCATAACCGCGCCCTCGGCCTTGATGCCTGCATGCTCCGCTGCTATCTTCACTGACCCTACACGGTTCATCTGGCCCGCCCCAACGCCGATGGTAGCATCATCCTTCCAGAATACGATCGCGTTGGACTTGACGTGCTTCACTACTTTGAACGCTGACAGCAGCCATCTCGCTTCTTGTCCCGTCGGACGCCGCTCAGTCACCACCTTAAGATCCTCGACGTTAAGATGCCGAGGAATATCGGGGTTTTGCGCAATGAACCCGCCGTCCACCCACCTGACATCAAGCTTGGGCAGGTCGTCTTTGAAATTCCGAGGAAGGATGAGCACTCGAAGGTTGGGCTTTTTGCCCAGGATGCTGAGGGCTTCGTCTGTGATGCCTTCTGCCAGAACCGCCTCAACAAACGTTTCTGCGATTCTTGCGGCCGTATCGCGGCAAACAATCCCATTCAAGCCGACTATGCTTCCGAATGCGGATACGGGATCAGCCTCGCGCGCCTTGACGTACGCGTCTTCAAGATTGCCCCCTACTGCGACACTACAGGGGTTCGTATGCTTAATAACGATTGCAACAGGCTCTTCTTTGAATTCCCGCATGATCCTGAGGGCTGCATCAGCGTCAAGCAGGTTGTTGAAGGACAGAGGCTTGCCTTGGAGCAACTTGGCTCCTGCAATACCTGAGTACGGAGGATCGCCGATTGCGTAGAACGCCCCCGCCTGGTGAGGGTTTTCACCGTATCTCAAGTCAAAAGCCTTCGTTCCGCTGACAGTCAATAGAGGGTCAAATTGGCTTTTGGGCTCGTCCACAGATCCGGTTCGCTCCGCAGATCCAGCGCAATCCATGGATCCAACTGAATCTTCCACGTCAGCGGTATCAGGCAAATGCGTGCTAAGGTACCCTGTAATTGCAGCGTCATATTGAGAAGTATGCCGGAAAGCCAGAGCAGCGAGCTTTGCCCGTGTCGCCTTTGATACCTCGCCTTTCGATCTGAGCTCTGAGATAATCTCACTGTATCTACCGGGATCTGTCACGACTGTGACACGTTCATGGTTCTTTGCAGCAGCACGCACCATGGTCGGCCCACCAATATCGATGTTCTCGACCGCCTCTTCCAAGGTGACGCCGGGTTTTGCTATGGTCTTTTCAAACGGGTACAGGTTCACTGCCACAAGTTGGATAGAGCCGATCCCGTGACGTTCCAGCTCTTCTTGATGCTCGCGGGTTGCGCGAGCAAGTATCCCTGCATGTATCATCGGGTGCAGGGTCTTCACCCTACCCCCTAAGATCTCTGGGAACCCTGTGACCTCAGACACCGGAGTCACAGGGATTCCTGCCCCAGAGAGTTCCGCTGCAGTTCCCCCTGTAGACAGGATCTCAAAACCCAGATCCCTTAATGCCTGCGCAAATTCCACTACACCGGACTTATCATAAACACTAATGATTGCCTTTGGTTTTGCCATTTCACCGGCCTCCTTGACATTCCCTATGCCTAAAGCCAGGGGCTTTACGGCGCATATGGGCAAACGATGACCTTTCTTCCGTCCCTTCGGACTCTACCTGTCAGAACGGCGTTGATGCACTCAACCATGAGAGCGTGTTCTTTAACCAGAATCCGAGCTGTAAGGGTATCCTCTGTATCGTCAGGCATCACAGGAACCACCCTCTGGCCGATTATAGGGCCTGTATCTGTCCCTTCATCCACAAAATGCACTGTGCAGCCTGTATATCTGACCCCGTAATCCAAAGCCTGTTTCTGAGCGTCCAGGCCTCTAAACGCGGGAAGAAGTGAAGGGTGAATATTGATGACTTTTCCCTGAAACTCGTCAAGGAAATCTCTCCCTAAAAGCCTCATGAACCCGGCAAGGACTGCCAGGTCAGGTGCGAATTGCCGCACTGCCTCTCTAAGGCAGCGATCAAATTCCCTCTTGGAAGGGGATGATTTGCGCTCCACCACAACCTGGGGTATTCCGTGGCGTCGGGCCCGCTCAAGTGCAGCAGCATTAGGATTATCAGAGACGAGTCCCACAACTTCCCCTGACAGCCTCCCTGACTCGCTTGCGTCGATTATGGCCTGAAAGTTTGTCCCTCTTCCTGAAGCCAGGACAACAATCCTGGATTTTCGCGGTAGAACTCTATTCATCGGCGAATAACACCTCCCCGTTGCCGGGGATCACCTGTCCCACCACGCGGCATTGTTCGCCTGAGGCAGTAAGGCTCTCCAGGGCGGACTCCACATCATCCGGCCTCACCGCCACAATGAAGCCAAGTCCCATGTTGAATGTGCGTCTCATCTCATGATCCCCTACATTGCCAAGCCTCTGCAAAACGCTGAAGATTGGAGGAACATGCCATGATCGAGGATCCAACTTTATCGCCAAACCAGGTGGCAGCATCCTCGGAGGATTGTCAATGAGCCCGCCTCCTGTGATATGGGCAAGGCCCCTGATCGTCACAGCTTCAGCCAGGTTGAGGATGGATCTCACATAGATCAAGGTGGGTTCAAGGAGTTCATCCACAAGTTGACGTCCCAGTTCTTCCGGCTCATCTGGCAGGTTAAGGCCTGCCATATCGAATAACACGTGGCGGGCCAGGGAATACCCGTTGCTATGAAGGCCTGATGATGCCAAGCCAATAAGAATATCCCCTGACTGTATTGTGCTCCCGTCAATGATCTCTGACCTTTTGACTGCGCCCACTGCGAACCCTGCTATGTCGTAGTCAGCGCCGCCGTAAAACCCGGGCATTTCCGCAGTCTCACCGCCTAAGAGCACACATCCTGCCCTCATACAGCCTTCTGCCACTCCGGACACGACAGCTTGCACCTTCTGAGGCTCAATCCTGCCTTGTGCAAGGTAATCCAGGAAGAAGAGGGGTTTTGCTCCTGATGTGATTACATCGTTTACACACATGGCAACCGCGTCAATCCCGATAGTGTTATGCCTGTTTGCTTCTATGGCGATTCGAAGCTTGGTCCCTACCCCGTCAGTCCCGGCTACGAGCACAATATCCTCAAGCCCTCTGCAATCCAACAAAAAGCTTCCCCCGAATCCGCCCAGTCCGCTGATGAAGCGGTCAGAGGGCATTTTTTTCAGGACGCCCTTGATCAGCTCAACGGCTTTCATCCCCCTGTCGATGTCCACGCCTGCTGCCGCATAGGTCGCCTGCGTTTCTTGCTCCTCAACTGCCTCCCCGGATTCCTCCGGGCACTCGGGTTTCTCCGGGCTATCCGGATTCTCGAGCCTCTCGGATTTTTCCAAGCTATCCGGGTCCTCGAGTTTCTCAGGTTTCTCTGAGCTGTCCAAGTTCTCAAGTTTCTCAGCTTTCTGAGGAGCCACCACGGGGTAGCAGCCACCAAAACAACCGAGGCAGAATCCAATATCACGTGCGCCTGCGTTCCTCATTGCCTCAAGCAGGCCTTCCCAGCTCAGATAATTCAGGCTGTCAGCCCCGGTCATCCTAAGCACTGAGCTTGCCCCGTTTGATGCTGCCAGGCATTCGTGGTTTGCGGGAGTTGTGCCGACACCGTAGTAACACCGGTGAGTGACAGGGGGAGAGGCTATCATAAGACCTACGCTCTTCGCCCCTGCTTCCCTGAGAAGCGTGACCAATCTGGTGCTTGTCGTGCCTCTTACAATTGAGTCATCAACAACGAGAACATGTTTACCCTTGACCGCCTGGCGGACTGCATTGAGCTTCAGCCTTACCCCAAGGCGTCGCGCATCGGGTTCAGGCCTGATGAATGTCCTGCCCAGGTAGCGGTTTCTGACAAGCCCGTATTCAAACGGTATTCCGCTCTCACGGGCAAATCCCAGGCCTGCCTCAACCCCTGCTTCAGGCACAGGGACCACAATGTCTGCGCTGACCTTGTGTTCCTTCGCGAGCATCCTGCCCATCTCATGTCGTGCCTGACTTACGTTGACACCTTCGATAATACTGTCAGGCCTTGCGAAATATACGTATTCGAAGATACACATTGCGCTCCCTGGACAAGGCCTGCCCTCTGTTCTGCGTATGCCTTCTCTGTCTATGATCACTATCTCTCCGGGTTCCACCCGGCCTTGAAGTTCAGCTCCGATAACATCAAGCGCGCAAGATTCAGACGCAATCGCCCAGCCTCCGGGAAACTTGCCGAGACACAAAGGCCTGAACCCTCTGGGATCCCTCATCGCAATAAGTGACTTTGAAGTCATAATCACCGCCGAATACGCGCCTTCAAGTTCCATCATGCACCGTCTGACCTTGTCTTCCAAATGCTCGCTGCCATGCTTTGCAAGCAGGCACCCGACGAATTCCGCGTCAGATGTGGTTTGGAATGCGGCGCCTGCCGCACCTAAGGAGGCGCGCAGTTCTTCGGCGTTCACCAATGCGCCGTTTGTGGCAATGGCGACATCTCCCCACGGGTAATGAAACAGGAGAGGCTCTGCATCTGATATCCCGCCCAAACCGCCCTTGGAGTACAGCACGTGGCCTATTGCTATGTTTCCCTTCAGCCGTCCTGCTACATCTTGGTCAAACACCTCTGACACCAGGCCCATCCCTTTATGCAGTCGAATCCCGTCGCCCGGTGACGCGCAAGCAATTCCTGCACTCTCCTGGCCTCGGTGCTGAAGAGCCTGGAGGCTGTATATGCCACGTTCAGCGGCAGATGCGTCTTGGCATATTATCCCGACAACTCCGCAGCGTTCACGCCACTTGGGTATCCCACGCCATCCGGGTGACGTCAATCCTCTTCCTCCAGCCATGAGCATGCCTCCCGGTAAATCCGTGATATTTCTGAGACCCTAATCTCTATGGCATCTTCTCCAGTGCATTCTGCCTCAACTCCGGAGCACTCAGCCGGGCGTAGTTGCCGGCTTCTCCGGACTACAAGGCTCTGTCCGCCAACCTTACCGATAACCGACAGCGGCACGTTTCCCGATTTCGCCATAGCTTCCACCTGCGGAAGATTCGACGGGACAAAAGACACAAGCATCCGAGCACCTGACTCACTGAACAAGTAATGATCCAACCTCATACCGTCAAGAGCCACGTCGGCCCCGACATCCCCTAGGGCACATGCATCTGCCAACCCTGCAGCGATGCCTCCTTCTGAAATACCCCTCGCCGACGAAAGAAGTCGTTTTGAGGTCAACTGCTTAACGAGATTGAGCAGGGCTTCTTCAGCATCAAGGTCTATACGGGGTACCTGTCCTCCTTCGATTCCGTGCACTTCTGAAAGATATTCACTTGCACCGATCCCGGGTTCCGTGCGTCCGAGGACAGCTACTACGTCTCCCACCTGCTTAAACCAGGATGTAGTGACGTTTTCCATATCCTCCACGAGGCCAACCATACCTACTGAAGGTGTCGGGTGGACGGAGACGCCATCCGATTCGTTATAGAAGCTGACGTTACCACCTGTAACAGGGACATCCAGCCTCCTACAAGCAGCGGACATACCTTCAACCGTCTTCTTGAACTGCCACATCACCTCGGGGTTCAGAGGGTTCCCGAAGTTCAGGCAATCTGTAATTCCAAGCGGGACCGCACCGCAAGCAACCAGGTTCCTGGCTGCTTCTACCACGGCGTGCGCTGCACCCTGCCAGGGATCAAGGCTGCAATAAAGCGAGTCGACCTCACATGTCACAGCCAATCCCTTACTTGTGCCAGGCACGCGCACCACTTGCGCTCCAGGTCCGCACACAACATAATCCACGTTCTCTGTGTCCTTCCCGGCTGAAGCCTGCCGTCCCAGCCATCCTTTACATGCGATTTTCGGGGATGAAAGGACAAGTCTGAGCGCATCCCGGTAGTCGGAAGGCTCCGGCACATCCGAAAGATCCTCGGAAGACTTCATCTCTGAAAGAGCAGGCGCCCGCGTCTCCCTGCTGTAGCAGGGGGCCATTTCCGTAAGGGCTTTCGCAGGGACTTCTGCCACAGTGGCAGTGCCGTCTTTAACGCGCAGGATACCGTTGTCAGTGACTTTGCCGGTAACTTCCGCTTCCAGCCCCCACTTCCGAAATATCCCTATGACATCCGCCTCTCTTCCCGGAGGCACTACAACCAGCATTCTCTCTTGGGACTCGGACAGCATGACTTCATAGGGGGTCATGCCTTCCTCGCGCCTGGGCACCCCGGCGACATCGATCTCCATGCCAACGCTACCTTTGGACGCCATCTCAGCCGATGAACAAGTGAGGCCTGCTGCCCCCATGTCCTGAATGCCCATGAGGGAGTCGCCAAGGACATCGTAAAGCTCAAGGCATGCCTCCTTAAGGGCATGTCCCGACTTAGAATCCCCGATTTGAAGCGCTTCTCCGCCTGCCCGCACTTCAGGTGCAATCTCCTGAGACGCAAAAGCCGCCCCCTGGATTCCGTCGCGCCCGGTGCGTGCACCTACCACGATAACAGGGTTGCCCGGTCCTCGGGCTGCAGATTTCTTGATAGCGGATATCTCCACGATGCCGACACACATAGCATTTACAAGCGGATTCTCTCTGAAGCTCGGGTGGGTTGCAAGGTCTCCTCCGACTGCCGGGATACCCAGCGCATCTCCGTACCACGTCATGCCTTCCGTGGCACGCCGCAGGATCCACCTGGATCGTTTGCAAGAGAGAGGCCCTGCCCTCAAGACACCCAAAAGCGCAATGGGTTCGGCACCCATGGCAAGCACGTCCCGGACGATTCCGCCAACACCTGTCGCTGCACCTTGAAACGGCTCCACAGCAGACGGATGGTTATGGCTTTCTATCTTGAATACTACCGCCAGCCCATCACCGATATCCATGGCGCCTGCATTCTCGCCGGGGCCCTGAACGACTCTGTCCCCTGCCGTGGGGAACAGACGCAAGACCTCTTTGGAATTCTTGTAACTGCAGTGCTCTGACCACATGGCTGCAAACATTCCCAGTTCCACTTCGTTGGGTTCCCGTCCAAGGATACTGACGATGCTGCCATATTCGTCTCTGGAAAGGCCCATTTCACGCCACATTTCTTGCTCCAATCTCTACGCCCCCTTGTCAGCCTGGATATCCCCAATCAACATAAACATCTTCCACCGGCACAGGTATGTTCTACCGCCATAGATATCTTTCAACGAGTCCTTTCTTCAATACCGAGCGCCTTCGCTACACGCTCGTGTTTCTCCTCAACCCCGCGGGCCAGCTCCGCTCTATAGTCAACCGATGCGCGGTGAAGCACCGGGTCTGCCACAGCAAGGATCTCAATGGCAAGAAGAGCGGCATTCTTCGATGCATTCACTCCGACACAAGCAACAGGAATCCCGGAAGGCATCTGAACCGTGGAGTAAAGCGCATCTACGCCGGACAACGGAGAATTCCCGCAAGGCACGCCTATCACAGGCGCAACAGTCATGCCGGCTACAACGCCTGCCAGGTGAGCTGCGCCGCCTGCTGCTGCGATTATGACTTTTGCACCTTGCTCCTCAGCTTCTCTCACAGTTGAAATCACACGGTGAAGAGACCGGTGCGCTGAGGCGACTACGACCTTATGTGGGACACCAAAAGCTTCGAGTGTGGCTATGCACTCACGCATAATCTCAAGATCTGAGTCGCTCCCCATCATAACCAAGGCCTTCATACCGCTTGCTTTTGCTCCTCTCAGCTCCATCCCTGTTCCCTCCTGCCTAAAATAGTTGTCTCCGCCTACCAAATAATTAGCCCCAGCAAATAGGTTTCGAGTGAAACCTATCCGCCGGGGCTTTTATCCCTAGCCGGTGTAGCACTGCAAATTGCAGGCCTGCGCCGCTTGGACCGAACCCCGCCGTAAAATGAAAACACGCAGGTGGAACCCTAGGCGCACTTTCCCTCGTGCACCAGCCGGCCCTTTGCCCAATCACAGTCGCCTAAGTCGCGCATGAGGAGCCGACTCTGCCGATTTCGCATATTACAATGTCAATTTCCTGCACAAAGGGTCTTTAGCAACTACTGGCAATACCTCTGACATCAAGATATCATACCCTTCAGAGGCATGTCAAGATCCCCTGCAATCGTGCAATCGTCCCAGTCGTCTCAATGATGCCGGTCACAAGACCTGGCAGCCAAAGTAAGTCACTACTGCCCCTGCCAGTAGGGTGCCTACGGAAATCGCAAGAAAAGCATGTCTTATTCTGATGCCCAAAAGAAAAGCGGCAATCGATGCGGTCCATGCACCGGTTGACGGCAAGGGAACAGCGACAAACAGCACAAGCCCCAGTGGGCCGTAGCGCCGGATCACTTCGCTGCGCGCCTTCACCCGTCGGAAAAATTCGTCACTTGCCTGCCGAAACCACGCGAACCTTCGGAGCCGGCCTGCAACATAGCGCAGGAAAAGCATGACAGGAACCACGGGCACAAGGTTTCCGAGGACACTCAAGAGGTATACTTCGACAGGATTCATTCCCAGAGACAATCCAAGTGGGATAGCTCCTCTAAGTTCAACCACAGGAAGCATTGATGTAACGAACACCAGGGCTTCCCTGGAATCAGAAAGACGTAGCCAATCCAGAGCGATGTCCAATGCATTTTCCCCTTCCGCGTCACTTCATCACTTATTCTAGCATTGGCCACAAATCTCCTGTATCAGATAGTAGGATCAGAATCCCAAAAGCGTCTCTGCGATCTGGATTACGGCAGGCCCCAAGAGCACCACAAACAGCGTAGGAAATATGAAGAAGACCAGGGGAAACAGCATCTTGATGGGCGCTTTCATTGCGGCTTCCTCAATCCGCTGCCGCCTCTTTACCCTGGATTGCTCAGCTTGAATCCTGAGGATATTCGCTATGCCCACACCAAGATGGTCGGTTTGAATAATCGCTGACGTAAGAGAAGTTATGTCATCTATCTTGACCCTCTCAGCAAGCTGTTTCAAAGCTTCTCTTCTTGGTGTCCCTACTCTCATCTCCCTCAGCACAATCCCGAACTCATCTGACAGAGGGCCTTTCCTTCGTTCGACGACTCTCACCAACGCAGCATCAAAGCCGAGCCCTGCCTCGACGCTCACAGTAAGCAAATCAAGGGCGTCAGGCAGAGCTTTTTGAATATCCTTCCCTCTTTGCTTTGCCTTTGCCTGCATCATCATCTCCGGGACTACCCAACCAAAGCCTGCTGCGACAAGGGCAAAGAGAAAAGCGCGGCCGGTTCCTAATCCGCCGGTCAGAATGATGACGGCTATCGGAAGAAGGACGAGAGTCATGATGCGGAGTATTACATACTCCCCGGAAGAGAGATTCCACGGGTTGCCCATGGCATCGAGTTTGCTCTCAGACGCTTTCAACACGCTCTTTGGAGTAGCAGCCACAATCGCACCTGACATACTCTTTGCAACAGGGCCAAATACACGCTGTAACAGCGGGCGCGCCAAAGTCTGTTCGCGCTCTGTGGGCACCCTTCCGAGCCTCGCGACTTCCGCCACTCGCTCCTTTACTGACGGCTCCTTACTTCTCACAAAGAAGTACATCACCAGGCCGGAGACACTCGCAAAAGCAAAGACCGCAGCTACAATAGGCATACCGTCACCCCCCGTCAAACCTCTATCGCGACTATCCTGCGAATTACCAAGATCCCGATAATCTCAGCCGCCAACGCAACGCCAATCATCAGCCTGCCAATAGGATGAGTGAACAAGATACTGATGTACTCGGGATTCACTCCTAGAAGGAAAATCGCAAGGGCAATCGGAAGCACTCCTATGATAATACCTGACAATCTCCCCTGGGCTGTCAAGGTTTTGATCTCCTGGCGCAGCTTCACGCGCTCCCTGATGGTCTCTGCGATATTGTCCAGGACTTCAGCCAGATTACCGCCGATCTGCCTCTGAATGAGGACCGCAGTCATAACCAGCTCCAGGTCCTCACTGCCTACCCGGTCCACCATGTTCGTAAGAGCCGTCTCTATCGGAGAACCCAAACTCATTTCCTTCATAGAAGCTGCAAATTCAGTGGAAATTGGGGGCGACATCTCGCGTGATACCATGTCCATAGCCTGCAAGAAACTGTATCCGGCTCGAAGGGAGTTAGACATTATGATGAGGGCGTCTGCGATTTGAGAGTCAAACTTCGCCAATCTCGCGTTCTGCCTGTACTTCACGTAAAAATTGGGAAGGAAGCCTCCAAGGAATCCTAATGCCAATGCAAGCAGCATATTGCGAAAGAGGATCCACCCATAAGAGGCGGCTAAGATCGTAAGAATTATGCATAGCGCCATAAACTCCGACCCACGAAGGGAAATATCCGCCCTTGCAAGCTCCGTCTCCAGTCCTGAAGCGTACCGCCGGCCTTCAAATACCTTGCCAAAGGCT
>JAPXLY010000047.1:0-10744 GCA_033809295.1 Bacillota bacterium
TATTTGCCAAGGCTATTCATAAGGCAAGCCGTAGAGCTACCGCACCATTTGTCACTGTGAATTGCGCAGCGATCCCTGAAACCCTGATTGAGTCAGAGTTCTTTGGATATGTGGACGGGGCGTTTACCGGCGCGTCCAGAAAAGGCAAGCCCGGGAAGTTTGAGCTTGCAAATGGAGGTACAGTTTTTCTTGACGAAATAGGAGACATGTCCTTGACTCTTCAAGCCAAGGTGCTCCGGGTGCTCCAAGATCGCGTAGTGGAACGCCTGGGTGACACGTATGAAATACCGGTGGATGTCAGGGTAATAGCTGCCACCAATAAGGACCTGACCAAACTGATGGAGTCCGGTAAGTTCCGCGAGGACTTATACTACAGATTGAATGTCATTTCCATTAACATACCGCCACTTCGAGATAGACGCGAAGACATCCCTGAATTCGTCGATTGGTTCATCGAGTCTCTGAATAAAGTATGCAACACGTCTGTCGCCCATGTCCACCCTGCAGTTATGGAGGCGTTCTCCAGGTATCCCTGGCCCGGGAACCTCCGCGAACTGGAAAATGCGGTGGAACACGCCTTGAATCTCACTGACGGAGACGAACTCAGGCTTGAGCATATTCCACCCCATATCTGGCAGCATGTAATAGAAAACACAGACAAAAAGGATACTGCCTGCGCTAAGGATCTTGATGATTCTTTGGCGAAATATGAGCATGACCTAATCATCGCAGCCTTAAGAGCCACAGGAAATAACCGTTCGAAAGCTGCGAGGTTACTTAATATCTCAAGATCCGGGCTCTACAAAAAACTGCAAAAGTACGCTATTCCCAGGGATGGCACGTCCACACGACTTACAGACTAGAAGCGCCTCATCATGCTAATACACTGCTTTTTGATTTGCTCATCACTGACAAGGCATGCGTATCCCAGTTCGAAATCGCCGAAGAAGAGCCCTAGTCCTCCGGTGTAAGCAGTGATCCCTCCTTGGAATCCATCCTCGAGAATCATTCCTCCTCGGAGCGCAATATGCGGTGTGATCCTACCTTCGAAGCCGCCGGAGATGGTCCCGCCGGAGACGCTTTCGCCCATGGAAAGCTCGTGGACATCGAGGGCAATTACCGCTCCTTTTAGCGGCCTCAGGCTAAGACCTAAGGAGTATGTGGGCGCGACTTTTCGCTCGGTTCCGTCTGAGAATTTCAGTTGTGTCTTGGCAACATCCCGGGCAAGGATACCTAGAGCCGCAACTTTATAACGGAACATGACACCGACATCTGTGGCAAACCCGTGCCATGAGGAAACCAAGGAGGATCCGGAAAACTCCGAGCCACTGACATAACGGAGCCCTACTCCCAGAGAGCCCAGATCTTTGAAGCCTTGCCCCACCATGTAGTTGTAAACATTGCTTATTGTCTCGTTATCATCCTCACTCCGCTTGTACTGCCCCCAGGCGAACCCCCCTGCACCTGCATCACGCTCTTCGTCAGTAAGAGACACGAATCTGAAGGTTGAATCCTCAGCACTACCTCCAAAGAATGTGCCAAAAGAAAGCGACAACACGCCCTTTGTAAGCCCGAAGGAAGCAGGATTCGAGTAGAGAGGATTTGGGTCGCCCCAAAGTCCGACATATGAATACCCCATGCCGAGGAGGCGCGCATCCCCATATCCAAAAGACTCTAAGAAATCTTCGGCGTCACAAGCCTTTGTATGAAGCAATCCTACGGCAGCTATCAGAACCACCGTAGTAATGCAAGCTATAACGATGTTTCGTCTTAAGCGCACCTGGTCACACCCCCTCTCCTACTCGGACGGGATTATCGTAGGTGTTATGAATATCAAGACTTCTGTCTCAGTGGATACGCTCTTAGTATTGCTGAAGAGGATCCCTAAAATAGGCAGATCCCCGAGGATCGGCACTTTCGTCCTGGACTCATACTCAGACTTTAGATTGAGTCCACCTATGACAATAGTCTCTCCGTCCCTTACTCGGACGGTCGTGGCTACCTTACGCCTATTCACAATAGGCAAGCCTGTTGTTCCTTCTATTGCATCACTGACTTCAGGTTCGATTTTCACCATAATCTCGCCTGTCTCGGATATCCGCGGAGTGAATTTGAGCGATATCCCGGTTCTAATACTCTCGAGCCTGGTCGAAGTTGTCGTGCCCTCAGAGGTAGTCGCAGAAATGGCAAAGTACCTGTCTCTGCCAAGGAAGATCTCTGCGGGCTCCCCGTCGAGGACCGCAACACGTGGCGTGGCATGGATCTCCGCCTTGCCTGAGTCAATAAGCGTCTTCATGGACGCCATTACCGCCTGAAGGCCACCGGCTACGCTATACTTCATTCCCCACATACCTGAAATGAAATCGACAAACCCTGAGGCAGGCTTCTTTGCGTCTGGTTCGCCGAAAGTGTGTTCATAACGCCAGTCCGCGCCCAGGGATTTCCCGGTGTCAGATGACACTTCCACAACAAGAGCTTGTAAGAGCACTTGGGGCGGGGCTTTGTCGATTTTCTCTACGTCAGCCATGACACGGGAAATCACGTTCTCAGGGCCGGTTATGACCAGGATATTTTCCTCAGGCCCGGTCTTTACATATGGCTTGAAGAAGTCTGACAGCAATCTTGCAGCATTGTCCGCTTTCGCATACTTCAGTCTCACCACTTCTGTCCTGGTAAACAGCGGGAACGCGGGGTTTGTCTCATCCGGCATGCCCACCATGTAGTAGTCTCCCACCTTCACGAAGGCATAACCGAAGGGGGCAAGTATCATCTCCAGGGCTTTCTCCAGCGGCACATCCAGAAGCTCCAACGTCACCCAACCCTGCACAGACGGATCGGCAAGGATGTTTACCCCTGTTTGAGCGGAAATATCGCGAAGAACATTTATTATGTCTTCACTGTCGAAGATATTTGTCACCAGGGGTTCTTCAGCCAACAGCGCAGCGGGGAAGATCAGGGTCGTTGCAATAATCGCAACAACTAGAACAAGCGCTTTAGGGGATCCCGCCGGCAGTTTTTTCTTTCGAATCATACGGTTCCCTCCTTGCAATTATGTGTGACTATACAGGCTCCGCCCTAGCAGGCCTTGCCCTACTCTACTGTAAATTCCCGCATGACATAACCTGGGGACTTACCTCCATAGTGCACTAGGAACTCAACTACATAGTCACCCGGTTCCAATTGGCCTGACAGCGCCACGTCAAATGCTCTAATGCATCCGGGTAACACGACATTCACTTCCTCGCCCAAGTCGAGCAAACTCACATCCTCCAGTGAGCCCGGACCAACGTATTCGATCCCAGGGATGCTTTCGGGCATGACACGCTTCTTCAATGCCATGGATGCACTGGGTTTGACGTGAACCGTCCCGGTATTCTTAAAGACGGTTCCAAAGACTGTTCCCACAGACGGCCCCAGGTCATCAATGGTTATAGAAGCGAGCTCTCCGGCAGTCTCAAATTCCTTTCCTACCTTAAGGAATACGACGGTACCGCTTTCTCCGGACCATTCCGGACCGTCCGGAGCAGGAGACTCGCCATCTGCGGCAGGTGTCGCAGTGAAAATGACATTGGCATACTTACCGCCCGACTCTTCCTTAGGGATCGAAAGCATCATGCGTACTACTTGGCGCGCCCTGGGCCGAATTTCGACGACATCCGGCCGTAATTCAATCCAGTCAGCGCAGCTTATCTCAGACTCTGCAACCTCTCCCAGGATAAGCTCTCCTTCATCGTCAAATGCCAGTGGGGCAACATGACCCTCAATGCGGATGGCCTGGTCAGAGCGGTTTTCAACAACCAGCGCCCGTGCTATGGTGGCACCCGGAATACCGGTCAACTCAAGTTGCTCAGGGTCAACTGAGAAAGGCGCGATATGCGCAAGCGTTTCCGTTTTGGCAACCTTTGCTCCCGTTTCTTCAACTGTGAACGGGATCTTGGCAGTAGCAGGCCTCAGTCCCCCGTATTTCACTGAGATGTCAGCTATGTAGTCACCGGACGTAAGACCGCCTGGTAGAACGGAACTGAGGCTAACAGCAGCCCCTGGCAGCACAATGCCTCTACCTGCACCAAGCGGGATTTCTCTAAGTCTTTTCCCGGCGCCATCGCGCAAAATCATGCTCCCACGGGAAAAGACATGGATGTCGCCTTCATTCTTGACCTCCGCTGACAGTATTAATGCCTGTTTACCGTAGACACTGGAATATACAGGAACTTCACCGGCATACGTTACATTGAACCCTGTCACGTCAAGTCTCTTCTGAACATGCCTGGCAGGTACGGTAAGCTCTATGACAGTGACAAACCTTTGCACGAATGTGCTTGAGGCAAAAGCAGCTTCTCCCGTTCTCTGCTCCGGAATGAGCTCGAACACGACTGCAGCGTACCTACCACCGGAGGCTCCCCGGGGCACTGTGAGAGTTCCCTTCACAGAGAAGGCCTGAGTGGGCCCTATGCTAGCCTTGTCAGATGAGAGTTTTATCCATTTAGCACACGAGTTCTCTCCTTCACCCACGGAGACGGGCTCGTAGTCTCCGTCGGGCTTCTGGATCAGTTCGGCGACATATATGAGAAAATCCGCAGTGCCGGACTTGCTTCCGTTCATCATGGTTACCTCAAATGTCCGTACAGTGCCTGGATTCACCGTCGCTTCTATAAGCATGGGAGCAAAGCTTAGTGCCATCTGAGCGCCGGCATGACAAGCGAAAATTGAGGACAAAGCAATCACGATCATGAAGATAGCAGCTATCTTCATCACAGACTCTGTCTGGAGTCGCATCACCGCATTCTCTCCCCTCTTCTGCTCAGGAGGGGGGCGGCCGACATGGCCACCCCCCGGATCTCAGGCTCACCCTGATACAAAACAACCACTGCGTTTTCGGACCCGGCTGAAGAGCCTGATTTACTCTCCTGGTTGCGTCACCAGATCCGCCCAGAGACCGGTGGTGGGATCAACCCAGTGCTTCAGGTTCTTTATTCTGATTGTGATGAGACCCGAATTCTCATACTCACATGACGAGTTGCAGTTCTCGACGACTATCTTGTTGAATAGCTTAGTGGTGATTCCTGAATGGAGAGTTGCTGAGTCCCCTATGAAAATACCTTCGTTGAGGCGTGCAGCTCTAAACCAGCCCAGTTTGTCTGCTTGGGCTATACTTTCACCATAACTATAGTACGTGTCGATGGTCTGCTTTACACCGCCTTCTCCCAGGTACTGAAGGTCGCCGAAGCCGGAGAAGAGAACGTCCACATCGTTGTTGCTCTGAATCCTGAACTCAATACAGTCTGCGGCATAGGTACCGGGCTTCAGTATACGCCAATCCCATCGAGTTCCGCCCACTGACCAATCGAGCCACTGAGCCATTGATGCGTGGTGCGTGAAACCCAATTCCCATTGTTCCCTGTTGCACGCTCCCTGCGCTCCACCGCTGCGCCAGCATCGAGCCAAAGATAGTATGTCGTCCGGGTCATGGTGCACCCACTCACCGTTCACGAGTTCCCAATGCTCTACCTCGGTTGCGCCATCAGGAAGCGCTACGCCTGGGTCATAAGTTTTCTCCGCCATCGCCATCGCCGGCGCTAGAAGAAACGCTAGAACTACGAGACAAGCTAACAACTTTTTCATTTCCATGAATCCTCCTTTTAGGATTTCTTTGTGGAATGACGATGGGCCGTAGCCCATCCAGGTTTAAGGACATCTACTGTCCGCCACCCGCCTTCATGTTGCCCACTATGAACGTTATCACCCCCTCATTCTCGTATTCCGCGGACGAATCTTGGCCGTCCACACTTATCTTTGACCACATTCGAACCGTGGATTGAACCTCCTGATTAAGGGTTATCGGTTCCAGCCATCCAGACGGGTCATTTAGCTCGGATGCAGAAGTCCACGCTTCATCGCTTGGGAGGTCTTCTCCGAACGCGTAGAATGCGGGAATACTGCCTGGTAATCCGTCTGTCCTCGTAAGATCGTTGAACTCACTGAATTGCACGGATAAGTCCCCTTTGCCTGTGGCGCTAATCTCTGTAGCAATCGCAGCATATGTCCCAGGCTTTTGCACCCGCCAATCAAGGCGTGATGCAGTCACATTGACATCTGCGTATGCCTCTTGGACTGCCTTAATGTATATGGTCTCAAGAGGGACCTGGTGCCAGTAGCCACTTCCCACAGGGTTGTATTCCATATTGATAGGTTTGCAGAAGATCAAATCTTCGGAGCTGGGAGGCAGTCCTTCAGTGGTTACTTTCAACGCCAGGTAAGCGTGAGAACCCGGCAGGAACCTGTTCTTCGCGGTCTGGTGCCAGTACCAGATGACCCGAACGCGTGTAATGTCCGGAGCAGGGTAATATACCTCTATTGTTAGAATGCCGTCCTGGATGTCGGGATTGTCTGGCACATACACAAGCCTCTCTATCTCCTCTGCAGCCAGATGTTCCCCGAAGAGAAGAGTGACAATCCAACCATTCCACCCTTCCGGCGCGGATCCGTCGTCAGGGTGATTTACCCAGAGCTCAACTTTCCACTCAGCCGCCTCTCCTGTTGGCACAGTAAACTTATCGTCCTCGACTCCTATGTTCTCTGAGATTCCCGTGGCTAACAGGCTAAACAGACCGGAGCCGTGAATCCTCTCAATCTGAACGGATTCCCCGAGCGGTGTGACCAAGGCGGTAAATGCGCCGCTTCCCTGGGAGTCTTTAGAAGACTCATTTTCAGTGGTTTCAGACGGTTCTGAGCCGGGGCCAAAAGTAGATGATCTCTCCGGAAAAGTCCTTTCGGGATAAGGCCATTGACGTTCAAACGAATTGCTGACTACGTCAGAAGAACCGGCGTTAGGCCCAAGGCTCTTAGGGTTCTTCTGGGCAATTATCGAATGCGGAGCCGTCCTTTGCCGCTGAGTCTTCCCGCGCATTGTGTATGTAAGCAGAAAACCACTGTCGATGGTGTACGATCCTTCTTTGGGGAACCCGAATCCTCCGGAGCTGTTACGCCTTGTCGTTACACTAATCTCGCAGCGAGCAGCTTCGTTAGGCATCAGGCTGCCGACATTCCATATGAATGCTGTGTTGTCTGCTGCTGAAAGCCCGCGGGGGTCATTGCTTTCAAGGCGTACGTTTCCCTGGGATCTCCCTAGCACTGTAGGCTGAAAAGCAGAACCGACGCTGCCCTCCACCCTTGCGCTTTCCATCGGAAAGTCGTTTGGATTCCTAACAGTCAGCACAATTGTCCCTTTCAGTTGCCGTCCTATTGGCGCTGCAAACAGCCTTCCGCCGACTTCCACTATTTCCCCGGATACAGGGATGAAGTCTGCACTAATTCCGGCCTCACCGGTATCCAAAGCTATGGTGGCCCGCGCAGTTATCTGCACAACAGAGGACTCAGCATTTCTCAATCCTGTCATTGGACTCGCAAGTTCCATAACGCGATCCGAATCAATAGTGGCATAGGGATTTACTTCCTCCAGTGTCGCCCATCCAATCATGGGGATTAGCCTGAAAACGGTAAGCGGTGCTCCACAAGCCGGAAGAGCAAACACCATGAAGATTAATACTACAGTCAGCCCGAGCATCGTCCTACGCGCCATCCTAAACCCTCCCTAAGCGGGCATTATGACCTTCCTTCAGATACTTACCTTCTTAGTCAGTAACCAGAAAATGTTTTCTTTAGTAGTACATCAATTACTATCGCAATTATCATGCCATTCGGTCTCTAATAACTAAGCTTTCTCCAAACAAGCTGAAGCTGGCGCTTATCGAACGTGAAGACAAGAGGCCGGAAGTCGCGAACACCAGTGTGCCGAAATTTTTAGACATGCCTGAAATGTCTCTCCTTTAAAACTCTTGTCGAGCAGCAAGCACTGAAGTGAACTGGGTGTACGCGCTTGTAGACACCTACGTAAGTACGTAGACAGCTTGGCATGAGACACGCTGACTACATAGCTATATATAGCTAATTCGGATCTAATTTATTCATTGAATGCCAAAATTGTTGGCGATTAAGAATGGAAATGGAAATGAGGACAAAGAAGGATTACGAAGATACGTCCACTGCACAAGCCAGCCGCTCATGAAGCCCAGAGTGGCGCATGTCCTGGGTATCGTTCTTGACGGCGATAGCCAAAGCCTTAGGCGTGCCCACAAGGACCACCATACGCTTAGCCCTGGTAATGGCAGTGTACAAGAGGTTTCTCTGGAGCATTACATAGTGTTGAGTGGTGACAGGCATCACCACCACAGGATACTCACTTCCTTGACTTTTGTGGACGGAAATCGCGTACGAGAGCACAAGCTCATCCAGTTCGTGCTGCTCATACTTGACGCGCCTTAGTCCGTCGGACTCATCAAACGCAACCACGACCTCCTGTTCCTCAGGATCGGCCTTCACCACACGGCCGATGTCCCCGTTGAACACCATCTTGTCATAGTTGTTTCTTATCTGCATAACCTTATCGCCTTCACGCAAGATGAATACGCCCATCCGAATCTCACGTTTGCCGCGGCCTCCGGGGTTCAGCGCATCACGGAGAAGCAGGTTAAGGTTATCGACACCGGTTACAGTCCGGCGCATAGGCGCCATCACCTGGATATCATCTATAGGATTACACTTCATGTACCGAGGGAGACGTCTCGCCACAAGGTCTCTTACCAGCTCTGTGACTTTCTCGGGCTCTTCTTCACGAATGAAGAAGAAATCAGCGTCCACCCCTTTCACAAGGTTTCTGTTGAAAACAGGCATCTCTCCCCTGTTCACCCTGTGCGCATTGGTCACAATCATGCTAAGCTGCGCTTGTCTGAAGATCTCAGTCAAACGCACCACTTCTACGACACCTGACGCAATTACATCTTTAAGCAGCGACCCCGCGCCTACCGACGGCAACTGATCCACATCGCCCACAAGCACAAGCCTTGTCCCGGGACGCACTGCGGCAAGGAAATGACTCATCAAGAGGACATCAATCATGGAGGTCTCATCTAAAATGATTACATCAGCGTCAATCGGAGAACCCTCATTACGTTCAAAAGCCATGTAACCTTGAGTGAAGTTCACGCCGAGGAGCCTATGGATGGTTTTTGCCTCACGGCCCGTCGTCTCAGCCAGCCTCTTCGCAGCACGTCCTGTCGGCGCAGCAAGGGATACGCGAAACCCCTCAGCCTCAAACACTCTGAGCATCGTTCTGACTGTAGTCGTCTTCCCTGTGCCCGGCCCTCCTGTAAGCACCAACACTGAGCTTTCGGCAGCCTTCTCCACAGCCTCCCTTTGCTCATTGTTAAGACTGATACCGTCCCTTCGTTCCATTTCCCCCATGAGGTTGCGGATATTCCCTGAAACCGTCCGTGGCTTCGACGTGGCAAGCGCACAAAACCCCTTGGCCACATTGGCTTCAGCTCGATAGAGGTATGCCAAGTATACGGCAGTCTCACCTTGGATCATGTCCCGTACGATTGCGCCTCGCTCCTCCAGAACGGGAATTGCATCCTTAACCAAGGTTTCTTCGACCTCGAGGATACCTGCAGCCTCTTTTATGAGAGCATCCTCCGGGTAGTAGACATGTCCGTCGCTTGCAAGTTCATTTAGGACATACACGATCCCTGCAGTGACCCTCTCCATGGACACAGGCTCTATGCCGAGTTCAGCAGCGATTTTGTCGGCTGTCTTGAACCCCACTCCGTGGATGTCATCTGCAAGGCGGTAAGGATTCTCGCGGACTGCTTGAATCGAAGCGTCCCCGTAATGACGGAATATCTTAATGGCAAGCCCGGGAGTCACGCCGTGGCCGGCTAAAAAAACCATAACCCGCCTGATTTCTTTCTGATCGCAAAACGCCCGAGTTATTGCGTCAGCCTTCTTCTCACCGATCCCTTCAACCTCAGTAAGCCTTCCGGGCTCATGCTCAATCACATCAAGAGTCTTCGCGCCAAAGCGGGTAACAAGCCTTTTAGCAGTCACAGGTCCAATCCCCTTGATAAGGCCTGACCCGAGATATTTCTCTATGCCTCTGACTGTAGCCGGGACTATCGACTCATAGCTTTCGACCTTGAACTGCCTGCCATACTCAGGGTGACTGGTCCATTCACCCCTGATAAGCAGGGTCTCTCCGACAGTTATAAAAGGAAAAGCGCCGACCACTGTGACGATTTGGCGTCCTAGTCCGGTCGGGCCGCGTCCTTCACAGTCGACTCGCGCTACAGTATAGAGACTATCTTCATTGCGATACGTAATTCTCTCAACTGTCCCCTGAATCGAAAGCATGTCCATCCTCCGTGCGATCGTGATGCCATTTTATTCTAACATGATACCCCGCCTGGGTAAAAGGAGCCTGACACAACCTAGTCGTGGATTGCGCCGGTTCCGCATGACAGGACCGCTCATTTATGTAGCTACAGGATCACAAAATCCTTGAAAGCCCTACCAGTTCATACCCCATGTCGGTAAGCTCCTCGATAAGACGGGGAAGCGCACTCAACGTCTGCTCTCTGACATGGAGTAGCACGATGGAACCGTCCTTCACTGAGGACGTAACGCGTTTTCTGATTATAGCTTCACCGGGATTCTTCCAATCATCCGGCGTAAGATTCCACAGGACGATAGATGCGCCTTCTTCCTTTGCAATCGCGCGAATATCGTCGTTGTAGCTCCCATAAGGAGGGCGGAACCATTTCGGAAGAATGCCGGTTGAGGATTTTATCGCATTCTGCGCCTTGCGAATCTCCTGTCTGGCCTCCTCCAGGTCAAGCTCTTTCAGATCTTT
>JAPXLY010000048.1:0-10505 GCA_033809295.1 Bacillota bacterium
TATACTGAACCTTAGGGTCCATGATTTGACTAAAAAGAAATAGGATACAGGTATGCGGCAGGACCGGCGGCCGTGCTTGGGGCAGAAGCAGAGTCCGGTCCTGCCTTTTGGTACTCTAACTACATATTACATAGGGACACCGAAGGAGTCATGGATAGGCATGTCTTCATTGATTAAAGTATTGATAGTGGCCTTTCTTTTGGTTATTGCTCTTCGCAAGCATATTAACTTAGGTATTGCTATGTTAGTCTCATCGGTGCTCCTAGGGCTGATGTTTCACATGAAACCTCTGGATATTGTTTCGGAAATGGTGACATCAGTCTTGGAAGTTGATTCCTTGAAGATCATCGCTTCTCTGACACTGGTGATGGTGCTTGAAGGCATCCTGCGGGAAGCCGGTTTTCTTAAAGATATGACAGGTTCCCTTCGCGTCATATTACGGGATCAACGGTTGGTGGCTGCTCTCTTGCCCATGTTCATAGGTCTTTTGCCGTCTGCGGGAGGCGCTTTGTTCTCCGCCCCCCTTGTGGACGAAATCACAACGGATCTACCTCTTTCACCTGAGAAGAAGAGTTTCATAAATTACTGGTTCAGACATCCCATGGAACTGATAATCCCCATCTATCCTGTGACGATAATCACTTCCCAAGTCCTCGGCTTGCCCATGTGGAGATACGTTAGTGTGATGTTTCCTTATTTTCTCATTGTGATTGTATCTGGCGCAGTTGTCGCGTTTCGCGGGTGTCCCAATGCAAACCCCGAGGTTTCGGAAAACCATGCTCCCGGACTGTCAGATTGGATTTCTCTAATGAGGGGGTTAGCGCCAATTACGTCCGTGGTCTTTGCGACTGTAGTAATGAGACTTGACGTAGCCATCGCTATTGGCATCGTAATCCTTATCACCGTCCTTTTTACTCGAGTTCCGGCAAGCAATCTTGTGCAGCATCTTAAGAGAGCGGTGACCGGCAGCATTATTCCTATGATATGCGGTGTCATGGCTTTCAAAGGCGTGCTGGAGGCTTCAGGCGCTGTGCAAGGGCTGGCAGAGTCCTTTGAAATCCTTGGAGTCTCAAAAGTGACTGTAGCCTTTGCCATGCCATTCTTAGTAGCGCTTCTCACCGGTCACGGAGCAGCTACTGCAGGCGTTGCTATGCCGGTCATCGCCGGTCTCAGGGCATCGGGAGGCATTGCCGATTTAGGCCTCAGACTCATTCCTCTCGCTGTAATCAGCGGCCATGCCGGCCTCATGATTTCCCCTGCGCACCTTTGCTTCCCCATTACAGTAGGACACTTCAAGGCCGATTTTGGGCGCGTCTCGCAGTTCGTGGCCATGGCGTCGACTGCAGGCGTGCTGGTTGCCTTAGTCTTTGCAGTGATTGCATGATCGGTTTTCGTTTCAGGCTTTCGTTCCCATCGATCACCGGGCTAATCCCGCAAAATAGGTTGCTGACGGCAACATGATCGGTGGTGGAAACTAAGACAGGTTTCTCCTAGGCATGCCTCAGGTGGTGGGAATTCGACCACCCAAAGCCCGTTCTGTGGTCGAAAATTCGGTTTAATCAAGCTTGGTGCAATCAGTCTTGGTGTAAGCAGTTGACACAAGGGCACAACAGGCGTAACATATTATTGATAATCATTATCAATTGAACTGCTCGGTTGCCGCATCTGAGAAGGAGGCGCCATTATGGAAAGAGCCACGGTAATACCTTTAGTAAGTGTAAACGCAGGGGAATCGGTGTGCGTAGTTGATATCCTCGGTGGCCACGGACTTGCATCACGCCTGGAAGCGCTGGGAATACGGCCGGGAACCAACATCATCAAGAGAAGTGAGATGTTCATGAGAGGCCCTGTTACTGTGGAAGCGCACGGCACGCAAATTGCCATAGGCCATGGCATGGCATCGAAAATCCTTGTGGAGACCATTAATGACCGGCCTAAAAGATCGTCTGACGAAAGTAACGACACGCAAAGGAGCGTCAAGGCGTGAGAGTATTACTAATCGGGAATCCGAATGTCGGCAAGAGCGCTGTGTTTTCCCGTCTTACCGGCACTCAGGTTATCATATCAAACTACAGCGGAACGACGGTGGAGTTCACAAAAGGATCCACTGTGCTCCGAACAGGTGAGATTCGAGAGGTCATAGATGTCCCCGGGACATACAGTCTCGAGCCTACTTGTAAGGCTGAAGAAGTAGCCGTAAGTATGCTGGAGAGTATGTTGGATGAAGGGGATATCATAGTTAACGTAGTGGATTCCACGCACCTCGAGCGTAACCTCTATCTGACTCTTCAGCTATTGGAAAGAGACATTCCTGTGGTGGTGGCGCTTAACCTTTGGGATGAGGCAAGACACAAAGGCATAAGTATTGATGTGGACAGGCTCCAAAACATCCTAGGTGTACCTGTCGTGCCCACCAGTGCATTGACAGGTGAAGGCATTGGTATTCTCATGGACAGGATTTCCGAAATCACGGAAGATGCAGGCTGCCGGTGGCGCAGGGACCGGCATACGACTGATTCGCCTGCGCTATTCCCGGGTGCGGCCTGTCAACTCTCGGCAGATGAACGCTGGTGTGAGATAGGCAGGATCGTAACAGAAGTCCAAACCATTTCTCACAGGCATCATACTTTCATTGACAGACTGGAAGATGCAAGTATTCAACCTGTCACCGGGTTGATAATAGCTGTGCTTGTTATGTACATATCCTTCAAAACAGTGGGATTAATCGGTGAAGGCTTGATAAACTACATCTTTGATCCCGTTTTCGAAGGAATTGCAAGGCCCATTGTAACCCAATTGGGGGTAGCTTTGGGTTCAGGGGGATTTTTCCATGACCTGCTTATTGGGCACTTGGTCAACGGTCAAATAGATTTCGAGGCGTCCATGGGCCTCCTTACCACAGGTCTTTATGTTCCCATTGCCATGGTGTTGCCTTATGTGTTTGCATTTTATGTCGCTCTCGGCATATTGGAAGATGTCGGGTACTTGCCAAGGCTCGCAGTGCTTGTGGATAACCTCATGCATGTGCTGGGCATGCACGGGTACGCTATAGTCCCAATGGTCTTGGGTTTTGGATGTAATGTCCCTGCTGCACTGGCTACGAGGATTCTTGAGAGCAGGCGTGAGAAGTTCATATGCGCGACCATGCTCTCGATCGGCATCCCATGCATGGCACAGACTGCCATGGTGGTCGGACTCATAGGCAGGTATGGATGGCGTTATCTTGCCATAATATATGGGGTCCTTTTCGTTTTATGGCTTATCATAGGCTTCGTGCTCAACGCTATTCTGCCGGGTTCAAGCCCTCCTCTGCTCATGGAGATTCCCCCATACAGGCTACCGCACCCTGAGATTCTGGGGAAGAAAGTGTGGATGCGAATTCGTGTTTTCTTAGCTGATGCTATCCCTTATGTATGCTTAGGCGTGCTCTTTGTGAACATTTTGCATGTATCCGGCATTATTAACGCATTAAGCCGGATCTTCGCTCCGCTTCTCAGCGGGCTCCTGGGTTTGCCGCCTGAAGCAATCGTTGCTCTGCTTATGGGCTTCTTGCGGAAGGACGTGGCAGTAGGAATGCTAAGCCCACTTGGGCTTTCCGTAAGGGAGTTGGTGGTAGCGGTAATAGTGCTCTCTGCTTACTTTCCCTGTGCAGCTACATTCGTTGTGCTCCTTCGAGAACTCGGACCCTTGGACATGCTGAAGTCGGCCTTGATAATGCTTATTGCTGCTTTTGGGGCAGGGGGGCTCACTAATCTTATCATGTCAAGAATGGTTCCCGTCAGGTATGTCATCATCGGCCTTATTCTTCTGGTTGCAGTTGTTTTCTCAGTCGCACGAGTCATCCGGACTATTCGGAACTCGCAACTTCACTCACCCAGATAGGCCTTGCGGACATCCTCATTCTCCAGGAGGCCTCTGCCTTTTCCTTCCAAGACTATGACTCCGGTTTCCATAACGTACCCGTAATCGGCAAGTTTAAGGGCAGCTTTTGCGTTCTGTTCAATCAGAAGGACAGTGCATCCCTCGCTGTGTATCTTAGCAAGCCCTCGATAGACTTCAGCCATCAATACCGGCGCCAGGCCCAGCGATGGTTCGTCGAGGCAGAGGAGCTTCGGTTTGGACATAAGCGCCCTTCCCACTGCCAGCATCTGCTGTTCGCCTCCGGATAAGGTGCCTCCCTTTTGTGCGAATCTCTCCTCCAGCCTGGGGAAAAGCGATGTAACCCAGTCCAGATCTCTCTTAATTCCTGCCGTGTCCTTGCGTGGATAAGCGCCCATCAACAGGTTTTCCATGACTGTAAGGTTGCGGAATATCTTCCTGCCTTCCGGCGCCATTGCCACTCCGTTGCGGACAATCTCATGGGCAGGCCATTGCGTAATATTGCGTCCTTCCAATTCGATGGATCCTCGTCTCGCTCTGACAAGGCCTGTGATTGCCCTCAATGTAGTGCTTTTCCCGGCGCCGTTTGCTCCGATTAACGTGGCAATTTGCCCCTCAGGCACATCAAGAGATATCCCTTTTAGTGCATGTATACCGCCGTAGTATACGTGAAGATCTCTAATCTTCAGCATCCTACTCTCCTCCTTCTCCTAAGTAAGCAGCTATTACTTTGGGATCTCTCTTAATCTCGTCAGGCATGCCTTCAGCAATGGATATGCCGTAGTCAATAACCCGTATTCGCTCGCAGATACCCATCACAAGCTTCATGTCGTGTTCTATCAGGAATATGGTGAGATCAAACTCATCACGGATCCTGCAAATGAACTTCATGAGCCTGGCGGTCTCTTCCGGATTCATCCCGGCAGCCGGCTCATCCAGCAGTAGGAGCCTTGGGTTGGTTGCCAGGGCCCGCGCCATTTCCAGCCTGCGCTGCTGTCCGTACGGGAGACTGCCTGCAAGCTCCTGGGCAAAGGGCACAAGCTCCAGTCTTTCCAGAAGCTCGATGGCTTTAGCTCGCACCTTGCGCTCTTCGTTGGAATAGGCAGGCAAACGGAATGCAGCAGACAAGAAATGCGACTTTAGCCTTAGGTGCTGCGACACGAGGACATTGTCCAGCACAGTCAAGTTTGTGAACAATCGGACATTTTGAAATGTCCTGGCAATGCCGGCAGCGGCTATGAGATGCGGACGCCAGCCGGTAATGTCCTGGTCGTGAAAGAAAACTCTGCCTTCAGTAGGCTCATACTGTCCTGTGACTATGTTGAATACTGTTGTCTTCCCTGCGCCGTTTGGCCCTATGAGGCCTACGAGTTCCCCTTTCTCAATTTCAAGATTGAAGTTATTGACCGCTACAAGACCTCCGAACTTGATGGTCAGATTGTTGAGTTTTAGGACGATATGTCCTCCCGTGTCCACTTTTTGCGCACCTCCTTGTTGGCAACTTTACCGGCTATTGACCGGATCCAATCCCAGGACAATTCGAACTGCCCGAATATGCCACGCCTGTAGAAAATCATGAGCAACACGAGGAGAGCGGAGAATACAACCATGCGCATTCCTGCTATTCCAGGGATATGGATAGGCCCGATATTCATTGGGGCTTCAACCGCACGCAGGAGTTCTGAAGCGATTGCGAAGCTAAAAGCCGTAATCACTGATCCTGTGATACTCCCCAGGCCTCCCAGAACGATAATGATTAGCAAATTGAATGTCATCGTGAAAGTGAAGAGAGTCGGGGATATTGTCGTGATTAGCGGCACAAGAAGCCCTCCTGCCACACCTGCAAAAAACCCGCTTACGATGAAAGCCAGCATCTTCGTTTGGAAAATGTTGATTCCCATGGCTTCCGCTGCAACTTCATCATCCCGTACCGCCTTCATGGCCCGGCCGTAACTGGAATTGGCGATGTTCTTGACTACAAGTGTGGCGATGACTGCCCAGCCAAAGCACCAATACACATCAGCCAGCTCCGGGATGCCTTTCATCCCAAGCGGTCCATTGGTGAGGGGGATGAGGTTATTTGCAAGCACGAAGATTATTTCCCCAAACCCGAATGTAGCTATTGCCAGGTAGTCGCCGCGTAGCCGGAAGGACGGAATCCCCACAATAAATGCGCCGAGGGCTCCCATCAGGCCGCCCAGGATTAGAGCCAGGCCGAAAAATGGCCAAGTGCCTGGAAAAGAAAACGAGTTAAGCGGCCAAATAAGTGGCTGCAAGAACCACACAAACTCCTTTTGTGGAAGCGGCAGCATCAAGAGGGCTACGGTGTATCCGCCAAGCGCCATGAAACCATTGGGGCCAAGGGAGAATTGTCCTGTTATACCGTTAATGAGGTTATACGATACTGCAGCGACTATGTAGACTGCCCCTGTACGCAGTATTCTGAGGGTGAAGTCGTCCAGGCGCGTGTCTGCCCACTTCAGTACAAGAAACAGGATACCTATGAGAAACAAGGTTAGGAGGGTGTTAAGGTATTTTGTGCAAGCAGCGTACAGATGTTTTCGCATAGTTTCACACCTTCTCCTTTAAAGTCTCACCGAGGATGCCGGTAGGCCTTACAAGCAGGAAGACAAGGAGCAAGGCGAATATCATGCCGTCACGATAGCCTGAAAGAGCGGGGAATACAGCTACAGCCATAATTTCTATGAGTCCGATGAGAAATCCGCCGATCATGGCGCCTGTGATATTGCCTATACCGCCGATTACGGCTGCCGTAAATGCCTTCCATCCGGGGTAGATCCCCATGAGCGGGTTAATCTGGGGATATTTGCATGCCCACATAATGCCTCCTGCTGCAGCAAGCGCTGAGCCTATGGCAAATGTGTATGATATTACTGTATCAACGTTTACACCCATCAACCTTGTGGTGTCAATATCCGTGGCGACGGATCTCATTGCCATACCTAGTTTCGTGCGGTAGATGATGTACAAGAGGACGGCAACCAGGCCTATACTGAGGATTGGCACCCATATGGAAACCCCGGATATGGCTGCCGGCCCGATTCTGACAACCCTGGACATGAGTTCCGGCCGTCGGAACGGTTTCGGACGGGCGCCTACCGTCACCAAGCCGAGGTTCTCCAAGAAAAATGAGACTCCGACAGCGGTTATTAAGGCTGATATTCTCGGTGCGTTCCTAACCGGCCGGTAAGCAATTCTGTCTATGCTCATACCTACGCAAGCTGTAAGTGCGATTGCCAGTATTGCTGACAGTAACCATGGCAATTGGAACACTGCAATCAGAAAGAACGCAAAGTATGCGCCAACCATGAAAATGTCGCTGTGCGCGAAGTTTATCAGGCGCAATATGCCGTAGACCATGGTATATCCGATTGCGATAAGGGCATAGAGACTACCCAGGGAGATTCCGTTTGCTAATTGCTGGATGAAAGTCTCAAGGCTCATTCATATCTACTCCTTTTGAAGCCGATAGGACCAATTCAGTTAGCATTGGAAGTCCTGAAGGGAGAGGGGCAAAGCGTAGCGACGCGGCGCTGCGTTTGCCCGCCCCCTCCCGGAATCAGACGACTTCCAGGGTGATTATTGATTATGGATAAACCATGGTCTTGTAATCCCACTTGCCGTTTTTGACCTCTCTGAATACCACAGGCTTGATGGCGTCTCCGTTTTCAATGGTGACTAAGCCTGTAACGACCGGGAGGTCCTTTGTGGCTTCTATGGCTTCCGCGATTTTCTTGGGATCCGTTGACCCGGCCCGCTTTATCGCATCCAACACTATCAAATAGCAGTCGGCTGCCAGGGCGCCGAATACGTTGACCTCATCGTCTGCCCCGTACTTTGCTCTATATAGTTCAACGTACTTTTTGGAGAGCTCTGATTCCGCTGCTTTCTCGTGCCAGAATGTTGTGTGCATGACGCCTTCAACTGCTTTCCCGCCGATAGAAAGGAATTCCTCAGTTGCAATGCCGTCTGCTCCGAAAACAGGTTGCTTAAGGCCGAGGTCTCTGGCTTGCACTACAGCCAGCGCAGCTTCAGTGTAGTAGTTGGGTATGTAGATGATATCAGGGTTCTTCGTTTTGATATCAGTTAGCTGGGCGCTGTAGTCCTGGTCTCCTGCTTTGCAGTACGTGAGGGATACGACGTTGCCTCCGAGCCTTTCAAACTCTTGCTTGAAGAAATTGCCCAGGGCAACGCAATAGTCGTTTGATATGTCAGACAGAATCGCGGCAGTCCTGGCATTCAGGTCGCGATAGCAGTACGTTGCGGCTATAGTGGCCTGGAACGGGTCAATAAAGCAAGCTCGGAACACGTATTTCTTTCCTTGAGTTGTCAGTGGGTTGGTTGTGGTAGGCCCTATGATGGGGACTTCTTTCTTCTCACAGACTTCACCTGCGGCAAGCATGCTTCCGCTGATCATGGGTCCGATGATCGCAACAACCTTGTCTCTCTCTATGAGTCGGGATGATGCGTTGGCTGTGTCTATCTTGTCAGACTTGTTGTCCAGCACACTAAAATCGACAGGCCTTCCCAATACTTCAGGCTTTACGATTTGCGAGATAATCTGGATGCCTTCCCATGCTGCTTGACCATAGGCGGCGACTTGTCCCGTCATCTCCAGGTTGCAGCCGATGATGATAGGCTCAGGCGCTGCAGATTGCACGGCTGCACCCAGTGAGATTAGGATGAGAGCCACGACAACGCTTGAAAGGAGTCTTCTCACTGCTCACTACCTCCTCATGTCTGATGACAATATTCTTCTCGGGCTTCTCGTCCGGCGAACATCTACTTCGTTTGTGTATCGGTTCTTCGCCTCACCCCCTGTACTCAAACGGATTGGATCTACAGCTTTGCTCCCAAGACGCATCCTGCTCTTTGGCGTCCTTTGGCCTAACCAAAACGTTGCCTACGCCAAGGCCGCCAAGGCTTTGTCCTTGTTGCCGATCCAGTATTAATACTTATTCAGCACCAATATTGAGAATCCTCTACACAATATGGATATAACAGAAAATTATACATTATTATGTAATACGGTGGCCGGTGTCTGGGGTCTTAGGCAAGCTATGATGGATACTTGGCACGTGCGCCGCCGATAAGCTTCGGACGGGTCCGGGCGAAGGTGAGACGGGCATAACCGATGGAAATCGTGTCAAGGCGTACAGGGACAGCAACTTTCTTAAGGTGCATGCCTATTAGCGTATCCCCTATGTCCATTCCTGCATGGGCAAAGACAGTCTCTACTACAACGGGGTCTTGAAATTGTCTCATAGCTACCGCTGCCAGTGCTCCACCGGCGCTCTGATGGGGTATCACCGTGACTTCCTCAAATCCGTACCGGTCTTTGCATTTCTTCTCTACTACCAAGGCGCGGTTCAAGTGTTCGCAGCACTGAATAGCCAGATGTAAGCCATGTTCTTGTGCCACAGGCAGTAGCCCGGCCATTATGGCCTCTGCTATGTCCATGTTGGACGCTGATCCGATTTTCTTACCCGCAACCTCGCTGGTGCTGCATCCTATGACGATGATCATGCCAGGCTCTAAGCCGGTTACAGCCAGTAATCCACTAAGAGCGTCCTTGGCCTCAGCGGTTAGCAATTCTAACTGCATCTACGGTGCCTCCTTTCGTATACCGGTTGATCAAATGATATCATTTCCGGTTATTTGGGGTTCCATTGATGTTCCAAGATAGCGTACACGACAGAGTCTCGCCACTTTTGACCTATCAACTTATTCTCCCGAAGCCGTCCTTCAAACTGCATGCCGCATTTTTCAAGGACTTTGGCTGACGCCAGGTTGAGCGGGTCACACGTGGCAAATATCCTATGTAGCTTTAGCTGCGTAAATCCAAAGGAAAGGAGCCTCTTCGCTGCTTCCGTAGCATACCCCTGTCCCCATGAATCCCTGCTCAGGCAATAGCCGATAAATGCTTCGTGGTTGTACGGACTTGTCACATAAAGGCCGCAGCTTCCGATGAGACAATTTTCGGCCCTTTTGACTATTGCGAGATCAAAGTGCCTGCGCGGGCTGTCCTGCTGAAGTCTGATGGCCATGCGAATAAACTCTCTGCTCTCGTCGATAGTGTTCGGTCCCCACTCCATGAACCTGACAACTTCAGGGTCAGAGGCGTACTTGTGGACTCCGGGCAAATCTGACATCTTGAAATCGCGCAACACCAGTCGGTCAGTGGTCAAGGATAGACTCGGCACTACCTGATGCCCCCTCTGTTCAGTTCATTGGATTCTGCTTATGCTACCCTCTTGGTTCCTGCAAGTAGATTCTTCACAGGTAGGGTTATTCCTCTACATAGGGTATGTCTGTCGACCACAGATTTCGCGCTTTTCAGAAGATCAACGTGCTTGCTGCCATAACTGCCATACCCATGATGATACCTATTATGCTAAGGTGATCTTCTCCAAATGAACGCGAAACAGGTATCAACTCGTCCAGAGAGATGAAAACCATTATGCCTGCTACTACCGAAAGCATAGTATTGATGACTGTTCCGTTAAGGTTGGGTACCATGGCAAGCGCAGTCAATGCTGCCCCGAGAGGCTCGGCAATACCTGCTAAGAGGGCCCAAAGAAACGCGTATCTTCGACTGCCTGTGG
>JAPXLY010000049.1:0-10389 GCA_033809295.1 Bacillota bacterium
GGCTTCATCTACGAGAGTAGCATTATCCCTCATTACAATGCACTTTGTCGGGCATTTCTCAACACAGATGCCGCAGGCGTCACACTCATCACCGTTGATTGCGGCAAGATTATCCTGAAGGGTAATAGCACCTTTCGGACACGCTTTGGCACATATTCCGCACCCTATACATCCAATCTTACATGTCTTCCTGACTTCAGCGCCTCTGGCCTTTGAGCAACAAAGCACCGTAACCTGCTGTGACATGGGCATAAGCCGGATTATTCCCCTGGGGCATGCGTCAACGCACATGCCACATGACGTGCATTTTTCCTCATCTACAATTGGCAGCCCGGAAGGCCCCATATGAATAGCGTCGAACTTGCATACGTCAACACAGGATCCCAAGCCGAGACATCCGTACACGCATGACTTTGCGCCGCCTGCAACCATATTCTGAGCCTTACATTGGCGAAGTCCGTCATAAACATACCTGGGCTTGCATTTCTCATCAGTGCCCTGGCAAAAAACCCTGGCAACCTTCTTCCCGGTCTCTGTAACAGGCTCAACTCCCATAATGGCAGCAATCCGAGACGCAGTGTCGCTGCCGGAGACAGGACATGCATTGACAGGAGCATCCCCTGCTACTATAGAGGCAGCCAAACCTGAACACCCGGGAAATCCGCATGCGCCACAATTAGCCCCCGGCAGGAGCCCGGCTATTTCATCCTGCCTCGGATCCTGTTCCACATGGAATTTCCTTGCTGCGACAGCAAGAACGAGTCCGAAGACCGCCCCGGCCAACCCCAGAACTAATACTGCAGGTGCAACTTCCATCTAATATCACCTCTCATCGCCGCCTACATCACTCCGAATAAGGCTTGTAACCTGAAACCGGCGAAACCCAGAAACGCCATGGACATGAGTCCGGCAGTTATGAGTGCTATGGGAAAGCCCTTTAGAGATTCCGGGATCTCGCTGAGTTCCATTCGCTCGCGAATGGCAGCAAACAGCAATATCGCAAGCGCGAATCCTGATGCTCCTGCCACGCCGTTGACAGCAGCCTCCAGCAGGTTATAGCTTTCCGACACGTTCAAGATCGTTACTCCGAGAACTGCACAGTTCGTCGTAATCAACGGAAGATAGATACCCAAAGCTTGATACAGCGGCGGGCTCGTCTTCTGTATCACCATCTCCACCAGTTGGACTAAAGCTGCGATAATAAGGATAAAACCTATCGTTTGAAGGTATTCAAGCCCCAGTGGGACAAGGATCATATGACGAAAGAACCATGTAACTACCGAGGCAAGGCCCATGACGAAAATCACGGCTGCGCTCATTCCGGCAGCAGTCTCAACTCGCTGGGATATCCCGATAAACGGACATATCCCGAGGAATCTTGACAAGATGAAGTTATTCAGGAGCACCCCGCCGAAGAATATAACAAGCAACTTCCCCATATGCTATCCCTCCTGTGCCCTCTTTTTGCTCCTACTCGCCACCCAGTTCAGCAAGCCTATTAAGAGCCCCAGGGTGATAAACCCACCGGGTGGAAGGATTACCATGACTGCAGCCAAGCTCTGGTCAAAAATGCGGATCCCCGCGAACCCGAAATCAGGAATAGCCAAGATAGTCCCTGTGCCGAGCAACTCTCTTATCGCACTCAGTCCGCACAGAGCCAAGGTCCATCCAAGCCCCATACCCAGGCCGTCAGCTAACGAATCCATTATCCCATGCTGGAAAGCAAAAGCCTCCGCTCTTGCGAAGATGATGCAGTTGACTACTATGAGCGGAATGAATATCCCGAGCACTTCATGAAGGCCCGGTAAGAATGCTGCCATAATCAAGTCAACTGTTGTTACGAAGGTCGCAATAACCACAACAAAAATGGGTATCCGAATCTTCTCAGGCGTAACTTTCCTGAGAGCCGAAATAATCACGTTTGAGCCCACCAGCACAAACGTAGCAGCAAGCCCCATGCCTATCCCATTAGAGATAGCCAGGCTCGTCGCGAGAGTCGGACACATGCCGAGAAGCATCCGAAAAGTAGGATTCTCATCGATAATCCCTTTGCTGAATTCAGACCTAAAGCTCATTTTCCAGTGCCCCCTTGCCACTTACAACCTCAAACACTTGAAGAGCTTCATTCACTGCATTTGCAACTGCCCTCGAAGAGACGGTGGCGCCTGTAATCGCATCGACCCCGCCTCCGTCTTTCTTCACTTTTACCTCAGTTCCCGCTGGAATCCCGACGAATCCCATTTGAAACTCTCTTGTCGCAACACTTGCGCCAAGCCCGGGTGTCTCAGAATGCCGGATCACAGAAACGCCTCGGACGTTCCCACTGGAAGACACACCTACCACAGTCTCAATGACGCCGCCGTATCCTTGCGGAAAACACATAAATGCAAAGCCTGTACGCTCTCCCCGGGAGTAACCTGTATACATCTTGTTGGCAATGGCAAAGCGCACGTTTCCTGCGGCAGAGGCCTCAGCTTTCGCAAGGGAAAGAGTCTCTGTCTCGTCGCGGAACTCCTCAGCTTCCGGGAGCACGTCTCTCAGAGCCTGCTGCAGGCGAATGGTTGCCTGTGCCGCAATACGGTCACGGGTGATCCCGTCAACGACTGCCAAGACAGCGCCGGCAACTGCGCATATTATAAGAAGCACAACACCTAACCGCAGTACTTCACGCAACCCTCTTCACCTCTCCGAACTTCCGTGGTATTGTGTATCTCTCTACCAAAGCCGTGGCAGCGTTCATTATGAGAATCGCGTAGCAAACCCCTTCAGGATATCCGCCGTAGAGCCGTATCAAGGGCACAAGCAAACCGCATCCAACCCCGTAGGCTATCTGGCCTCTTGGAGTCACCGGACTGGTAACATAGTCCGTAGCCATGAAAAACGCGCCCAAAAGCAGGCCTCCTGCGAGAATGTGAAACAGCGGGTCTTGTCCAAAAAGCGCTGTCAGCACGGCGACTGTGCCTATGAAGCTGAGCGGAATTCTAAGGTTTATATGCCCTCGATATATAAGGTACGCAGCCCCTATCAGAATAGCAAGAGCCGAGGTTTCACCGATACAGCCCGCAACCCGCCCCCAGAATAAGTCAATGTAAGGCGCCTTAATCTTCATGTACTTCATGAGAACCAGAGGAGTCGCAGTGGTCATGGCGTCAAACCTCGGTATCCAAGTTGCCTCATGAACCGGCCACCGCCATCTGGTCATAAACACAGGCCAAGAAGCCAAGAGGAACGCCCTGCCGATAAGCGCAGGGTTGAATATATTCTGACCCAGCCCTCCGAAGGTAAACTTGGCTATCGCTATGGAAAATATTGACCCGATAGCCCCGGCCCATAGCGGCAAATCAGGGGGAACCACAAGAGCAAGCAACAAGCCGGTAACCGCTGCGCTGTAGTCTCTCACTGTCACAGGTTTGCCGCAAATCTTCCCGAGCGCCGCCTCGGTAATAACCGCTGACCCCACACATACTGCCATCATACTGAGCGCCTGCAATCCGAAAAACCATACGCCTGCAAAACATGCAGGCATAAGCGCCAGAATAACGTCACTCATTATCATCGGAGTTGAGACAGTCGTATGTTGGTGCGGTGATGAAGATACTATGAATCCTTCGCCTTCCATTTCCTAATCCCTCCGAACTCCCACTTGTCAAGGCTTTCCCAGTCCAATTTAAGCATTATCCACGCTTGACATTGCGCCTTGCCCTAATCTCAGCTTTTGCCAGCCGAATGCCTTGCACCAATCGGCGCCGTGACGGGCAAATAAAGCTACAACATCCGCACTCTATGCAGTCAAGTGCGCCCAGCCTCTCGGAATCATCAAACCGTGAGGCTTCCGCATAACCTGCTATCCAAATAGGCATGAGATTCATTGGGCACGTTTCTACGCACTTGCCACATCTTATGCATGGGAGTACATCATCTAAAACAACTTCCTTATCCGAAAGAAGCAGTATTCCTGACGTGCCTTTTGTCACGGGAATCTCTGTAGTATACTGCGCTATACCCATCATAGGCCCACCGATTATCGCCTTTTTCGGAGGGATCCGGAGCCCACCGCACGCCTCAATAATGTCATTCACCAGAGTGCCTATGGGAACCATGAGATTCCCTGGCTCTTTCACACAGCTTCCGGCTATGGTAACGACACGCCTTGTGAGCGGCATGCCGTCAAGGACCGCCTCTTTAACTGCAACCGCAGTGCCTACGTTGTTTACGACTACGCCCACATCCACCGGTAGTCCTCCTGAAGGCACTTCGCGCCCGAGAATTGCCGAAATCAACTGTTTCTCAGCGCCTTGCGGGTACTTGACTCCGAGAGGCACAATCCCAATCCTGTCGTCCCCTTCGGCAACTTCCCTCAAAGCCGAAATGGCGTCAGGCTTGTTATTCTCAATGCCTATGACCGCGCGTTCCACCCCTATGGTTTTCATAAGCAGCCTGGCGCCGGCAACTACGTCAGCCGGGCGCTCCACCATGAGCCTGTGGTCAGCGGAAAGATAGGGCTCGCACTCTGCACCGTTAAGCAGCAGGGTATCGAAGGTCTTGCCTGCCGGCGGAGTAAGCTTGAAATACGTAGGGAATGCAGCCCCTCCGAGGCCTACGATACCTGCCTCGCGAATGATTCCAATAAGCTCGTCGGGAGTCAGATTATCAGCGTTATCCCGAGGCTTTATTGTCTCATCCGGGGTGTCAAGGCCATCAGACTCAATCACGATAGAAAGCCCGTCCACACCGCTTGACTGCGGGTGCTTTGCGACAGCCTTTACCTTGCCCGACACACTGGCATGAATAGGAGATGTAAGATGCGCCTTGCTGTCCCCGATCTTTTGCCCTACCTTGACTTCATCCCCAACCTTCACAATAGGCTCGCACGGAGCGCCGGTATGCTGATGAAGGGGGATCACCACCTTCCCAGGCGAAGGCATCGGCCTAATCGGCTTGGCGTAAGTCGCATCTTTGTTATAGCTGGGATGGACTCCTCCCTTGAAAGTCCTAATTGCCATGTTCTCAAATACTCCCCCTTCCGACAATCTTACAGTCTCCCTAATAACCGAATACCTTTTCAAAGTTAATTTTCATAATCCATATAAGATAATACCACAATTGACCCGGTTATGCAGAACTGACCCCATACTACTGTAAACAACTGCAAAACGTAAAGGGGCGTCCGACTTACGCGCCCCCGAGGTTGCTCAGGCATTCCGGTTGAACCTTCCCATTAGTCGCAAAACGTCCCGGCGGCATAAGCGCCGCCGGGAAAATCAACAACAAAATCACCGCTAGAATAGGCCGACAATATTACCCTCATCGTCAATGTCGACATTCTCTGCAGCAGGATGCTTGGGAAGGCCCGGCATAGTCATCATTTGTCCGCAAAGGGGAACAATGAACCCTGCCCCTGCAGATATCCGCACCTCGCGCACGTTGAGTTCCCAATCAGTGGGCGCCCCTCTTAAAGCAGGATCGTCAGTCAGCGAAAGCTGTGTCTTTGCGGTGCAAATCGGCAAGCCTCCTAAGCCCTGCCTTTCGATGGTCCTGATGTCGCGCTCTGAAGAACCTGAGTAAATGACCCCCTTGGCTCCATAAATCTCCTTGGCCAGCTTCTCGATTTTATCCTTCACCGGAGTATCCAGTTCGTACAAGAACCTGAAGTCAGGCTTCTCTTGCTCCAGGCAATCCAAGACTTCCCTGGCCAGCTCGAGGCCGCCTTCACCGCCACGGCCCACCACTTCAGATATAGCAGCGCGAACTCCTAAATCATCACAATGCTTCTTCAAGAATTCCAGCTCTTCCTCATCATCAGTGGGGAATCTGTTAATGGCTACAACGACTGGAAGGCCGAACTTCTCCCTTACGTTCTCTATGTGTTTATCCAGGTTCTCGCAGCCCTTCTCTAAAACAGCCAGGTTCGTCTCAGCAAGTTTGTCCTTCGGCGCTCCGCCGTGGTGGTTAAGGGCACGGGCAGACGCAACGATCACAACTACGTCAGGCCTCAGGTCGCTCATACGGCATATTATGTCGAAGAACTTCTCAGCACCGAGATCAGCAGCGAACCCGCCTTCTGTAATGGCATAGTCGGCCAACCTGAGAGCCGTTTGCGTAGCCACAATGCTGTTATTGCCATATGCAATATTCGCGAAAGGCCCGCAGTGCACGAAAGCAGGCTGCCCCTCCAGGGTCTGGACTAAATTCGGTTTTATCGCTTCCTTCATAATGACCGCCATAGCCCCAACTGCTCCCAAATCAGCAGCAGTGACAGGCTTCCCATCGTACGTGTATCCCACGATAAGCTTGGCAAAACGCTCTTTCAAAGTGCTTATCGACGGAGATAACCCGAAACAGGCCATTATCTCCGATGCCACGGTAATGTCAAATCCGCTCTCCATGGGAGTGCCGTTTGCCTTTCCTCCCAGGCCGACTACTATGTTACGCAACTGCCTGTCGCTTATATCCATAACGCGACGCCATGCAATTCTCCTGGGATCGATACCGAGATCGTTCCCTTGGTGAATATGGTTCTCCACCATGGCTGCAAGGAGGTTATGAGCCGCGCCTACCGCGTGGATGTCCCCGGTGAAATGGAGGTTAATGTCCTCCATAGGAAGCACCTGTGAGTATCCGCCTCCTGCAGCTCCGCCCTTAATGCCAAAAGTGGGTCCAAGTGACGGCTCTCTGAGGGCAACCATAACACTCTTCTCCATTTTCCCCAGAGCTTGAGCCAGTCCTACAGCCGTACACGTCTTGCCTTCACCGGCAGGCGTAGCCGTTATCGCAGTGGTGTAAATCAGTTTCCCGTAAGGACGTGCTTTCAGCCTTTCGATAGTCTCCAAGCTAACCTTTGCCATATACTTACCGTAGAATTCAAGATCATCCTCAGTAAGTCCTATGCTTTTCGCGATTTCCAGGATAGGCTTGAGCTTTGCGCTCTGTGCAATCTCGATGTCAGGAGGAATTCTACCGTAAGTCCCTTTTGACATATCTACATACCCCTTCCGTTTTTTGTGCGGATATACTCGTCAATCCCATGGGCAGCCAGCTTGCCTGCGCCCATTGCTGCAATCACAGTGGCGGAGCCTGTAACAATATCGCCACCTGCGAATATTCCAGGTATGTTCGTCTTGCCTGTCTCTTCATCAGCGATGACGTTGCCGCGCCGACCCAGAGCAAGCCCGGAAACGGTCCTTATTAAGAGGGGGTTGGGATTGGTGCCGACAGCGGATATTACTGTGTCAACATCGAGGATGAATTCTGAACCGGGAACAGGAATCGGCCTCCGCCTTCCGCTGTCATCTGCCTCGCCCAACTCCATCCGGATGCACTCCATCCCCTTTACCCAGCCTTGGTCATCTTCCAGGATACGCACCGGGTTTGAGAGGAGCATGAATTCGATTCCTTCCTCCTCCGCGTTTTCCACTTCTTCTACTCGTGCAGGCATTTCCGCTCTTGAACGCCTGTAGACGACTGTGACTTTTTCCGCACGCAATCTCAGCGCGGTTCGGGCGGAATCCATAGCCACATTGCCTCCGCCTACAACTACAACACGCTTACCGACCCAAATCGGAGTATCATATTCCGGAAATCGGTAGGCTTTCATCAGGTTTGCTCTGGTTAGGAATTCATTAGCTGAGTACACGCCGTTTAGGTTTTCCCCGGGCACTCCCAGGAAATAGGGCAGGCCGGCGCCTGTACCCAGGAATATGGCGTCAAATCCTTGTTGGAAAAGCTCATCCACTGCAACTGTTGTACCTACAAGCACGTTAAGGCGTATTTCTACGCCTTGACTCCTAACATATTCCACCTCCTCATCAACAATGGCTTTCGGCAGACGAAACTCAGGGATACCGTACCTGAGCACACCACCTGTAGCATGCAATGATTCAAACAGGACAACCTTGTAGCCAAGCTTGTTAAGCTCGGCTGCACACGTCAAGCCCGCAGGGCCTGAACCGACAACTGCGACTTTTCCCGAAGACAAGTCAGAATGCACCGCTTCAGCCAGGGGATCCCCGTGAACTCTTTCGTAATCAGCGCAAAAACGCTCAAGGGCTCCTATTGCCACAGGTTCACCTTTCTTGCCCAGAGTGCATACTGCCTCGCACTGGCTTTCCTGAGGACATACGCGGCCACACATAGCAGGTAAACTGTTTTTTTCCTTAATCTTCTTTCCCGCCCCAAGGAAGTCGCCTTCTGCGATCAGGGCAATGAACTCAGGAATATCTACACCGACAGGACACCCGGCGACGCAAGGCTTCTTTGGACATCCAATACAACGAGTAGCTTCAGCCACTGCCAAATCCGGCGTGTAGCCTAACGCTACCTCGTCAAAGTTCCTAATGCGAATATCCGGAGCTTGTTTCGGCATTTCGTGTCTTTGTCTTCTTACTTTTGATGACATTTGCATCCCCCCGCGCCGGCCAGATAATGTTCCATGGCGAGCTTTTCCTCTGCCAGAAAGCGCTTCTGTCTTGCTATCAATTCATCAAAATTCACCTTATGACCGTCAAACGCAGGACCTTCAACACAAGAGAACTTAGTCTCGCCGTCGATTGTCACACGGCATGAACCACACATCCCTGTGCCGTCCACCATAATCGCGTTCAAGCTGACAATGGTCTTTACTCCGAACTCCCGAGTGACTCTTGACGCTTCGCGCATCATCAGAAGAGGCCCTATGACTATTACCTCATCGGGACGAAGCCCCTTCTCCAGCAAGTCATGAAGGACTTCGGTAACAAAACCTTTGTGCCCGAAGCTTCCATCGTCTGTGCTGTAGTGAACCTCATCACTTGCCTGCTCCATTCTCTCTTTGAATATCAACATGTCTTTTGTCTGCGCGCCTATAAGAGATATGACTCGAGTCCCGAGTTTGTGGTAAGCCTTTGCCTCAGGGTATATTGGAGCAACCCCTACTCCTCCTGCTACACAAAGGACACAGTTCAGCTTCTCGATCTCTCTGGGAGTTCCAAGGGGGCCCACAATATCCAAAATAAAATCATCTTTCCTGAGCGTGCCCAACTCAGTCGTGCTTTTCCCAACTTCCTGAAACACCATGGTCAAAATGCCGGTCGTAGGATCGCTGTCTGCTATTGTTAAGGGGATTCGTTCTCCCCTTTCATGCATCCTTAACACGACAAACTGCCCTGGATGCGCATGAGCGCATATCTCAGGAGCGTCTACTTCAACTAGCTTGATTTTGGGCGCCAGCGTTTCTTTCTTGAGAATCTTATGCATTTCACTCCTCCTTGCCCATGACCTGACATGTCCTGTGCCCGTAAAGCCGAAAAATGTATCATGATGCAATTGTTAGTACGCCTAAAATAACCACGATATATATTCGATGCGACTTCAAATAATCCTCCCGAACCTTAGAGGTAATAAGCCAGGTGCATCAGATCTACGCTGAGATCTGTATTATGAACTCTGATTCCTTCAGGCGCTTTCAGGTGTACCGGCGCAAAGTTGAGAACTGCCTCGATTCCTGCGACGGCGCACTGATCCATCACTGTCTGAGCTGCCTCAGCGGGAACGGCTATGACAACCATCCTGAATCCAAGCTCCAGGGCCTTGTCGTGAAAGCGGTGAATATGGTCTATCGGTATTCCGTTGATCAGTTCACCGATTACCCCGGGATTGGAATCAAACAAAGCCACCAGCTTAAGATGGTAATCTTCTTCAGCGTCATACCTTTGAATTATATACCTGGCAATCGCATGGCCCAAATTGCCTACACCGATAATTCCGACCTTTATCTCCTTGTCCAGATTCAGAATATGTTTGAGCCTGCTGCGCAAGCTCCCTATATCATAGCCAAGCCCCTGCTTACCGAAGGCGCCGACAATACCGAGGTCCTTCCTGACCTGGGCAGGACTGACGCCTGACTTCTCACCCAGCTTAAAGGAGGAAATAATATTCCCGTAAGAGTCCTCACACAGGTTCTCAAGAACCCGAAGATATACAGGGAGGCGCCTAATAACAACATCAGGAATATTCCCCTTTTCCACTGTCCTCCCCCTTTATACATAGATCCATAACCATCAACCTTGCTTGGGTTCGGGTATTCCTCATTCATGCCCGGCGCACGCAACAGAGCGGCGCAAAAGCGCCGCTCTGTCTCAAGCTCAATCTATCCCGTCCGCTCAAGGCAGAGCCGGCGCCACCTTGATTCCACTTCAGACTTCTAAGTAGATCACCATAAGTAATCACCGGTTCCAGAAAGTGTACGTACCGTGCAGGGTTGCCGGTGTTGCACTCGGGGACGGCGCCCCAAGCGGGTCGCCTTGACAAAATCCGGCCCGTAAGCCAGTGGCCGAATTTTGACACCCCTCGCAGCAATCACCGCCAACCCAAGACAATCGAAAAACGAGCGAAAACTAATGAACTCATACTTAG
>JAPXLY010000050.1:0-10330 GCA_033809295.1 Bacillota bacterium
AGTACGTCGAGTTCCCTTCATGCTGCCACCTCCAGATAGCGCTTGTGAAAAACTTTCCCGCATGAGTACCCTGGGCCGCATGATTCTATTCTGCGGCCCAGGAAGTACGTACTCATTGCTTGCTTTCTACTTCATAACTTCTTCAACAGTCTGTTGGGTAAGCCGTGCTGCCGCCTCAGCGCTCAACTGACCTGCAACAGCCATGGATCCATAGGTTCCCATCAGCTCAACCACTTCCATCCATTCCGGGATCTTCGGCACTACACTCATGCCTAAGGCTGACAGATCATTAGCCTGAGCAAGAGCCTGAATAACCGCATCAGTGTAAGGGAGGCCCTGCTTAGCAAGGATTTCATGCCCGGACGTGCGCGTAACGACACCGCCATTGTCCAGGTATTCTTCCTGCATGCGCTCGGATAACATGTATGTCATGAACGCCCATACAGCTTCCTTTTGCTTTGTATCAACGTTGGATGACATTGCTATCCCCCAGCCCCATACTCCGGAATAGCTACCCGCAGGCCCCTTTGGAAGGGGTGCGTAACCAACTTTGCCTACTACCGCCGACTTGGTAGGATCCTCCATGAGTGGCGCTGCTGCAGTCGATTCTATTAGCAAAGCAGACTTGCCTGTCATCATGCTTGTCCATGCCTCATAGTGTCCGAACGACTCAATGCCGTCAGGAGCTACTTGAGCCGCCTTGACCAGATAATCGAGAGCCGCAACCGTGCCGGGACTATCGAACATTGGTTGTCCTGCCTTAGGATCCACTAACTGACCTCCAAACGGAAACGTAAGAAGCGCCCATGGCCAGTTCATTCCCCATCCTCTACGTCCACGGAAAGATATTCCACTGAGGTCAGGTTTCCCATCACCGTCAAGATCCTTGTCATGGAAGAACTGGGCGAGCTCAAGAAGCTCGTCGTAGGTTTGAGGAATTTCCTTCCCATAACGCTCAAACAGGTCTTTTCTATACATCAGGAATCCGCTCTCACCGGCAAACGGCACTCCATAGATCTTGCTGTCATCCGCAGTCAACATATGCCTATACGACGGCACTATGTCGTCCCACCCAAACCAGTCCGGGAGACGGGACACATAGTCATTCAGAGGCTCAATTGCCCCCAACTGAACAAGCCCATAGAGATACTCCGGGCAAACCATCAGCGCATCGATTCTCTTGGTATTAGCAGTCAGCTCCATAAGGATTCTTCCATATAACGCCGATTCTTCGATTACGCTCCACTTTACCGATATCCCGGTAGCTTTTTCGAATGCAGGGGTCATTTTTTGGAGGGCCTGCTGAGATGGATGTGATGATACTAATAGAGTTATTTGCGTTCCTGCCAGTCTCGATTTTACATCTTTCAGCCACTCATCTTCGCCGGACGCAGATGCCGCGAGTCCCAGATTACTACTGAGAACACAGAGAACAACCAGACAACTCAGAACAACCCACTTTCTAGTCTTCAACTATATCTTCCTCCTCAATAGATTATTTTGGTGTAGGTAGGGACATTTCTTATGTCATCAGATGTGAGTGCCGGCTTGTCCGCAACGTAACTCGTCTGATATGTCGCCTCCAGCTAAAGCATCCTGAGTATTCTGAGGATGTTTTCGCCCATCACGAGTTTTCTGGCTGCCGGGTCGGGCAACGCCAGTTTGACCTTTAGCATTTCCACCTCCAAGTCCATAAAGGGAGTATCACTACCCAGAAGTACACGCTCAGGACCCACTGCTTCCACAGAGTCCGATACATCTACAGAATTGGCGGCAGTCATGTCAAGTATCACATTCTTGCAACGCTTTGCCGTCCGAATTGCCTGATCAGTTGCTTGCATGAAACCTGCGTGGGCCATGATTAGAGTAACATCCGGGAATGTCCTGGCCATCTCTTCAAATTGGTGAGGCATGGAAAATGGGTTATCACCTGTTCCGTGAGCAATGATCGGGATGTCAAGTTCCATGCATTTCTTGAATATCGGATCCACTACACCATGATTATCCATGGCAAATCCATGAAGAACAGGGTGAAGCTTGAGCCCTTTGAGATGTAGCCGGCGCACTGCCCTCTCAATTTCATCAATAGCATTGTCCGCCCATGGATTCACACATGCAAACCCTATTAGCCGATTGGGAAACTCGGACACAGCCTGGGCAATAAAGTCGTTGTCTGGTCTTTCGATAAATGGAAATATGACCGCTTTGTCCACTCCGGCACGGTCCATTCTGGCTACGAGTTCTTCTCCGGTTTGACTTCTTCCAATCCGAACACCTACATGGTTATGCGCATCGACTATCAATTTCCGTCCCCCCATTTCTGTTTATCGGAGTCTCTGCAACTGCAACTATCTAGATTGGTTTAGCCGTTCTCGTGCGTTGTTAATGAAAGTGTCATCTATGGGTTTTTCATGAATGATTGTATAAGGAAGATTCTCTGCCACCACGTAATCTCTCAAGGTCAGTAAGACTTTTCTCATCTCATTCCACGTAATACCAAGTTGCTCAGGGTCAATAACGACACCTGCCTCGGTTATGGTATTCAAAATACCTTCCCAGTCTTGCCCCTGCAACATGGACATCAGATAGATACCAAGACATACCAACTGCCCATGTAGAATATGTTTTCCCGTAACATATTCGAGGTTATATGCAAAATGGTGCTCTGACCCTTCTTCAAAACGTGGATGACCATGTTCATGGCACATGGCACCGACCCACTTGTGTACTTCCATGACAGTCCGAATGCCTGTTTCTGACACAGCGCAAATCTCCGGCGCCACGGCTCGTACCGCGTTAAGCAGTTCTTCTGCCCTTGATGCAAGTGCAGCATCCCATTGGGGTTCAATACCGGCTCTGTCAGCAAGTCTCCAATCGAACAGACCCGTATAGCACGATAGAATATCGCCTAAGCCGGCGCGATTAAGCTCGGGAGGAGCTTTTCTCACAAGTCCGTAATCCACATACACCATGCGAGGGACGGCATCACCCACGTATCTGACACGTCCACCTTCTCTGACAGCGATCATATGGGTGAAACAAGCATTTACAGATATGCATGTCGGAATTTGATACAGGGGAATCTGATTTCGCCATGAGACATACTTCGCAACGTCCATTACCGAACCGCCGCCCGCCCCTATTACAGTGTGTACTCCTTGGAGCGAGTCAGTCAATTTGTTCAGCGCCTCCACCTCAAGCGTGTCCACAAAGTGCGTCTGGCACTTGCATCCTTCAAATAGATCTTCTACTACCGGCCAGATTTCCCTCATGGTAATTACTAGAGGCTTATCCACCAGTTGCACCAATTCGTCAGCTATACCGTGCCCATAAGTTACCTTGAAACCCTCGTCAATTTGCATTGCTCAGTTCCTCCTTAGATTGGCTTCCAAAACCTTAAGTATAGAGCATCCATCGTTGCAGCGTCCCAGGATACACGAATTAGCAGCGTCCGGAGTAGGACTTCAAACATGGATTCTTGCCTTAATCTCATGAGCAACATAAGTATAATCAAATAGATGCAATATGTCAAATACTATTCACATATTAATTTTAAGACATTGACTTTTGGGCTCGGGCATATTATACTTTTCTCGACTTCGATTAAAGTTGTCTCGCTTAGCGTGCAGACTTAATGAAAGGAGACTGCCCGTGCAACGTTCTTTAGTGCTAAATGAATGCAAAGTCTTGAACGCATTGAGGACTTATGGGGAAATGACAAGGTCCCATATTTCACAAAGAACCGGGTTGAGTCAAACGACGATATCGGAGATAGTCGAACGCCTAGTTCTGGATGGCCTGGTCATAACCGGTGAAGGAGCCTCGTCAGGAGGACGGAAACCTACAGTATATAGGCTCAACGGAGATGCGTGTTATGCTATCGGTATAGACATTGGCACTGTTAATATACGCATAGCTATAGTGGATGCTGCCGGTACAGTGATTTCTTCCATCCGAGGAAAGAGATGCCCGGATTCCGAAAGGCGTATGGACATTGACAACGTAATTTCACTGGCACTCGAATTAGTGGAACGACAAGACGTGCCTCGTGGGTTATTGAAAGGCATAGGAATCGGAGTAACAGGCATAGTCGACGAAACATCAGGCACTTCGTTGTTTGTGCCAGGCTGGCCTTGCTGGCGCGATTACCCGGTTGTTGAAACCTTTAGGCACGCCACCGGCTTATCCAGTGTGATACTTACTGATAGCGCCCGGGCAATGGCGTTGTCGGAATCTCGGTACGGCTTGGGAAAAGCTCTGACAGATTTTGTGTTGGTGAACATCGGTGTTGGACTGGGAGCCGGAATAATGGTAGATGGGAAGTTGGTTACCGGTTACCGGGGAATCAGTGGAGAGTTGGGCCACATATATGTAGGACGATCTGACGAAATATGTGTGTGCGGCAACTATGGATGCCTTGAGAGCGTAGCTTCAGGGTGGGCGCTCACTCGGCATGCAAGCGAAGACATTGCAGATGGCGTGATAACCTCCATAGATGATTTTACTGACCCTGCAGATGCCACGCTCATACCGAGCATCATTAAAGCCGCCGGGGAAGGCGATAAGTACGCTGTGAATCTACTCGACCAGGCCGCAGATCACCTATCAATAGGTGTCAGCACACTTATCAATCTCCTCAACCCACAGCGCATTATTATTGCAGGAGGATTTGCTCAGGGAGCCGGATCGCTTCTCATGGACTCACTTATCAGGCGCACAAAAGCCAGAAGCCTTCCGTGGTTGCGGCCTGACATCGATATGCGCTTGTCTGAGCTTGGAGAGTTCAGTGCAACCCGTGGAGCCGCCACGCTGGCCCTTGATCACTTTTTTAAGCATGACGCATCAATGTCATCCATTGAGACATAAGATCCTGCTAAACAGACTATTGGGGTCCATAAGGGGCTTTGCATGCGGTGCTCTTCACAAAACTATCGCAAACATGATTGAGTCGGGCAGCACCGGACGAGATCAGCGTGATATATGGTAATCTCGATAACGTTGGCTCATGTATCATGACATCGCCTAGGCTCATTTTCAAGTCCGAAAAGGGATGGGAATTGCTGAAGGAGCTAAGTAGATCACCGCGAGACCGTTGATCTCCCCCATATTATGTTAACATAGCCCGCCCGAATCACAAAAACGGGCCGACGTCTTCGGCGTGACTGGCGATTACTGGAGAACTCCAACGGTCTCATGATCTCATACTTAGGATCGGACATTTCACCGGCATCCCGTCTCGGAGAGAGGTTGGGCAGAAGAAAACCGCGACACGAAAATGCCGCGGCAAGGACCGTGATTTGTGCTGAGTGCTTCAGCGGGATTTGGTGAACAGAATAGCGCGATCCCAGATAAGCTCGAAGAGAGATGGTCCTACTTGGGTGTTCACATCGATGTACGCTCTGAAAGCAATGAAAGCGTCCTTATTGTTGTCGACTCCGAAAGCCTTCCCCGAGGGATTGCCTGTGCTGTACGGCACAACAACGCACGGTTCACCGTCTTGGGCGCGTCTTGCGATCTTGTACACGTAGTAGTACTTTGCGTTCTCGTAACCCGGAGGGAAGTAGTCGGCAGCAGAGTTCGCATATTCCAGACTGCTGGTTCCGGCTATGCCGTTGAGCAGATCCACGCCGTAAAAGCTGAAGTTGCTGTATATCGCTTTCCCGGTTTCCTCGTGGTTTATGCCGTATACGATAACGAAGTCATCATCGCCGGCCAGTTGGAAGAACTCGGTCCTGAGATATGTGGTATCTCTGTCTTCAGCGAGAAGGTCGACATCGCGGAATATGCCTATATACCCCTCAGGGAGCCAGATGTTCGTGTCGAGGTGCACTTGCTTGAGTTCTTGGCTGCCGTGTCTTCGGATTATCTCTTGCCTTAGGTGTTCCAGGTCTGCCGTAGCGTTCGGGACAATCTGATACTCGGACACCCCGGTCTCCCTCACTTTGAGTGCGGGCACAGACCAAGGCTCCTCGGTGTCCATGGGCGTGTTCGGCGTTATGCGGAACACCCGCAGGCAGCCCCCGGGGTTATCGATGTAATCCCGGCCTGTCTCAGGTTCATCCCACAGCGCAGCCCTTACGACCATCAGAAACGTGTCTTTCCCCTTTTCCAGCCCCATGTCGACGAGAGCCGGGGGGATATTGTCATCGTTGATGATGTCCGGACTGTATCCGGCTGCGGTGAGCGCATCTCGCATCATCCGGTTTATGCCCTTGTCAGCAGTGGTTATGAGAACGGTCTCGCTGTTGAAGGCGTTCCCGGGCGCACCTCCGGGCGTATTGCTTGTCCACATATTCAAGTGATTCAGCGGGTCACCCAAGCTGCAGTATATCCTGTGATACCATCCGATTTCATCATCGCCGAAAGTCGGCGTGCCGGTGTAGTCTTTCCCTGCCTTGTTCTGGACAAACCCAAGATAGCTGCGGAAGCTGAAGTAGCGGGCCTGAGGAGGTGTGGTTCCTATCAGGACAATCGCCTCATCAGGCCGTAGCTTGTAAGTCATCCCTGCCGGGATGGTGCCTAGGTTGGCAGGGTAGTTATCTGCCGAGTCAGGGTCATATCCTATGGGAGGGGCCTGAAGCGGTGACGGGTCTTGTCCGGGACACGGGGGGAGTATGTAGACAGCGTATGGGAATCCTGCGTTGTTGCCGAAGCAGTAGTTGACATAGCCTGCACTGCACAACTCCAGAACATTGAGCTTGCCTACTCTGCCTTCCTGAACTGTGAAACCCTTCTCCTCCAAAACTGAGATAAACTCGCTGACGTTCTCGGTGGACGCGGCGCAATGAGTCGTATGAAGCACCAGACAGATCGCTAAGACAATCCAGGTCAGACCACGGGACATAATCGACACCCCCTCAATATGAACTCAGCGTTCTGTCACCATTATACGCCCCAATGGACACGCATTCCACAATAATCTAAATTTGCTAATATCTTGTTGGGTATTGGAGTCTTCTTTGACCCACAGTCCAAAATACTCATGCTTCGGATCGATGACTGAAACCCTTCTCTTATACTTTGTCATTGAGCTCCACCGCCCAATTACATGATTCACTACATAATATCCCGCAGCTTATCATTTGTTAAAGACAAGCAGAAGCTTTCCGTAACCCTATATCCACGTATGTCAGACTTTGAAGGCAATGGAATCCATTCCATACAGCTTCACCCCGTCTCTGGCAATCGCTCTCTCTATAGTAGGCAGTCTCTTACGTTGGTTGAATACGCTCTCCTTACCAACAACAACGTTGACAGCACGAATATCCTTCCGGCTAAGCGCCCTGCCATTCTTTTGCATTGCTTCGTTAGGGTGCAATGCTCTCAGTATGCTTTACGAATTAGCATGGGTAAGCTATAATCATGGCAAAAGTAGGGATAGGGGTGGAAGATCACGTCAACTCAATAATTCGGGCTTTTGTGGCGGCTATTGAAGCCCAAGGTATCACCGTTGAAAAGGCACTGCTATTTGGTTCACAAGCCAGGGGCAATGCTGGGAAAGACAGTGATTTTGATTTAATGGTCATCTCCGCCCGATTTTACGGAAATGGCTGGCCGGCGCCGGTGGGAAGTGTTAGGTAAAGCCGCGGCGAAGGTTATGGAACCCATTGAGGCCCTAGCTTATAGCCCCGAGGAAATAGCCGATGCGTTGCAGCGAGAAGGCAACTTCTTGCGGCACATATTGACTAAGAGAAAAACCGTAAGTTTCTGATGCCCAAAATAGTATTGGGCACCCAGGAATGACTCGAAATATCAACCCATGCCGTCGGCTTGGCCTTCGCGCCTATCCGATAGGATGCACAAGTTAGGAGAATGATACATGGCACGAAAGAAGAGGGTCAACCAGCAAACAAAACATAATGTCCAAAACGCTTTTTCCCTAATTGCCGGTGGTCAACTGGAACGCGCCAAGTCTGTATTTGAAGCCCAACTCGGATCCCAAAAAACACCGGATCCCAGAACCTTGCTTGGTCTCGCTTCCACTCTCTATTTCGGCGGAGATATAGAATCTGCCATTGATACACTCCACCTGCTGTTGGCGCAGATTACCGCGGATGGCGTCGAACTGCTGCAAACAGGCTTGTTTTATGCTATGTCAGGAAGGCGTAAACCCGCCGGTATCGCACTCAGGCGTGCCCGAGCAACGGCTTCTGATCATTCGGAGATTTTGACGAATATAGCCGGCGGGTTTTCAATGATGGGAGACTATAGAGAGGCTGCCAATACTGCCGAAATGGCAATAAAGGCCGACGACGGCAACGAAATGGCCTATCGCATCTTAGGTTTAGCCTTCTTTGGGATGGAGGATTATCCCGCTGCCATCGATAGCCTCAAGAAAGTCACAGACCTTAACCCCCAGGACTACATGGCGCATGTATATATCGGCAGATGTTTTGCTTGCATAGAGGAGTGGGAAGAGTCCCTTTCCGCTTTCCAGAAGGCTTCGTTCCTTGACAAGAAACACCCAGCCATAAATGTAGGCCGCGCGATCTCCCTTGTCCAGCTTGGGCGTGTCAAAGATGCAGTTAAGGCTGCAAATTCCGCCTTGAAGCATATTTCGGAGTCCCCTGAGGATGCATATAGCCTTGGAACGCTGTACCTTGACTACCTCGACAATCCTGATAAAGCGATTGCCGCGTTGGTCATCGCTATATTGCGTGACCCGCAAAACTATGACTGTATGAACGATCTCATAGAAGCTGTGATTAGAAGCGACGCCCCGAATAGCATACAACATGTGCTAGACGCTCTGGACAAAGTGGATCCGGATCTTGGGAAGACGTTTCTCTGGGCTTTGCAGCGATTTGCATCTCCCGAGGACGACACCTCCCCCCGGGAAAACCCGTTTCAAGGCATTGCGCCTGCCACTCCCGATGGTCCTGTGTATCAGTTGAGAATAGATTTAGAAGGCGCCCGTCCGCCCATATGGCGTAGAGTCCTTGTGCCAAGCCACTTTACCCTTGCCCACCTTCACGATATTATCCAGGCAGTGATGGATTGGGAAGACTACCATATGCATGAGTTTAATGTCAGTGATGTGGCGATAGGCCGTATGGTGTATTCAGATGACGCATGGGGCAATCAAAGCCTTGTTGATGAATTCGACGTGACCATTGCCCAGGCGCATGCAGCCTCAAACGGCAAGTTTTGGTACGTCTACGACTTCGGGGACAACTGGGTCCATAGGATTGCCGTAGAGAAAATCCTTCCCCGCGATGAAAAAATGCGCTACCCAATATGCACAGGAGGTAGACAAGCCGCCCCACTCGAGGACAGCGGTGGCATTCACGGGTATTACGCCCATCTTGAGGCGCTTGCTGACCCCGATTCCGAAATGCACGACGAGAGTGTCGAATGGTTGGGCGAGGACTTTGAACCGAAAGCCTTTGATATCGATACCATAAACAAAAGGCTGGAGAGAATCAGTTCTTCTCCTGCTTGCGAATAGCCCACTTTAGGCCATATCATTGGCTACCATTCGGTCGTCAGCAAGGATAGTCCACTGTTTAGTACGGATTTTGCCGATTATGACAAATGTCAAATGTCTTTCCGGTCACAGCCCTGGCGTAGGGGTGTCTTATGTATGCATCAAGGTAATCTACCAGGAGAGTCCCCAGGCGCTCCACTATATCCAACGAAAGATTCGCTAAATATTTCTAACTGGAAGGGAAAAGTGATATTTTCCCGAAGTGAGAGAGAAAATGCCTATTGAGGAAGGATTATGAATGCCCAAGAGACTTGGTGTCAAAATACTATTGGTAGTTATTTTCATACTCACCTTTTCGGCTTCCTCTGAGGCAGCCCTACAAGTAGGCGTAGTGCTAGGGGGCGGTGCAGCCCGAGGCTTTAGCCATATTGGGCTAATTCAAGCCTTAGAGGAAAATGGGGTGCCCATCGATCTCTTGGTGGGTACTAGTATGGGCAGTATCGTCTCGAGTCTTTATGCTGCCGGATATTCCGTAGACAACATGCGGCAAATTCTCGCTACCCTAGACACCGCTGCACTTGTGGACCTAACCATTCCCCCCAAAGGGGGTTTCATCGATTCTACTCGCTTACAGCACTATTTGGATACACTACTCAACCACAAAACCTTCGATCAATTGGACATCCCATTCTATTCAGTCATAACTAATGTGCGAACAGGCGAAGAGGTAGCGCTAAATGACGGTTTGGTCAGCATCGGAGTCCAGGCGAGCATGTCTATCCCTGCCCTTTTCCCGCCGGTTTTAATCAACGGTAACTATTACGTTGATGGTGGCATGAAAAACGCAGTTCCGGTCAATGTAGCCAAGGATCAAGGTGCAAATGTCATCATTGCAGTAGATGT
>JAPXLY010000051.1:0-10200 GCA_033809295.1 Bacillota bacterium
ATGGAACTCATTCCATGCCCTCCGATGCCTATAAAGTGTATCCTACCCTTTGACTTTGTGAAGTTAAGTTCTTCCAAACCATACCCTGCTTTCCAAGGATCCGGACAATACTGTGTAGATCCGTGTATATTAATCCTATGCTGTTCCGGGTTCCTGTGCTACTTACACCAAATTTAGGCCCCTAGGCCTGTCCCATTGACAAGGAAACAACAACATCCACTAAGTCGTCGGCAGCCCCGGGCCGGCCCAGTTTCCGGGATTGCCTTGCCATCTCACCTCGTAGTCTCTCATCATCGATGATTAGGTTGATGGCTCGGAGCAGAGATCCCGGGCTTAGATCTCTTTCGTGAATTACTAAGGCAGCACCGGCAGCTTCAAGCGCCTTTGCGTTCATCTCCTGATGCCCCTCAGCCGAGCTTGGCAACGGAATGAGGATCGACGGCAAGCCTCGCCCGGTGATTTCTGCGATAGAAATGGCGCCTGCCCTGCCCACTACAAGGTCAGAACAAGCCATAGCATAATCCATGCGATAAATGTAATCCCTTACTGTAAGACGCGGTGTTCTCAAAGCCTGGGCACAACCGGCCTCCAATTCTTTCATGACCCGGCCGTAATCGAGCTTACCGGTTTGATATATCACCTGAATGTCTTTGGATCTCATAATTTCCGGCAGAATCTTGACCATCACTTTGTTAATGGCCCTTGCCCCTTGGCTTCCGCCGAATATCAAGACTGTGAGGTGCCGGGGATCAAGTCCGAAAGCGGCCAATCCTTCATTTCTCTCTGTCTCCAGTATTGAACGTCTTATCGGGTTTCCGGTCAGACGCGTTCTTGCGTTTTTAGGAAAATACCCGGCGGACTCGGGATACGTTACTGCCACGACATTGGCTATGCGCGAAAGAATCCGCGTGGTGTACCCCGGCAAAGCGTTCTGTTCATGAATCAGGGTAGGTATACCCAGGAGCCATGCAGCCAGCACAACGGGGCCTGACACATAGCCTCCTGTTCCCACCACAACATCAGGGCGGAACCTTTTCAGTATTGCCCTGGCCTGAAAGACGCCTTTGAAGGCACGGTAGAAAGTCGCGAGTGTATCCAATGATATCTTGCGCTGAAACCCTGCGACGTCTATGAGGAGCAGTTCGAAGCCTTCTTTAGGCACGACATCGACTTCCAGTCCCCTTCTTGTACCGACAAACACAACCTTGGCATCGGGTATCCTCCCGAGAAGGGTTTTTGCTATCGTTATCCCGGGGTATATGTGTCCTCCGGTACCCCCGCCGGCGATTATGACTTTCACTGTTTTCACCTCAAGGTTGAGTGCTTCGAAATGTTTAGAAGCACTCCTATGGCGGCTAATGTCGTTACCAGGGAAGACCCGCCTGAACTGATGAGGGGCAGCGTTATGCCTGTTATGGGCAGGGCTCCGGAAACGACTCCTATGTTGACTATTGCCTGGAATACTATCATGCTGGTTATCCCGACTGCAAGCAGCTTCCCAAAGGCGTCTTGCGTAGCAATGGCTATACGTAGGCCACGCCATGCAAAAAGGAAATACAACACAAGCACTGACGCAGCTCCCACAAAACCAAGTTCCTCTCCGATAATAGCAAAGATAAAGTCTGTGTGCTGCATGGGTAGATAAAGAAATTTCTGTCTGCTCCTCCCCAGCCCCACACCGAACAGCCCGCCGGAACCCAACGCCAGAAGTGACTGGATAATGTGAAAACCCGAGCCTAATGGGTCTTCCCACGGATGAAGAAACGCCAGAAAACGTCTGGCTCGATAAGGGGCTGCAATAGCCATGGCGCCAAGTCCGGGAAGTCCCAACGCAGCCAAAGACACAAGGTGAAAGATGTTTGCTCCTGCGGCGAACAGCATAACAAGAGAAACTGCCACAACAGTCCCGGCAGTGCCGAAGTCCGGCTCGAGCACTATCAGACCGAATACTATCCCTATGAAAATCAAGGGCGCCAGTAACCCCCTGGAGAATTGATGTATTCTCCCGATGCGGTTTGACAGGAGATTCGCCATGAAGAGAACCATCGCGATTTTTGCGGCCTCTGAAGGCTGGAACGGTATAGGGCCTATGTCAATCCATCTTCTTGAACCTCGAATTGTCATGCCAAGCCCGGGAAGGAGGACAGCAATGAGCAAGAGAAGGGCTACGATGAAAGCAGGCCAGGCCAGTTTCCTCCAGCCATTATAGTCAATCTGCATTGTAATAACCATTGCCAGAATACCCAATCCTGCCCATGCAAGCTGACGCTTGAGGAAGTAGTAGGTGTCGCCATAGGTTGCCCGCGCCGTTACGGAGCTGGCACTGAAGACCATGACCACTCCTATGCTCAATAGGGCAAGCGCAAGCAAGAAGATTACTATGTCCGGCGAGTAATTCTCACTGGATTTTCGCTCACGGTTCATGACATCTACCCTCCCTCGTCGCCCTGTTCCGCTTAGAATCTAAACAAGACCAAGAATCCAAGTACGGAAAAGACCAACCCAAGGATCCAAAATCGAGTGACCACTTTAGGTTCTTTCCATCCTGACAGCTCAAAATGGTGGTGAATAGGACTCATTCTGAAAACTCTCTTGCCACCGCTGAGTCTGAAGTAGGTAACCTGGATTACCACGGATAATGCCTCAAGGACAAAAACCCCGCCTATGACAACCAAAAGGAATTCCGTCTTAGTAAGAATCGCCAAGCTGCCCAGTGCTGCGCCAAGAGCCAGTGAACCGGTATCTCCCATTATTACTTCTGCAGGATGGCAGTTAAACCATGCGAAACCTACGCAGGCACCTGCAAGAGCAGAAGCGAAAACGCCAAGGTCGTGCCTTCCTAATACGGCTGCGACTATGCTGTACGTAACACAGGCCAGCCCTGATGTGCCTGCTGCCAGTCCGTCCAGGCCGTCAGTGAGGTTTACTGCATTGGATATGGATATCATTACGAAAATCGCAAACAACGGATACCCGACTATTCCCAAATCCGGTTTAAAGGAAGTAAAGGGAATAGCTACGGCAGCGCCAAGCTCAGGGGAGGTAGCTACGTATAGTCCCAAGAGCGCTGACAATAAGGCTTGAAAGGCAAGCTTATACCGTGCCCGTAACCCAAGAGGCCTCTCCAGCGCAACTATGATGAAATCGTCAGCCAACCCTATTGCTCCGAATCCCAGAGTAAGAAAGAGCGCCCACGCCACGTCGAGAGTCCTCGGCGCCAAGAGGAGCGTGGACAAGGAGACGCCAAGGAAAATCATGATTCCGCCCATGGTGGGCGTGCCTGCCTTCCGAAGATGGGTCGAAGGGCCGTCTTGCCGAATGGACTGTCCGACCTTCAGGGCCTTGAAAAGCCTGATAGCCGTAGGGCCGATTGCAAGTACTATTGCGAAAGCAAGTAGCGCTGAGTACGCTTCATGTAACATAAGGCCTGCCTCCAGTGCTTCCCAAGAGCGCCTGGGAAATCTCCTCCATCTCCATTGATCTGGAGCCTTTAACAAGGATTACATCGCCCGGGCGCACAAGCTTCATCAAAGCATCAACAGCCCGGCTCTTCTCGTGAAACATAAAAACCGTATCCTGACTCTTACCCAGCCGAATAGCTTCTTGCCCTGCGAGACAGGCTAAATCACCTACGGTAATGAGAACATCCACCGAGCGCTCTATTACTTGTTTACCCAGGTCATGATGGGCAATATCAGCGATATCGCCGAGTTCCAGCATGTTTCCTAAGACAGCAATTGTCCTTCCTTCTGTCCCCCCTATATCCTTCAGCACATCCAGGGCTGCGTTCACCGATGAAGGGCTTGCGTTGTAAGTGTCATCAATCACAGTGAATCCGGAAGCAGCTTCTACAATGTCCATGCGCTGCACCGTCAATTCGACCTTGGCGAGCCCTTCGATAACGGAACGCGTATCAAGCCCTGAAACAAGGGCACAAGCCGCTGCTGCCAGGGCATTATAAACATTGTGCGTGCCAGGGATAAGGACCTGCGCTGCAAAGGAACGGCTTCCGTAATCGATGGTGAATTGAGTTCCGCTCTTTCCGAGGTTCATAAGGTCAGAACCCCTGACTTCATTTGAGTCTTCCAATCCGAAAAGGACGGAACGGCCTTGGACCATGTCCCTCATCTTAGCAGTATAGGGACAGTCGCCGTTCAGCACAGCGACACCGGTATCTCCCAGCACTTCAATGAGTTCAGACTTGGCTTTTGCGATGTTTTCACGAGAACCTAAAAGTTCTATGTGGCTCTCTCCGACATTTGTAATGACTCCTACATCAGGCCGGACAATCTCGGAAAGTTCGCGAATTTCACCCGGGGCTCTCATAGCAAGCTCAACAACGCATGCTTCGTGATGCTCATCAAGCCCAAGCAAGGTCAAGGCAACCCCAATTTCGTTGTTGAGGTTTTGATAAGTCTTGGCAGTCTCCATACGCTGCGAGAAAATAGAGTGAATCATGTCCTTTGTTGAGGTTTTGCCTGTACTCCCGGTTACTGCAATGACAAAAGTCCCCAGACGCTGCCTATTGTAGTGTGCCAGCCTTTGCAAGGCCTTCAAGGTGTCGTCAGTTTGAATGACCCATACCCCGCAAGGCAGATCCCGGGCCTCGATTGTGCGGGACACTACTATACCACGCGCCCCTTTGGCTGCTGCCTCATGCGCGAAGTCATGTCCGTCAAAGTTCGGGCCTACCAGGGCGAAGAACAGCTCTCCACCTTTGATATTCCGTGAATCAGTGGCAATTCCCAGGAATGCTTCGTATTTTCCCACGGTTTCGGTACGCCCGGAAGTCGTGTTAAGGACTTCATCCAATGTGAATTCAGGCATTCTTTATACGCTCCCTCAGCAGGCTCGCTGCAACTTCTCTATCGTCAAAATGAATGGTGGTGTCGTGAAATATCTGGTATGTTTCATGTCCTTTGCCTGCGATAACTAAAACATCACCTTCTTCAGCAGAGAAGATTGCTCTTTTTATCGCACATGTCCTGTCAATGATGACTTCATACCCTATACGCGGCCGCCCTTCATGAAGGAGGCCCGCCTCGATTTCCTTGCAGATATCATCTGCATTTTCCGTCCTGGGATTGTCTGAAGTGATGATCACGCGATCCGCTAAAGCTGCTGCTATTCTTCCCATCACCGGCCTTTTGGATCTGTCCCGGTCTCCTCCGCAACCGAACACAACAGTCAGATTGCCGGGCCCCAAGTGCCGCGCCTCTCTCAGGATGTTTTCCAGGCTGTCAGGCGTATGAGCATAATCAACCACAACTTGGAAAGGTTGGCCTTCATCCACAGATTCGAACCTTCCGGGCACTCCTTTGAGAGATTGAAGGCCTGAGCTTATTGTATCAGGATCAAGTCCTCGCGAAAGCCCGCATGCTATTGCTGCAAGGGCGTTGTAAACATTGAAAATTCCCTTGAGGTTGAGGGATACGGGAAAACTACCTTGAGGCGTGCAAGCTGTGAAGGAAGTAGCTCTTCCGTACAATCTAAGGTCTTTCGCGGTTATCTTTGCAGAACCGTTGGAAATTCCGTAAGTTACGACTTCGGTGTGTACCTTCGACAGGATGGAGTTAGAGTTGGGGTCGTCTACATTGACAATGGACGTCCTCGTTTTCTTGCTCATCCTCTGATTACCGGACAAAGCTTCGAGGTTTTCAAAGAAAGAGGCCTTTGTCGCAAGATAGTCGCTGAATGAACCATGAAAATCCAGGTGATCATGGCCGATGTTGGTAAAGACTCCTACATCGAAGTCGATTCCTCGTATTCTTTGAAGAGCTATGGCGTGGGACGAAACCTCCATCGCAACGGCTTTTTCTTCAGAGGCCAGCATTTTTCCAAGGAATTCTTGGATGTCTGAAGACTCAGGTGTAGTGTGCTTGGCGGGAATGGCCAGATTCCGTGAAACGCAGCCGAGAGTCCCTATGATTCCACAGGACATCCCTGCCTTGTCCAGCACACTCTTGATGAGGTATGTTGTAGTGGTTTTGCCCTTTGTACCTGTTATCCCTACACAAAACATGGAGGCTGAAGGGTTATGGTAGAAAGCAGCCGCAATATCGCCTAGAGCCTCTCGGGAATTGCTGACTTTCACAACTCCCAGAGTATCCTGAACCTCTGTTTCTCTGTCTATGACAACGGCTACCGCACCTTTTGCAGCCGCTTCAGAGATGTAGGCATGGCCGTCATGGTGCTCACCGCGTATGCATATAAACAGATATCCAGGGCGGATCTTGCGGGAATCGTATGTGACCCCCTGAATCTCCACTTCAGTATTTCCGGTACAACTGTATGGAGTCACTCTGGAATGTGCTATAAGTTCGTTAAGTCTCATCACTCACGTGCCCCACCTATCCCATGCCGGTTATCGGCTATTCATCTCACCGCGGAAGGATCAATGCGGTTACTACCATTATTTCGCCGGTGATTGCCCAATATGACAAATACCGGGGAATTTATCTGTCTTCACACTCCGGTGCAGCCCATGAGCGCTAGACTAATGGTTGACAGAGAGAGGCTCAAACCTCACTTGGACGACTGTACCTATCTTGACAGACGTCCCATGCTGCGGAACCGAACTCTTAGCCACCCCGGTCCCTTCCGCTTCCATGCGAAGGCCCAAATCCGACAGGATAACTGCAACATCTTTCATGGTCCTGCCTATGACATTGGGAACTATGACTTCACCCTCTACATTATAGGATTCAGGTTCATCCAAGTAAAGGATGACAGTGGCGCCTCTTTGCACCTTAGCCCCGGCTGCCGGTGCCTGGTGAACGATTTTGACGCCTGTGCCTCTTGTTGCCACGTTAAGGCCGAACTCGGCTGCAAGGAGTCTTGCTGCTTCATCAGGGTTACGGCTGATGAGGTTTGGCACAATCACTTGTCGACTTTCCGAGTCGCGCTCTTCTGTCTCTGCCGGCACACTCGGCGGAATCTCCATATACCTTAGGACATCCTTCACTATGCTCTGAAAGGCAGGGGCTGCCAGGACTCCGCCGTAGCTTATCCCAACATCCGGTTCATCCCAGACTACCAGGATGGCTATTTTCGGATCTTCAACCGGAGCGAATCCCAGGAAAGACGCGACTCGCTTATCAGAGTATCCGCCTGCTCCAGGCTTTTCCGCAGTTCCTGTCTTGCCTGCCACACGATAGCCGGGAACCTTGGCCCTGAACCCGGATCCATTGACTATTACCGATTCCAGTATGAGAGAAAGCTCTTTCGATGTCTCCTTACTGATAACCTGTCTTATAGGGTCTTCCCGGAAGTCCTTGACAATAAGCCCGTCAGGGTCTACGATTTTCGAAACAAGGTGAGGGCGCATGAGTGTACCGCCGTTTGCAATTGCCGAAAGCGCAGACAGTAACTGAAGCGGGGTTACGGAAATTCCTTGTCCGAACGAAATGTTGGCCAGTTCCACAGGCCCGACATTCTTCGGTCGTTGGAGAAGGCCTGCGGCTTCACCCGGGTAGTCAATCCCCAGCGGGCTTCCAAGTCCGAATGCCTGAATATACCTGTAAAATCGTTCCTGCCCCAGCCTTGTGCCTAACGTCGCGAACACGACGTTGCACGAGTTTTCAGTAGCTTCAGTGAACGTTTGAGTCCCGTGGCCTCCTGCAAGCCAACATCGCACGTACCTATCAGCGACCTTAATGAATCCCGGGTCGAAGAAGGTGTCATCAGGCCTTACAATGCGCTCTTCGAGGGCGGCAGCGGCAGTGATTATTTTGAAAGTGGATCCTGGCTCATACGTGTCTGACACTATCGGGTTTCTGCGCAAGGAGTCAGGTTCCTCAAAATAGCGGTTGGGATTGTACGCAGGCCGTGAAGCCATGGCTAACACAGCCCCGGTCATCGGATCCATGGCCAGAATCATTCCCCGCTTTGCTTTGAGTTCTGCCATCCCCTTATCAAGCTCGCGCTCGACAATATACTGAATTACCTCATCTATGGTGAGATACAGGTCATTGCCGTCTACCGGTGGTATGAACTGAGTAATTCCGCCTGGGATCTCTTTCCCTGTGGCATCTCGTTCCGACCTCACCTGCCCCTTTGTTCCTTGGAGGAAATAGTCATACTGAACTTCGATCCCTTCGAGCCCTTGATTGTCTATTCCCACTATACCCAGGACATGGGCTGCGAGATTATCTTTTGGATAGAACCTCTGGCCGCGTTCTGCAAACCCGATCCCTTTGAGGTTGAGTTTTCTGAGAGCGGCTGCTTTCTCCGGATCCACCCTCCGGTCTATCCAAACCGTAGCCAGAGGTTCGGAGAGCTTCTTCCTTACAGCCTCCACATCAAGCCCAAGTATCTTCGAAACCTGCTTTGCAGTCTCCGGCGGATCATCTATGTCGGCCGGGATTGCATACACAGCATCAGCGCTGACACTCACCGCAAGTTCTCTGCCTTTGACGTCCCGGATAGTCCCCCTGCGAGCGTCTACGGGAACGGGATAGAGCCTCTGATCCAGAGCCAGCTTCCGGTAATGTTCATTTCTGGCGACTTGTACCCAGAAAAGTCTCCCGATGAGAAAAAGGGTGACTGCCGCCCACATAAGAAAAAGCGAGCCTACCCTCTTTTTCATGGTAATGCTCGAGTGATTAGACACAGGCTGTTCCCTACCTTAAATATCTATTTAGGTCTGACTCTCGGATGATCGCATCTGGGAATATCGTAGAACCACCTGGCTACAAAGGGCGAAATAAGGCCTATGAGGATGTCTTCAGTTCGAGCTGAGACCTCCGCCACTACCCTTGATAACTTCTGTGATGCTGTCCTGTCAGAATCCTCAGCCACATTCAGGCGATCGTTTGCGGAAGCTACCATAATGAATTCAGTCTTCTTGGGTTTTGTCATACCCAGAGATATCATAGCTTCTCTTTCCACCCTGGCAAGCGAGCTCAACTGTGCTATGGATAGACTAAGCCGATCGTATTCCGTCTGAGTAGCCGCAAGCGTTCGTTCAAGAATGTGTAATCGATAACCGGTGTCGATTACTTGAGCTCTCAGCGCCAGACTACCGATGAGGAGTCCGGTGATAAGTATAGCTCCAAACATTCGTTTTCCAAGGCCTGCGCGTTTTCTTGATTTTCTGGCAGTCTCTCTTTGCTTTACCGGTGCTTGCCTTATTTTTCCTTTTGATTTCGGTAACGATCTAGCTGCCGCTGGTACCATCTGTATTCCCTCCCCGATTCCCTTAGAACTTCTCTGCTGCTCTGAGCTTTGCGCTCCGGGACCTGGGATTTGAGATAACCTCTTCCTCACACGGAATAACAGGCTTCTTAGTCAGAATTCGAAGACAGTCCTGGTTTTTCGACCCGGACATCCTAAGAAACATCGTCTTTACAATCCTATCTTCCAAAGAGTGGTAAGAGATAACTACCAGTCTTCCCCCTGGACAAAGGATTTTTATAGCCTGATCTAAACCCAGCCGCAATTCATCCAACTCACGGTTTACTGCAATCCTAAGAGCTTGAAACGTGCGACGTGCAGGATGAGGGCCGGATCTCCTGGCCCTTGCCGGGATAGCAGCTTTGACGATATCAACAAGTTCGCCTGTGGTAACTATCGGCGCCTTATCCCGTCGCCTCACTATGAATTCGGCTATACGCACCGCCCAGCGTTCCTCGCCATAGATCTTGAGTATGTCTCTAAGTTCTTCAGCCGGCAGGTTGTTCACAAGGTCTCGGGCGGACTGCCCATTTCCCCTGTTCATTCGCATGTCAAGTGGCCCGTCCTCCATGTATGAGAAGCCCCTTTCAGGCTCGTCCAATTGATAACTTGAAACTCCGAGATCGAATAGGATTCCGTCAACCTGCGCAACGTTTAAGCTCATCACGATATCTTGCAAGTCGCTGAATTTTCCATGAACGAAAGTTACGTTATCACTGAAGTGTCGCAATTCTTGCTTCGCAGTTGAGATTGCGTCTTGGTCCCTATCTATCCCTATGATCCGAGCCCCGGCGCCTGCAAATTCCAGAAGGCCGAGGGCGTGCCCTCCGCTTCCCAGGGTGCAGTCGATGTAGACTCCGCCTGGTTTCGAATTCATTAACCAGACTACTTCGTCCAGCATGACAGGGGTGTGGTATTCTCTCTTGCTGTTTTGTGTCATTTGGTTCATCAGCCTGTTCTTGTGACTTCTGAGTCTCGGGCGCCGTGAGCCAGTTTCTCGGCTATCTCCTCATAGGATTCCTCTGC
>JAPXLY010000052.1:0-9821 GCA_033809295.1 Bacillota bacterium
ACAAGATCCTCTTCCTGCAATACATCCATTCTGTGGTCAGGAACAAGCACACGGCATGAATCCTGGTTCCACTCGTCCAAAATGAACCCCAGTCTCAAGAGAATCAATTCCATCTCATCTTGAGGTACGGTTACCCCGAGCAAGCGGTTGACTCTGGCAGGACGGAGCCTAATGTAGATAGGCGCTTCAAGTCCGGGATACTCATCAACCCTGCCTACAGCGACTTTTCCCACTTTCAGCCTGGCCATGAGCATTGCAGCCCGGTCTATGCCCAGTCTGGAGTTCTCAGGCCACATGCCCCTGGAAAACCGCATAGACGCTTCTGTCCGCATCCTGAGCGCGCGTTGTGTCCTCCAGACACTGACGGAATCAAAGGCTGCAGCCTCGAGAAGCACCTGAGTGGTGGATTGCTCAACCTCAGTATCAGCTCCTCCCATTATGCCCGCAATAGCCACGGGGGAAACCTTATTCGCTATGACCAACATATCCTCACTTAATTCACGGAGCTCGCCGTCAATTGTTACGATGGACTCCCCGTCACGTGCCCGCCTTACGGCTATGGCGCCGTGCCGGATACGATCCAGGTCAAAAGCATGAAGAGGCTGGCCCAGTTCAAGCATGACGTAGTTGGTAATATCCACCACATTATTAACAGGGCGAATCCCGCATGCGATAAGCCTCTTCTGCATCCATTCAGGCGACGGCCCAATGGTCACCTCTGTCACCACACGTGCGATATAGCGCCTACATAAGTCGGGTGACATGATTTTCACTGTCACAAGCTCGTCCACTGCCGGCCCTTCTTCGTTAACGAAAAGATCAGGATGTTTCAGCTCAAGGCCGAGAACAGCGGCTGCCTCCCGAGCTATGCCAAAGACGTTCACGCAATCAGCACGGTCGTGCGTTATTTCAAAATCAAATACGGCATCCTCCCCTTCCCCGGTCAAAGACTCGCAAGCAGTACCGCTCAATGTAAGCGCTTCTGCCACATCAGCCGGAGGAGGAAGCCCGGGAACATATTCAGATAGCCATTTATATGGGACAAGCATTAGAGGAACCTCCCTTTACTGAGCATGTAAGAACTGCCGATTGAATGCCATGTCGTTTTCAGCAAGGAGCCGGATATCGTCTATCCCGTATTTCAGCATGGTCACCCTATCAATCCCCATCCCGAAAGCAAGCCCGGAAACCCCCTCAGGATCATAGCCCACTTCCCGAAGTACCTTTGGATGAAGCAATCCTGATCCAAGGATTTCAAGCCAGCCTGTGTGTTTGCAGAGCCTGCAACCGGAACCGTGACAGATCACGCAAGACACATCCATCTCAGCGCTGGGCTCGGTGAATGGGAAATAACTCGGCCTGAACCTCACATCAGTGTCCGGACCGAAGAACTCATGAGCAAATCTTGCCAGAACGCCTTTTACGTCTCCGAAGGTTATTCCTTCATCAACAACAAGCCCGTCCAACTGGTGAAATACAGGCAGGTGCGATGGGTCAGACGCATCAGACCTGTAAACCTTACCCGGGATAATAGCTCGAATCGGCGGCTTGCGGTTCTTCATGATTCGAATATCCACGCAAGTGGTGTGAGTCCTGAGGACAAGATCGCTTGTGATGTAGAAAGTGTCCTGAATATCACGGGACGGATGGTTCCTGGGCACGTTCAAGGCCTCAAAGTTGTTGTAGTCCAGCTCTACGTCAGGCCCTTCCAACACTTCAAATCCGAGATGTGCGAAAATGCGCTCCAGTTCTTCATAGACGATACTTACAGGATGCCTGGCGCCAATGGAAGGCCTTCTCCCGGGCAGTGTTATGTCAAGGTCTTCAGCCTTGAGCTTGTTTTCCAATTCAACAGCGGTGATTTCTCCTCGCCTTGCCTCTATCATGCTGCGCACAGTCTCCCTGGCTTCATTGAGAAAGCGGCCGACTATGGGCCTGGCATCTTCAGAGTACTCACCCAAACTGCGGAGGGCTTGAGTTATCTCGCCCTTTTTCCCCAGGTACTTCACACGAATTTCTTCCAATTCCAAGAGATTCATTACCGATTCTATGTTCTTTTTTGCCTCACATATCAACTTCTTCGCTTTCTCATCCATACATATTCCTCCTAGTTATGGAGAAGGGCCACAGTCTTCAAGGGACGAAGACCGCGGCCCCGCGTTACCACCCTCATTATCAGAAATCGCATCCTTTACAACTTCTGACCTCTTACGATACATGCAAGCTTCCTTTCGAAGGAAAACCCATGTTCCCCTATGTAACGGTAGGATCCCGACACAGCCTACTTGCACATCCTGATACTTCCGGAGGCTTTCAGCCTGTAGCTCCAAAGCGAACTTCAGCAAGACCGGCTCAGGCCTGCTCACAGTCTCAGGCAAGCCCTCCCTTCGGGCCTCATCTTACCTACTCTTCTCCTTCATCGCTTTTTCAACAATACAGTAAATTTGAGATGTTCCTTTCAAAAAAGACGCAGAGTTACTGAGTGATGAGCATCTTATAGATTAGATACGCAGTAATGGATCCGGTCAACTCAAAGAGCCTCCAAAAAAAATCAGCGCCTAACATCCAGGAACCACGCCCTTTCAAGAGTTGCTTCGTGTACTCTTGTTGACCAATTATATCATAGCGTCTCACCTGTCTGCAACGGGCATGCTGCCTTTTCATCCTTTATCCCTTTATCTTATTGCTACCCCCGGATCCTATCATTCCCTCTTACCTGCCCTTGCCCTCGTCACTTCGCCTCTGCCTATAAGCTTCATACATTAGAATGGAACCTGCAACTCCTGCATTAAGCGACTCTGCGTCTCCCATCATAGGAATTCTCACCGCTCTATCGCAGAGCCTCTGAACCTCCTTGGTAAGGCCGTGAGCCTCGCTTCCCACAAGAATCCCGCATTTGCCGCAAAAATCATAATCGTAGCATGTCGTGTCAGCCTTTGTGTCTGCCGCCACTATTGAAAACTCATGCTTTTTCAGGAATTCAATTGAGTCCTTGACCTTCTTGAAACTCACAAGAGGCACCCTTAGTATGCTGCCCATGGTTGCCCGGACACACTTAGAATTAAATGGATCTACAACGTCTCCGCTAAGAATAATACCTGATAGCCCAAAAGCGTCTGCAGTCCGAATAAGTGTGCCCAAATTGCCGGGATCGCTGATTCCGTCAGCCAACAAAACCAAAGGAGATCCATGAAGACAGAGCTCTGAATCGGGAATCCCGACAATTGCCACTGCACCTTGAGGAGTGTCTGTATCTGCCACATGTTCCAAAACTTCCTCTGTAACGCCATAGATCTCTATTCCGGCGGCAACCAGTCTTTCATGTAAGGCGCATCCCCTGGGGTTCCTAAATAAATACGGGCTTATCAGGACTTCATGAATCCTGGCGCCCGTAATTAGTGCATCTTCAATTCCCCGGATACCTTCCAACAAGAACCGGCCCTGCTCTTCTCGGTGAAGGCGCCGTTTCAGTTTCCGAGCCTCCAATATTCTTGCGTTCCGCCGACTGGTAATCGCAATCTCGATCTTCACTTGACCTCACTGGGCATTGTCTACACTGTCGCGAGCTATCTTCACTAGTTCAGAAAAAGCCTCCTGGTCATTAACGGCAAGCTCCGCCAGGACTTTCCTATTTATGTCAACTCCGGCCTTCTGGAGTCCGTTAATAAACCGGCTGTACGACATACCGTTCATACGCGCAGCAGCGTTTATTCTTGTAATCCACAACCTACGAAAATCTCTTTTCTTGTTACGTCTATCTCTATAAGAGTAATGAAGAGATTTTATCACTGCTTCATTGGCACGACGATACACCTTGCTCGTCGCGCCGGTAAATCCCTTCGCCCTCTTCAGGACCTTCTTACGTCGGCGTCTCGCAACCGGACCGCCTTTAGTTCTAGGCATATCAATTCCCCCTCAGATTTAGCACTTGCAGCTCTGCAAGATGGTGTCAGTTGCCAAGAAGCTTCTTCACCTTAGCAGCATCTCCACGTGAAAGCACTGCCGGCCTTTTTAAGCGCCTTTTCACCCGCGATGATTTCTTTCCTGTCTTATGGCTCATACACGCCTTACGTCTGACAATTTTACCGGTGCCGGTAACCTTGAAACGTTTAGCGGCGCCTCGATGCGTCTTTTTCTTTGGCACAGTATGTCTCTCTCCTTTGCTGGGACCGCCACGGAACACTACTTAGAAGTCAAAGGCGCCAAAATCATGACCATATGTCTTCCTTCGACCCGGGGTTCGCGTTCAACCGTCCCGTAATCCTTGACTTCTTCAGCCAGGTCCTGAAGCAGCGCTCGCCCTATATCTGAGTGAACGATTTCGCGGCCCCGAAACCTCACAGTAGCCTTAACCTTATCCCCATCTTGAAGGAACCTAATCGCATTTCTGGCCTTTACTTGAAAGTCATGGCCCTCAATCTTCGGGGTCATCCTGACTTCCTTGATATCCACAATCTTCTGCTTCTTTCTGGTTTCCCTCTCACGTTTTGCCTGCTCATACTTGTACTTACCATAATCAATCAAGCGGCAAACCGGCGGCCTTGCATTCGGCGCGACCTCAACTAAGTCAAGGCCTTTCTCGGCTGCGATCCGCAGGCCTTCCTTAAGAACCATAACCCCAAGTTGTTCTCCTGTCTCATCTATCAGCCTGATTTCACGCGCACGAATGTCATCGTTCACTCTCAAGTCTCTGGCGATTGTGCCTCACCCCCTGAAGTATTTGCAATCATAATATGATATGAAAAGCGGGCATGCAGCCCGCTTTCATAACTAACCACAGTAAGAGGCTTCTCATTTGAGCCCGGATTTTACCCGAATATTGGCTCCCCTCTTACATAACCCTGCTAGCAGCCATATAACCGCTTGTGGAAGGCACTCACGCAAATCCCGGGCGGTAGATAAGCGCTGCAAGGTGAGAAGCAGCAGGCTTCTTCTTTAATTTATTCAGATGTCCGTCCAAAATCCATATTTGCATTTTTTAATATAGCACAACCCAGATTCGCAGTCAATCCACGCCTCGCAGTTTTGCCTCGCAGTTTGCAGTGTTTGGGCCTTACAGTGTTTTGGCAGCACTCTAAATCTTTTCGCGGATCTCCCGTGCGATCCTTGCGACAAACTCAGGCACTCCCATAGCCCCAAGGTCTCCCTGGGTTCTGGAACGCACTGCGATCTTCTCCTCGTCAATTTCCTTATCGCCGACTATGATCATATACGGAATTTTCTCGACCTGAGCTTCGCGGATCTTATATCCGACTTTCTCAGGCCTGGCATCAGTTTCAACTCGAAGATCTGCGTCGCGAAAAGCCTTTTCCACATCCTTGGCATAATCGAAGTGGCGGTCAGCTATGGGTATTACCCGCACTTGGACCGGAGCCAGCCACACTGGGAATGCACCGTTATAGTGCTCAATGAGGCCTGCGACAAACCGCTCCATTGAACCCAGAACCGTACGATGAACCATTACAGGCTGATGTTGAGCATTGTCTTCCCCTATATAGTGCATATCAAACCGCTGTGGTAAGTTAAAGTCCACCTGAATTGTGGGACCTTGCCATCCGCGACCTAACGCGTCCTTAATATGCACGTCTATGGCAGGCCCGTAGAATTTGGCTTCCCCTTCCATACGCTTGAATTTGATTCCTGCCCTATTCATAGCTGAAATAAGCGCGTTTTCCGCCAGCTCCCATACGTCGTCTGAACCCACATACTGCTCCTTGTTGAGAGGATCTCGGACTGACAACTCGAAATCATATTCCTTGTAGCTGAATGACTCCATCATGAACCTCACCAGGTCAATAACACCCACAAGTTCATCCTCAAGCTGGTCCGGGCGCATAAACAAGTGGGCATCATCCTGCGTGAATCCCCTGACTCGAAGCATTCCGTGGAGAACACCTGACCGCTCATATCTGTAGACAGTGCCGAGTTCCGCCCACCTGAGAGGCAGATCCCTGTAGGATCTGGTTTTTGTCTTGTACATCATAATGTGGAAAGGACAATTCATAGGCTTCAGGAGGTACTCGACCCCGTCAATGTCTATGGGAGAATACATATTCTCTCTATACCATCCCCAATGGCCTGAAATCTCCCAAAGATCCCGTTTCGCTATGTGAGGCGAGAACACCAGGTCATAGCCGCGCTTAAGGTGCTCATCCCGCCAGAAATCCTCAATGACTTTCCTGATAATACCACCTTTCGGGTGCCAGTATACAAGACCTGCGCCGCCTTCTTCATGAAGGCTGAAGATGTCAAGCTCTTTTCCAAGTCTCCTGTGGTCACGCTTTTCAGCTTCCGCCAACATCTCCAGATAGTGGTCAAGTTCGCCCTTTGTGGGGAACGCAGTCCCGTAAATCCTCTGGAGCATCTTGTTCTTCTCGTCGCCGCGCCAGTAAGCGCCTGCAACATTCAGGAGCTTAAACTCCTTGATTTTGCCGGTAGATTCCACATGAGGGCCACGGCAAAGGTCCACGAACTCACCTTGACGATAGAGAGTCAATACTTCAGAATCAGGCATATCCCGAATGAGTTCGGCCTTATATGTCTCGCCTGCTTCATTGAAGAGTCTCAGTGCTTCTTCCCGAGGAACTTCCTTGCAGACGAAAGGCAGGTCTTCTTTCACGATTTTCCGCATTTCGTCTTCAATAAGGCCTAAGTCCTGTTGGGTAAAGGGTTCAGGCTTATCGAAGTCGTAATAGAACCCGTTTTCTATGGCAGGCCCTATGGCGATTTTTACTTCGGGGAAAAGCCTTCTTACCGCTTGAGCCATAACGTGAGAAGTTGAATGCCTCAGAATCTCCTTGTCCTTCTCTGAAATAGACATAATTGCACGTCACCTCGTTTCATATTTCATAACTGTTACAATAAACGCCACGACAACTGTTGAAGCCCATGTTGAGTCCTAAATGATCAAGAAACCCCCGCCCCGGAAATATCCAGGGACGAGGGTCTTCTCGCGGTTCCACCCCAATTGACGCCGTCTTCGGCCTTCAGCCTTTAGCATCCACTCAACACGCGCTTTAACAGGCGCAACTGTCTCCGGCTACTGACTGCCTAACGTGAGATGTGCGTTCACCGGGAAACTCAGAGGTGGTATTCAGTGTAGCATGCCTGCAAGGGCTTTCAGCCTTTTGACCCTTGCTCTCTTTCAGCCGCTTAACTCACTTACTCGTCCTCATCATCGCTTGTACATTATGTTGTTGCTATTAGAGCAATTATAGAAGAGGAGTTCGACTATGTCAAGGTCACGATTTTCTCGAATTTTCTCTAACTCCCCAGGAATTCCGCAAACGCCCAAACGCCATCTTCTATTGCGTGCCAACGCGCATGTTATGATATGCTGATTCCAATTATGAGACTAAGTAGATCACCTTAAATGATCGTCAGTTCCAGTAAGTGTGCGTACCGTCCGTGCGGGGTGGCCGGTGTTGCACTAAGGGGACGGCGCCCCAAGCGGGCTGCCTTGACAAAATTCGGCCCGTAGGCCAGTGGCCGGATTTTGACACCCCTCGTTGCAATCACCGACTACCCAAGACAATCAGAAAACCGGCGAAAACTAATGAACGAGATCGTTGTTCTCTCCCACATTATGTTAACGCAGCTCGCTTGAATCGCAAAACCCGGTCGCCGTCTTCGGCGAAACTGGCAGCTACTGGAGAAGTCCAACGGTCTCGCGCAAGCACACTCAGGCTGATGTGCGATTGTGAAATGGATGGTCAGTTTTCATCGCTGTGCCCGCCGATGGGCGCATGGAGCCTGGCAATATACTTCTCACAAATATGACACCCGGGGCAATTGGTTACTCTGGTATCGAAAACCCGAGTTATTGTCTCATTGGCATTCTTGCCTTGGAAACCGTGTAAAATGATTCTCTTGGGGGAGACTGTAATGAGAGCGCTTATGAGCAGGTCCTCGTGGTCAACATCGCTTTGCCCCGGTTCAAGCGGCGCACCTTCGAGGTAATCGCTGTCTACTGCCTTGCCATTTTGATCCAGGAGCCTGAAACGTCCGTCAGGCTTTGAGATAACATGGATTTCTTCTATTTTGGGTTCTTGGACATCAACGAAGTACTTAAGTAATCTTATGAATTCATTGTATTCCTTCTCAAGCATGAAATCGTCAACTGCAGAATCCGCGGCTGTCTCAATCTGCTCCATGTAGCGTTTTAGCCTAAAGCGCATAAATCCGTCAAGCATCAGACAATCGCTGGTATCCAGGTAATCAAGGAGTGTAAACAGAACATCATTCCTCCGCCGGGTGATTGCTTGGACTTGGCCTTGGTCATCACCCTGGCTCCTACGGTTCAGCGCATCCAATACATATTCCCCTATCTTCTCCCGCTCTCCCTCGTCGAAATAGGAATAGCGAGCGCAAAGGGTCTTGTCAATGATTTCCGTCTCTATGTCAAATACTATGGTATCTGCCAGAGCGCTGGCCACGTGGTAACGTACTATGTCTCGTTGGCCTGCAGGAATACCCTGACCTGAGTCAGAGATACCAAGGCACAGAAACGTAAGAGGTCCGGAGGACCTCTCGGTCATATTAACATAAATGCCTTTTTCGCCGAGAGTCCGGATTTTTGCGAGGAGTCTTTCCCGCACTTTCGAGTCATGATCCTGGACCCCGATGGCGATAATCTCCATTTAGGACCACGTCCCTTCCCCGTTTATTATATGCTTGGCTCATTCGCGGTATACAGATGAGGAAGGGTATCTGAACCTTTGTGTGACAGCCTGCCCAATTTCAAGATTGCATCCCAATTTATGTAAGCAACTGAACTAAAATCCTCTTTCGGCGTGCGGATCCGCCCGTAGAATAAAACCCGAAGAATACAAATGGTGCGGCGTGCTGGAATCGAACCAGCGACCTCAGCGATGTCAACGCTGCACTCTAACCAACTGAGCTAACGCCGCACTCAACTTGAAAGTTGATATCTGATTACGCAACTCTGCAAATCGTATTCTAAGATATGAACCTCTGTTTGTCAAGGAAGATCCCGGGCAAGTCTGAGTCAAGTTCTGGTGGGCAAAGGAAGAACCGGACAAAGGATCCGTGCCAGTCAGTACGACAAAATACATGTTCATCCGATATAAAAAAAGGATATTCGACGTCAGTCGTGAATTATGATATCTTATTATAAGATCTTATGAAGCTCCCAGGACTATATTATTGCTGCTAAATGCGCCAAAATCCAGATTGTAGCAAGATATGTCCAAGTCAGAGAGCAGTCAGAAGGAGGGATGCTTCGGTCGTCTATCTCAAGTCTCTTAAGGTTGTAGTGTAGGCTTTATTGAATCCAGTGTATGTCCCATCAAATCACACAGTTCATACAGTTCGAATTGAACGAAACATCAAGCGCTTATACTTGTACTTGCATACCCATATTGGTGATCCTACATGAGGCCATGAGGCCGGTACCGGTATGAGATCAGCTACGTGCTAAGGAGGTAACATTTAGATGAAATCCTGGAAAGGACTACTGGCAACACTCATTATCATGATACTAATTACGGCCGTTGCAGTGCCGAGTTTTGCGGGCTCCGGCGGGCTTTATGAGATGTCCATCTTCGAGAACCCGACAACATTCAACCTGTTTTCGGCAACCGGACCACAGTCAACAGTCTGGAATGACTTTGTGTCCTCAAGTCAGTACTATACTTCGTTATATGGGCTTGCACAGCCTTATCTGATATTTATTCCATCTGTGGCCCAAGATGTGCCTTCAGAGCTAAAGCAGGAAAAACTCGGAGGCAACACTTACTACACCTCCGTCATCAAGATCCGCAAGGATATTAAGTGGAGCAATAATACCCCGCTTACCGCTG
>JAPXLY010000053.1:0-9687 GCA_033809295.1 Bacillota bacterium
GAGTGATCTTTCCCATTTTACTGTTGATTTCCAGAAGACTGCTTGGTATAATGAATTCGTAAACGTTTACGGCAAAGCTAGGAGTAGGGGAGGATGAGCGTCATTCCCACGATTAAGGATGTGGCAAGGGAAGCCGGAGTCTCATATGCGACGGTTTCCAGAGCGCTAAATGACCATCCGGAAGTCTCTGACGAGACCAAGAAGCGAATCATGAAGATCGCTTTAGAGATGGGATACCAACCTAATGCTATTGCCCAGGGCTTAGTCAAGAAAGAGACAAAAACCGTAGGCCTCATCATTCCCGACATCACAAACCCATTCTTTCCTGAGGTGGCCCGGGGAATAGAGGATGCTGCCGTCGAAGCCGGATACACCATCTTTCTATGCAATACCAACTGGAATGCACAACGAGAGGAACGATACTTCGACGTTCTGATACAGAAACAAGTCGACGGGCTAATCATCGGCCCCAGCTCGGAAGAAGTGTCCCACTTAGGGAAAGTCCTTGCCAGCGGGATCAAGACAGTCTTCATCAGCAGAACGATTAATCATACAAACAGCACTTGTATCATCATAGATAATATTCTCGGCGCGCAACAGGCGGTAGAGTATTTGATACAACGTGGCCACCGAAAGATTGCCTTTATCGGCGGACAAGAGGACATATCAACTAACCGGGAACGATTGCAAGGCTACACCCAGGCCTTCCGCAATAATGAACTGGCGCTGGACGAGTCCCTGATAAAGACCGGTAGTTTCAAGCGAGACAGCGGCTATTTTATCATGAATCAGCTCCTAAAATCAGATGACTGCAACTGGCCGACTGCTGTCTTCGCTGCTAATGACCTATTGGCTCTTGGAGTTATCCAAGCTGTCAAGGAAAACGGGTTAGACATTCCGGAAGACATCGCAGTCGTCGGCTTTGACGATATTGAGTTTGCTTCCTTGCCTGAAATTCAGCTCACGACTGTATCCCAACCCAAGTACGACATGGGGAAACTGGCTTTTTCCACGTTGATGGAATTAGTAAGAGGAGGATATTCCAGCGGTAGAAAGATACTCTTAGATCCTGTCTTAGTTATCCGGCAAACGAGTTAATTAGGAGAGGGGTGAGACATGGTGGAGAAGGTACGTTTAGGGCTTATCGGCACAGGAAGGATCGGAAGGATGCATGCTCGCAACCTGAAATACCGGATCCCTGGGGCCGAGCTGGCGGCAGTCTCAGATATCATGGAGGAGGCTGCTCGCTCTGTCGCCAACGAACTGGCTATCCCCGTTGTGGAAACTGATTGCCGTAAATTGCTTGAAAGAGACGACATCGACGGAGTAGTGATCTGTTCGCCTACTGATACACATGCCGAGATTGTTGAAGAAGCGGCTGCCGAAGGGAAACATATTTTCTGTGAGAAACCCATTGCACTGGAGATTGACCGCACGGAAAAGGCATTGGCTGCTGTAATAGAGGCCGGAGTTAAGCTGCAAGTCGGTTTCAACCGGCGGTTTGACCCCAGTTTCAACAAGGCTCAGCAGCTCATCAAGAGCGGTAAAATCGGAACTCCTCATCTAGTCCGCATAACAAGCAGAGACCCGGGTCCCCCGCCAATCGCTTATGTAAAGAGCTCTGGCGGTTTATTCCTGGATATGATGATCCATGACTTCGATATGGCCAGGTTCTTACTTGGCGATGAAGTGAGCGAACTAATGGCGTACGGGGATTGTCTGGTGGATCCTACCATTGGAGAAGCAGGGGATATCGATACTGCTATTGTCGTTCTTAAATACAGAAGCGGAGCCATGGGCGCTATTGATAATAGCCGAAAGGCTGTCTACGGTTATGACCAGCGAATAGAAATCCACGGTTCAGAAGGGACTATCATGGTGGGCAACAAAACCCCGACTGAGGTCAGGCTCCATACTGAAGACGCTATCAGCGGGGATGTCCTGCTCAATTTCTTTATTGAGAGGTATGAAGACTCTTTCTTGGCAGAGATGGACGAGTTTATAGAGTGCATCCGCAATGACAAGGCACCACCGGTAAGCGGTATTGATGGCTTAATATCGCTTAAGATGGCGCATGCTGCACTTAAATCTCTCAAAACTCGGAGTTTTGCATGTGTAGATAGTATTCAAAATTAGCCTTCTTCCTTAAGAGGGCGTTTTTTTATTGTGGATTTCAAACGTTTACGGAACCTCCGGCGGTTCCAAACAGACTCAGAATGAACAAGAGGAGATGAAGAGACCGTGGGTGAGATGAAAGGCGTAACCTTATTGGGGGATTGGGATCCAAAACCGGAGTTCAAACTTGGCGCCAAAGATATCGACAAGAAGCAGACCTATTCCGGGAGCAAGGTCTGGCGCAACCCGAGAATTGAGATTTTGGATCACGAGATACCGGAGCCCGGTCCTGAAGAGGTGCTAATCGAGGTAAAGGCTTGCGGGATTTGCGGTAGCGACGTGCACATGGCCCAGCCTGACGATGACGGGTACATATTCTATCCCGGTTTGACGGGCTTCCCTGCCATTTTGGGGCACGAGTTCTCCGGTGTAGTGGTAAAGGCGGGCCCGGAAGCAATCAGTAAGAGGACGAATAAACCCTTTACACCCGGAGAGCCTGTCACAGCAGAAGAGATGCTATGGTGCGGCCAGTGTAAACCGTGTGCTGACGGCTATCCCAACCACTGCGAACAACTTGATGAGCTTGGGTTTAACATCCACGGGGCATTCACCAAGTACGTTGTGGTGCCGTCCCGGGTAGTGTGGAGCCTGGAGTCGCTGAAGAGGCGTTACTCAGGTGAGGATCTGTTCCTGGCAGGCAGCCTAGTTGAGCCTACGTCTGTGGCTTATAACGCAGTGATTGAGCGCGGCGGCGGAATCCGTCCCGGGGATAATGTCGTCATTTGCGGTGGTGGTCCGATAGGCGTGGCTGCGTGCGCAATTCTGAAGCGCATGGGTGCTGCCCGCGTAATCCTTTCAGAGCCAATGAAGGAGCGAGCTGAACTAGGTAAGAAGCTCGGCGCTGACTACCTAATCGATCCTACCAAAGAAGACTTCGCCGAGAGGGTTCTGGGGCTCACTGACGGTATGGGTGCCAGCCTGTTCTTGGAGGCCACCGGGTTGCCTACAGTAGTCTATCCCGGAATTGAGCAGGTCATTTGGGAAGGACGCACCCTAAACAGCACAGTGGTGGTAGTGGCCAGGGCTGATGCTAAGATGCCGGTGACCGGCGAGGTCCTGCAGGTCAGGAGAGCTCAGATCGTGGGCGCGCAGGGACACTCCGGACACGGCACTTTCCCGAGAGTCATTGAATCAATGGCTGACGGTATGGACATGACCCCTATGATAACTAAGAAGATTACTCTGGAAGAAGTCCCTGAGAACATTGTCGAACTACGCACTAACCGTACTGACTGCAAGATCTCGTGCGTCATGAAGTAGGAGGATGTTTGCAGTGGCTGGCATATATACCTGGGCAAAAGTGATTGCACAATCCAGGAACGGATGGCAAAGGGTCTGATGGCCTCCCTTGTAATAAGCGGCCCTTATTCGGGTAGACTCATTTGCCATCCTCTTGAAGTGTTAAAGGGGGAGACCTTAAATGGCAGATAAGGATAAGATTTGGCTCACTACCGAGTGTCCTGCCATAGTCTTTGAGGATAACACTGTCGGCAGGCTGAAGAAGAAGATATGGGATGCGTCGGAGGAGGAAATCGACGCAATATTAGCGGAATACGGTATTCCGTCTGAGCCGGAACTGGGAAAGGCCGGCACTTACATCCAAAATACCGTCCGCAAGCAGTTGATAGAGAATCGCAGGAAGAACGATGTGGTGTTAATCCCCGTGGGTTGCACAGAGAACCACGGCATTCACACAGTAAGCGGCCTGGACACCTTCATGGTGACTCAGATCGCAGAGGGAGTGCGCAGGTACACTGCGAAGCAGGGCCGTCCTGTGAATCTTGCGTTTCCTCCCCTTAATTACGGCGGACACCCGTACCACCATTTAGGGATGCCGGGGACCGTCATCATGCCTGAAGAAGTAGTCCGTGAGACTATGATCAACGTAATGCTGGGGTTATGGAACGACGGATTCCGCAAGCAAATCATAATCAACAACCATGGCCATCTCTGGATGCTCGAAGCTGCGCTGCAGGAGTTCATGAAGAGGTATCACCTGCCCGGTGTGTTCCAGGTGATGGATTGGCACCGCGCTGTAAGGGAGTTCTTCTATCCTGTCGACCGGAAAAACAGCCTGGAGACGCATTTTGTCCATGCTGATGAGGCTGAAACATCAGTAGGCCTTTTGATGTTCCCCGAAGGTATGGTGGATATGAGCATCGTAGTGGATGCAGACGGCAAGGGATACTTGCCTGACGGGCATTTTGACAAATCAGTGGAACCCTTCCGCCGCCCGCACCGCTGGTCCGAAGGCGAAGGCCATATGGCAATTGAGAGAGCGGCTACTCCTGAAGGTGTGGTAGGAAAACCAAGCCTATCCACGGCAGAAAAGGCGAAAAGACCGATAGCGGCGATTCTTGAGTATCTGACTCTGGTTGTAGATCAAATCCTTGAAGTATTCCCGCCAGGAGAGGTTCCGCCTGTGGAAGAAGTTACTCTGAGAACAGCCAAAGAAATGGAACCGTTCCTTAAGGAACCGGGTAGCCCGGGATGGAAATCAGTCTACGAGTTGCCGAGAATCGGATTCTAACTGGGGGAGCTCCGATATCTTGAGACGCTTGTGAGAGAAGGGCTTACCCTTTTCCCACAAACGTAGTCCTTTCAGGCTAAGCGAAAGTCGCAAAGGAGAGGGTGATATGAAATTAGGATTTAATGGTGCAACCAGTATGAATTATGACCTGGAGACAGATATCTGCCTGGCGAAGCAGGCAGGATTCGAGCTGCTTGAGATTTGGGCTGCCAAGCTGAACAAGTATTTGGAGAATAATTCACTGGAAAGCCTGAAGCAGCGATTTGAAGAAGCGAATGTCAAACCTTACAGCATAAATTCTATAGAATTCATTACCTTCAAGAAAGGCAGAGATTATGAAGGGATCAAAGCCGAATGCAAACGTTTATGTAGCATAGCCAAAGAACTGGATTGTCCCAAGATAGTAGTGGTTCCCAGCCCGACACCGGAAGGTGCGACTGAACAGGACATAATAGCCGAATCAGTAACGGTATTACGGGAGCTTTCAGCGATTGCAGCCGAGTACGACGTAGACTTGGCCTTTGAATTCCTTGGGTTTTCCCATATTTCTGTATCAACGCTTGACCTGTGCTACAGGATTGTCCGTGAAACAGACAGGCCTAACATCGGGTTGGTGTTGGATACGTTCCACTTTTATGCAGGTGGTTCAGGCTTACAAGAAATAGAGGCTGTGGATAGGGACAAGATCTTCATCTTCCACATCAATGATGCTGAGGCGAGAGAAAGAAGCCAACTGAAAGACGCCCACCGCTTGTTCCCCGGGGAGGGTGTTATCCCGTTGAAAGGTATATTGGAGCGCCTTGCGAAGATTGGTTATGAAAACATGGTCTCAATCGAGCTCTTCCGGCCTGAGTATTGGGAGTTGCCTCCCGACGAATTGGGGGCTCGTTCATTTGAGACTGTAGAACAGGTATTAAGAGGGATCTATCCATAAATCAGAGCATAAGGTAAGATTGCACTTTTGGCACGAACCATCAAAAGAGGGGTGAATGATGAAGGCTGCAAGCAACATTGACCCCACTGTCCACTATTCCCACGTCTTTTTCGATTTTCGCAGCAAAAGCCGATAAGTGGTCGATTCGATCACCTCAAGGCGAGATCGTGATCGAAATTAGAGCACAGACAAGGTTTTTGCCGGATCATTTCGGTCCTCGGGCGACTATTTCGCAAAGGGTGCTCGAATATCGATCAGTCAAAAGAGATCCGTGTTCGACCCGCCACGCAAAATGCTGCTTGGCAAAATGCGGTGGGGAAGGGCGCAGCAAAAAGACAATTGTTGTCGTTTTGCGCATGGCGGCTGTCTGACGACTACGACTGAAGAGTAGCTTTGTTTCCTTTGCACGGCGTGTTGTCCGGAAAGACACCCAAGACAGCGAGTCTTGTGGTAATATTACAGTGTAGGCTCGTTTTACTTCTTGCTTGTGGTAACCTGCTGTATCGGCTGGATCGTCCATACGAATTGCGATTGCACGATAGTCGGCGGGAAGGCTATGCTTGTTGGGGCCTGGTCCACAGGTGGCACGATTTGCAGGCTGCCTTCATGAACAGCATTTGCGAGGGGTGACCCTATGGAAGCGGACATTACCCAAGAAACGCTGAAGAAACTCAGGGACTTTCAAAGGAATGAAATTACCGAATACCACATCTACACGCGACTGTCTCAAAGAATCAAAGGAGAGCGGAATAGAGATGTCCTGAGAAGAATCGCCAAGGACGAATTGCGGCATTACAATTTCTATAAGAAATATACTCAGGAAGACGCAGAACCTGACGAGCGAAAGATAACTGCATTCTATTGGATCAGCAGGATCTTCGGCTTGACTTTCGGCCTTAAGCTAATGGAGAAAGGTGAAGAGCGGGCGAAACACGTGTACCAGGAAGTAGCTCTCGAAATTCCTGATATGCAGCGCATCGCGGAGGAAGAGGACAAGCACGAGCGCGAACTCCTCGACCTCATTGAGGAGGAGCGCCTTGAGTATGTGAGTTCCATTGTACTGGGCCTAAATGATGCCTTGGTCGAGCTCACGGGAACCTTGGCCGGACTCACCTTTGCCTTGCAAAACACAAGATTGATTGCTTTGACAGGCCTTATTACCGGAATTGCGGCTTCCTTTTCAATGGGAGCATCGGAATACCTGTCCACCAAGGCAGAAGGCACAGACAGTCGTCGCGCATTTAAGTCCTCACTATATACATGGACAGCCTATTTGATTACGGTTATTGCTTTGATACTACCATTCTTGCTTGTTTCGAATTACTTCATCAGCCTTGTACTTACGTTAGTGATAGGCATATTGATAATTCTGGTCTTCAATTTCTATATCTCCGTTGCCAAGGACTTGCCTTTCTGGAAACGCTTTTTGGAGATGTCCGCAATCAGCTTGGGCGTAGCTGCCCTCAGTTTCGGAATAGGTGTCCTTATCAGGACCTTTCTCGGCGTGGACATCTAAGTGCCGTCCTCGAGCGTAAAAATACTTGGGATGGGGATTGAGTTGCCGATGCGCCGGTGCTATCATAGAATAAATTCATAACCTAGACTGAGATATCGACGATGAAGAGGAGGAGTAAGCCGGCGAAAGAGCAAGAAGCGAGCTCTGACCGGTGAGAGAGAGCCTCGGTGACCTGGCTGAAGTTCGCCTCGGAGTTGCCTGTTGAAGCCTGTACTAGGATTCTGAGCCTCGTTGTTAAGGATGTGCAGGTGGTAGGCAGTGCCGGTGTTCCCACCGTTATAAGGGAAACCCATCGGGATCCGGCAATGCGGGAGCGAGTCTGTCGGATGCATTAGAAGCCAATGCATAAGGATCCAATATGCTGAGATCGAATGTATCCCGATCTAGTGTGATCCCTGTGGGGTGGAGTGGGCATTTGTGCCAAGCGGAGTGGTACCGCGGGAGGATAGCGCCTTTCGTCTCTTATGACTGAAAGGCTTATTTATTTCTTGGAAGCTTTGCAGAGGAAGAGATGTTGGATTCGAAAGCGCAAAGAGGCATGCAACAGCCAGGGTAACGCAACAGAAAGAGTAACGCAACAGATAGACTGGCGCAACAGGTGGACTAGCACAACAGATAGACTGGCGCAACAGATAGAGCAGTGCGGCAGATAGAGTCATGCAATAGGAGGCAGGAGAGAGGAGAATTCGCATGATATGGAGTCCGGAGTATGAGTGTATGTCCCGGGAGAGGCTTGAGGAACTGCAGATCAGGCGTTTGCAGGCTACGTTGCGAAGAGTCCGGGATCACGTTCCTTTCTACAGGGATCGCCTGCATGAGGCAGAGATAGAACCGGAGGATATTCGCTCCCTCACAGACCTGAGGAGTATCCCTTTTACGACGAAAGACGATCTGCGAGCGAACTACCCTTTTGGGCTATTTGCAGTCCCTGTGGACGAGGTTATGCGGATCCACGCGTCCTCAGGCACTACCGGAAAAATGACTGTAGTAGGCTACACCAAGGGCGACATCAGCGTATGGGCTGAAGTGATGGCGAGAGCGCTTGCCTCAACCGGGGTGAGTTCCAGGGACTTGATCCACATTGCCTATGGCTATGGGCTGTTCACCGGGGGGCTTGGCGTCCACTACGGCGGAGAACTCCTTGGCGCGACGGTCGTTCCGGTTTCAGGCGGGAACACAAAACGGCAATTGCAGATTATGCGGGATTTCGGCACGACTGTCCTTGCGTGTACCCCTTCATACGCCTTATACATGGCTGAAGCTGCGAAGGATGAGGGAGTTGATATTGATGACCTCCCGCTGCGAGTGGGAATCCTCGGGGCTGAGCCCTGGTCTGAGAACATGCGCAAGGAAATCGAAGAGAAGCTGGGGATTGAGGCATATGACATCTACGGTATGTCTGAGATTATAGGCCCCGGGGTCGCCATTGAGTGTTCCGAACACGACGGGCTTCACGTATTTGAAGACCATTTTCTTGTGGAAGTCATCCATCCGGATACAGGTGAATCGTTGCCGTCCGGTTCCAAAGGAGAGCTTGTGTTCACATCCTTGACGAAGGAGGCCTTCCCCATTATCCGTTACCGGACTCGTGACATAAGTATCCTCAATTGCCGTCCGTGTGCGTGTGGACGAACCCATGCCAGGATGCATCGGGTCCTGGGACGCACCGATGACATGCTGGTAGTTCGCGGGGTCAATGTGTTCCCGTCGCAGATTGAAAGTGCTCTACTCGACGTCAGCGGAACAGAGCCTCATTACTTAATCATCGCGGACCGTCGCAACAACCTGGACGAACTCGAGATATGGGTGGAAGTCTCTGATGAGTTATTCTCAGACCAGGTAAAAAGGTTGGAGGATCTGGGCAAGAGGATCAGAAGTTCTATCGAAAGCACGCTGGGTATTTCTGTGCGGGTGAAGCTGGTGGAGCCAAGGACGATACCCAGGAGTGAAGGGAAGGCCAAGCGTGTGGTGGATCGGCGGGAGGTTTATCCTGAAGGATAGCTGCGGTCAAGAGCCGGTGCGCATGAAGTGAACGGGACCGCGACCCAGAAAGCAAGCACACGACAAGGCTGAGGGTGGGAAATCAAGAGAGTGACAAGACTGAGGACTGGAAAGTGAGGATGTGGTGGTATGAAGGCAAAACAGCTTTCGATATTCCTGGAGAACAAAGTAGGCCGTTTAGCGGAAGTCACCGGCGTGCTGGGTGGGAGAGGGATTAATATCAGAGCCCTGTCTTTGGCTGACACGTCGGACTTCGGGGTGTTACGGTTGATAGTCGACGACCCCACCAAGGCTGAGGAGGCGCTGAAGGAAGAAGGATATACAGTCAGCACAACGGAAGTTGTTGCAGTCAAGGTGCCGGATAAGCCCGGGGGGCTTGGCCGGGTGCTGAAATCCTTCATAGCCCTGGGGATCAATATCGAGTACATGTATGCTTTTGCCGGTAAGAACGGTGATAACGCAGTTGTGGTCTTCAGAGTCGATGACCCTCAAAGAGCCATCCCCGTCTTGCAGCAGCACGGGGTGGGGCTT
>JAPXLY010000054.1:0-9353 GCA_033809295.1 Bacillota bacterium
CCGAAAGACCTCGGATCCCCTTGGATGGCTCACTGGAGGAGCCAGTCCGCGATCGGCTGGCGATCGAATCCGACGAAATGGCCCATGGCCCTCCAGGAAAGCCATGTTCGACTACGATACCCTGTAAGGGGGCCCTATACGCTCTTTCATAGGTGGACAAGACTCCCATCGAGTTTGGCAGCCACAATTAGGGTTCCGGTTCGCAAAAGGACGATTGGGGAGGAAGTCCTGGGTTATTAAGCTTGACGTGTGATTACACAAGACCTATGATAGTTATGAGCATACGACTGAAACATAGAAGATAGCCATTAGTCAGGGCGGTAGTCAGCGATGGCTGGAATGGAAGTGGGTAGGCCGATACCGGGAACCGAGACGGATTCGAAGGCAGCATAGTATAATGAAGACAATGAAGTCCATGGAGACGAGACGGGTAGATACCCGACTTGAGTAGATAATAGGAAAGTGGAAACGACGTAAACGGGAACGGAGGCGAGAGGCTTGGCAAGGCCCCCAAAGTGCAGACGAGTAGGGTTTTTACCAGATGTGACTGTGTTCAAACCCGCAGGAGCGCCCCTTCGTGAACTGGAAGAAGAGGTGCTGACTGTAGAAGAGCTTGAAGCGATTCGCCTAAAGGATCTTGAGGGCTTGCAACAGGAGGAATGCGCGGAAATAATGCAGATCTCTCGTCCCACCTTTCAGAGGGATCTGGTTTCTGCCAGGGAGAAGATTGCCAGGGCTCTTGTGGAAGGCCGGGCTCTTCGTATAGAAGGCGGAAACTATAGAGTGGCAATGCGAAAGTTCAAGTGCAGGGCGTGTGAACATGACTTTGAGGTACCGTTTGGAACCGGTGGGTGCGGCATCGAGATGACATGTCCTCAATGTGGCGATGGAAACGTGCAGCGGACAGATAATAAGGGACACGGGTTCGGCAATATGCCGAGGGGCCGCCGCGGCAGAGGCTGGAACCGGGAGTAGCCGGGCTTGTTATCTTAAGAATAGCAATGAATGTGTAGGATAGACGCTTAGTCGATAGTTAGGCGTCTATTTTGTGTTTGGTTATTGACATATGCTCATAACAATGGTTATACTATGTGTGAGCATATGCTCATTATTCGCTAAATGCTTCATTGAGAAATGAAAGTATTGACGGTTTTGTTGGAAGGCGTGAGTTCTTACTTACTGTGAATCTTCTGGCCTTACGAAATAAGCTCTTCCAATTATGCAGAGATTTGGTTGAGAAGGAGGTGTAAGATATGCCACGAGGAGACAGAACAGGACCTGCCGGTTTTGGCCCTATGACAGGACGAGCTGCAGGATATTGCACCGGATTCCCGGTTCCCGGCCATATGAACCCTCAACTCGGATTCCGAGGAGCAGGATTCGGAAGAGGAAGAGGCTGGGGTAGAGGCTGGATGCGGTTTCACTCCCCTGGATGGGCAGTGCCCCCGTACTACACGAGAGCCGGTTATCCCTATCCGGCCTTTCAGGGAGTCCCGCCGTACGGTGCCCAGTATACGGCGTACGATCCTGAATATACAGCCAAAGCCTCTACTGAACAAGAAGTCGCATTCCTGAAGGAAGAAGCGGCCTTGCTCAAGGACGAGCTTGAGGCTATCCAGGGGCGTTTAGAAGAATTGGGTAGGCAAGAAACAGGCGACGTAGGCAAGGATAACCAGGATAAGTGATTCTTACATGAGATGCGTTCCGAAGCATCGAAAAGGGGGCGAGGTGTTTGCCTTCGTCCCCTGAATACCTGAGGACTGTTAAGAATGGGTAAGGCGGGAGGCGACTTCTCTGTGGAGCAAGGAACGAAGGACATTAGTGAACAGGAAGAGACTCCAGGCTGCAGGCTGAAACAGACGATTGAGACTCTTCCGGAAAGCGATTTCAACAGCATAAACCAGGTAATAGCTGTTATGAGCGGTAAAGGAGGTGTAGGGAAATCCTCAGTCGCTGCTCTTATAGCGGTGAAATTGGCGAGAAACGGTTATAGAGTGGGCTTGCTTGACGCTGACATTACGGGACCCAGTATACCGAAAATGTTCGGCATTAAATCTTCTGCCGAAGCTATGGAATTCGGAATTCTTCCGGTAAAGAGTGATTTAGGTATTGAAGTCATGTCTCTCAATTTACTCCTTAAGAATGAGGATGACCCGGTGATTTGGCGAGGCCCTCTAATCGCAGGCGCGGTAAAGCAATTCTGGACAGATGTGATTTGGGGGAAGCTTGATTGTCTCATTGTTGATTTGCCTCCGGGAACAGGCGATGTTCCTATTACTGTCATGCAGTCCCTACCTCTGGACGGGGTAGTAATTGTTTCATCTCCTCAAGACGTTGCCGCAATGATTGTTAAAAAGGCTATGAGAATGGCTTCAATGATGAATACTGAAATCTTGGGGCTTGTTGAGAATATGAGCTATGCAGTATGTCCGAAATGCGGTGAGATTCTTTATCTATTCGGGCCTAGTAGAGGGGAGGAACTCGCGAAATCATCAGGGGTGCCTTATTTGGGCGCATTACCTCTTGATCCCGAGTTGGCCAGATTATGCGACCTGGGTCAAGTGGAGGAATATGACAGCGAAACAATGCGCTCCGGCATAGAATGGACTGAAATAGTGAAGAAGGAGGCTCTAAAATGAAGATAGCAGTAACTGCTCAGGATAAGGACTTGGATGCGGAGTTTGATTCTCGGTTTGGAAGGTGCAAGTATTTCGTTATTGTTGATCTGGATACAGACGAACATAGAATTGAGCAAAATGAAGCTATGACCGCGCTGGGAGGCGCAGGCGTCAAGAGCGCTCAATTCCTTGCCGGCTGTGGAGTCAGCGCGGTGATAACAGGCCATATCGGCCCAAACGCGTCTCGAGCTTTACAGGCAGCGGGGATTAGAGTATTCATTATGGAGTCCGGCACAGTACGCGATGCCATTAAGGCCTCTAAAGAAGGAAAATTGACTGAAGTTTCCGGGGCTACAACAGACTCGCATACCGGGCTTAAGATGTCCTGAGTAGATCACCATAAGTGATCGCCGGTTCTGGAAAGTGTGCGTACCGTGCGGGTTGCCGGTGCTGCACTAAGGGGACGGCGTCCCAAGCGGGTTGCCTAGACAAAGGAATCACCGGCTTCAGAAAATGTACGTACCGTGCGGGGCCACCCAAGACCTCGGAAAACAAGCGAAAACCAATGAACTCATACTTAGAGCCATTGGTGGGCCTACAAGCAGAAGAAGCCGACCCGGGAGAGCCGGCTCCGTCGATCCATAGAACCTGTATGACCCTTAGCGACGACTGCATGAAGAACCGGCTTCGCTAGATCTGTCTGATGAGTTAGGATCGCTCAACGTATGACTGATGAGGATTTCGCAAATCCCAAGAATAGGGATGCTAATTGCTAAGCTACTGAAAACTAACAAGGCAAGATAAGACCGTGAAGGAGGCGCCTCTAGATGAAGATTGCCATAGCCACAGAAGGATCTGCGGTAGCACCGCATTTTGGGAGATGTCCTGAATACACCATATACAATGTGAAGGACGGTTCGGTCTCAGATAAGACCGTAATTCCTAATCCCGGACATGAGCCGGGCTTTCTGCCTGAATACTTGTCAGAACTAGGTGTTTCCTGCATTATCGCGGGGGGAATGGGCATGAGAGCTCAGAATCTCTTTGCAGCGAAGAATATTCAGACTGTCGTTGGAGTGACCGGGCTTGTTGACGATGTGGCCAAGTCATTTGCCGCAGGCGCACTAAAAGGTGGGGAAAGCCTTTGTGAACATGGGGAAAGCGAGCGCCGGATGAACCACAATTGCGGGCACCATGGAGACCTCGGCGATGGTCATGAATGCGAGAAGAAGTAAAGTTCGGTTGGGAGACCCTGTAAGTTCACTTTAGGAATTCTCGCGATTAGAGAGGGAATTACACGGAAGGCGTGGGCCTATCCAGGTAGCAGACAGCCGAGTAAGCGAATAACCGGAGATTAAACAGTCACAAGTGGGGATGTCGCATGATCATATCAATAGCCAGCGGAAAGGGTGGAACAGGTAAGACTACCGTCGCAGTGAATTTGGCTCTAACCCTTGCGGAAACGGAATCTGTCTGTTTCATGGATTGTGATGTGGAAGAGCCTAACGCCCATTTGTTTCTTAAGCCGGTGCTTGAAGGTTCTGCTAAAGTCACTGTGCCTGTGCCTATTGTAGATGAGGAGCAGTGCAATGGATGTGGGCTGTGCGGAGAAATCTGCGCCTTCAACGCGATTCTGCCTTTGGTAAATCACGTGTTAACCTTCCCTGAGCTGTGTCATGGATGCGGTGGGTGCGCACTATTTTGCCCGACAGGCGCTGTTCGAGAAGAACCATTGGAAATCGGTGTGGTTGAGTGGGGTCATGCGGGCCCAATATCTCACATACACGGGAGGTTGAAGATTGGGAGTCCCCTTGCCCCGCCAATTGTTAAGGCGGTGAAAGATCGCAAGCGGAATATGCCTGGGGGTACTGTTTTTATCATTGATGCCCCGCCGGGGACTTCGTGTCCGGTTGTGGCTTCAGTGACCGGCAGCGATTTGTGCTTACTTGTCACAGAACCTACCCCGTTTGGCCTCCATGATCTTACACTTGCAGTCGACATGGTGAGAGAGCTACAAGTCCCGTTTGGCGTGGTGATTAACAGAGCCGGTTTAGGTAATGGAGGATTGGTTGATTACTGCAAGGCGGAAAACATACCTATACTTGCTGAGATCCCGTTTGATCGAAAATACGCTAAGTGTTACGCGAAAGGCGGACGTCTTATAGACGAGTTTCCAGAGATAAAGAAGGTATTCCAGGCTCTATGGCATGCAGTTTGTGTTACCGCAGATTGGGTTTGAGCTTGGAATAGGAACAGCATCTGAAGGGACGAAATCGCTGTGAAGGAATTACTGGTTATCAGCGGCAAGGGGGGCACCGGGAAGACTACTGTAGTCGGGGCTTTTGCCGTTCTGGCAAAGGATACGCCCCTGACTGAAAACACAGTGTTGGTAGATTGCGACGTAGATGCGGCTGATCTTCACCTTATATTGAATCCTGGTATAAGAGAGAAGAAAGAGTTTTTTGGTCTCAAAAAGGCTACCCTTGATCCTGCGAAATGCAATAATTGCGGAGCATGTGTCGATGTATGCCGCTTTGGCGCTATTGCTTCTCATGACGGGATTGTCAAGATAGAGCCTATCTCATGCGAAGGTTGCGGAGTGTGTTATCGTGTGTGCCCTAACCAAGCCATAAGAATGGAAGATGTCATTGCCGGCCATTGGTTTGCCTCTGACACTCCCTATGGACCTATGGTTCATGCCAGGCTTGGTATAGCTGAAGAGAACTCCGGCAAGCTGGTGATGGAGGTTAGGCGAGAGGCTCGCAGTATTGCTGAAACCCGTGGATCGCACCTCATCATATGTGACGGGCCTCCGGGTATAGGCTGTCCTGTAATATCGTCAATGTCCGGCGTGGATCTGGCCCTAATCGTGACAGAACCTACAGTTGCAGGTATCCATGACATGGAGAGACTGCATTCCCTTGCTGATGGTTTTAACGTGGAAGTAGTCGTATGTATTAATAAGTATGATCTGGATCACGAAACCTCAGCTCAAATCGAAGAATACTGCCTAAAACATGACATAAATGTAGTAGGGAAAATCCCGTTTGATGAGGAGGTGGTTAAGGCTCTCGTTAAAGGTGAACCACTTGTCTCGCCCGGTGTCATGGGTGGGGAGTCAGAAAGCCTTGCAGCCAAAGCCGTTGAGCAACTGTGGGCGGAAGTCCTGGAACGCCTTTCTTGACAGGATTGCGTAGGCTAACATGAACATGGCCGAAAATAGCACATCGAAGAAGGATTTAAAGATAGTCAAAAGCTTGTGGCAGATGGTAACAGTCTGCAAGCTCTGCAAGCCTAGGCAGCTAAATGAAGCTAAGGAGACACCCCGATGGGGAAACCCAGGCATACTAAGTAGGCTGAATCTACGGGCAATTGAGGGGCTGATCTTGTCAGAGGTCGGCCTACTTTATCAACCAGACGGGCTAATAACAAACGCTACAGGCCTCGCAATTGAGAGCTGTAGCGTTTGGGTTGAGAGCGTCACCGGCTGTTGGAATCTGAGACGATCTCCAGCGTATCCCTGGCAATAACCAATTCCTCGTTAGTAGGGATCACCAGGACCTTAACCTTGGAGCCTTCCCCGGTGATATCCGCCTCTTTGCCTTTGGACTTGTTTTTCTCCGTGTCAATAGCTACCCCCAGGAAGCCAAGGCCTTCACATACGCGTTGCCTTAGGAACGGGGAGTTCTCCCCTATGCCCGCTGTAAACACAATGGCGTCAACTCCGTCCAAAGCGACAGCGTAGGCGCCAATGTACTTCCGAATCCGGTATTCATATATGTCAAAGGCGACTTTCGCGCGTTCATTGCCGCTTTTCACTCCGGCTTCAATTTCTCTCATGTCTCCGCTAATGCCGGAGACTCCCAGCAGCCCGCTATGCTTGTTCAAGAGAGAGTCCATTTCGCCTACAGTGAGGTTCTCATGCTTCATTACGTAGAAGACGACTGCAGGATCAATATCGCCGGACCTTGTGCCCATCATCAGCCCTTCAAGAGGTGTAAGGCCCATGCTGGTATCCATGCATTTCCCGTCTTTTACTGCAGCTATGCTTGCTCCGTTACCCAGGTGGCAACTGATAATCTTCAGGCCTTCAGAAGGTCTCTTGAGTATTTCAGCAGCTTTACGCGAAATATATCTGTGGGATGTGCCGTGAAAACCGTACCGTCTTACCTTGTGGCGCTCATACAGAACGTAAGGAAGCGGATAGAGGAAAGCATGTCTTGGCATGGTCTGGTGAAACGCGGTGTCAAACACTGCCACCTGCGGCACACCGGGTATGTTGGATTCAGCAGCCAGAATTCCCATGAGGTTCGCAGGATTATGGAGCGGGCCCAAGGGAATGCAGTCGCGTATTGCTTGCTTCACTTCGCCGTTGATAAGGACTGATTCGGTAAAAGTAGGGCCGCCATGGAGAACGCGATGGCCGACAGCACTAATGTCAGAAATATCCTTGATAACCCCATGTTCCGGGTGGACCAGCATCTCCAGGACTTGGCCTACAGCGGTGGTGTGATCCAAGATGCTGGATGTCCGCTTCACGCTGGTTCGTCCGGCCGGTGTGTGAGTTAGGATAGCGTCATCAGACCCGATGCGTTCAACCAGCCCTTTTGCCATGACTGATTCGTCTTCCATATTGAACAACTGGTACTTGACAGATGAACTTCCGCAGTTGAGCACAAATACTTTCATCCTCTTGCCCCCTGATAAACAAGGTTTTCCTCTGTCTCGACGAGGTTTCCTTCTTCGTCATACTTGAAAAATCCCTGGCCGGTTTTGACGCCTAAATGGCCTGCGCGAACCAGCTTCCGAAGTAGCGGACACGGCCGGAAGGAGAAATCGCCCAGGTCTCTGAACAACCCTTCCATTGAGGTCAGGACTGTATCAAGACCCATCCGGTCTGCCATCTCCAGCGGGCCCCTGGGAAGGCCGAAGCCGAGCCTTATCGCCGTGTCAATGTCAGATGCGGACGCCACTCCCTCCATTAACGAGTTCATGGCCTGGTTTAGGAGGGGAGTAATTAACCGAGTCGTAACAAATCCCGGCGAATCATTGACTTCCACCCCGATCTTGTCCAGGCTTTTCACAAACCTTTTGACTGCTTCAACAGTCTGTTCCGATGATTTCAGGCCTCGGACAATCTCCACCACTTCTACGCGTACCACAGGGCTTAAGAAATGTAGGCCAATGACTTTTTCGGGGCGCTGGGTTGCTGCCGCAAGTTCAGTAATGCTAAGAGTTGATGTGTTGGATGCGAGAATTGCCAGGGGATGGCACACCTTATCAAGATTAGACAAGACCCTTTTCTTGACGTTGGCATCTTCCTGGACTGCCTCAATGATTAAGTCACAAGTTGCCGCGTCCTCCGGCTTTGATGTAAAATGGATTCGACTTAGTGTGATTCTCTTTTCAGCTTCAGTGATTCCCCATTTTTCCAGACGCTTATTCAGGCTGAGTTCTACCCGGCATTTAGCGTCCTCCACGAGTTCATCGGTGCGGTCCACGAGGAAAACTTGAAAGCCTTTTTCGCCGATGCTTTCTGCAATGCTACATCCCATAGTACCTGCGCCGACAATAGCAACTTTTCGGATTCTCACCTCAAGACCTCCCTAGGTTTTAGTAAGAGGATGCTAGATTTACATTCTAGACAAGGACCTAATACCCTTCTACATTCTAGCTTTGAGTTGAACCCAGATCAACCCAGTCAGTGCATAATCAGTATAGAATTGGCATTCGATGTTTTCAGGGCCTGGCAGAGTCCGGCGGCGAGCATAGAAGGACAGGAGGGATACTACGTAGAATTTTCCTCTTGGCCCAATTATGGGCGGGGCTTGTTGGGGGTGACAAGCATTTTGACGCTGACAATAATAAGACGGACTTAACAGACAGAAGAGGGGGACAATTCATGTTAGCAAAGACTACGTTGGGGAATACAGGCATTAACGTGACTAAGCTTGGATTCGGCACTCTTGTGATGGGACCCTTGCAAGCCGATCTGCCTCCGGAAGAAGGCGCAAAAGTAATCAGAAAGGCCCTTGAAAAGGGGATTTCTTTCCTTGACACAGCTCACGTTTACGGTACTTATGAGCACATCCGAAAAGCGAAAGAGGGCTGGAAACAACAACTCGTCATTGCCACAAAGACGCCCGCTCCTGATTATGAGAAGGCTGAACGGCACATAAACCACGCTCTTGAAGCGCTTGACGTAGAAAGCCTTGATATTGTGCTTATGCATGCTGCCCGGGCAGGGGAAGACGTTTTTCAAGAAAGAGCAGGGGCTTATCGGTGTTTGCGCGATTATAAGCAGAAAGGGCTGATCAAAGCCATTGGCGTATCCACCCATAATGTGGGCACTGTAAGAGTTGCCGGATCCCGCGACGATGTGGACGTCATTCACCCGCTCATAAACGTGATCGGCACAGGGATTCTCGGAGGAAACGTACAGGATATGGCTTCTGCGATTAAAGCGGCTTCTCGCAACGGAAAAGGTATTTACGCCATGAAAGCGCTGGCAGGTGGCAGTCTCCTGGAGAGAATGGACGAGGCATTCAAGTTCGTTATGGGCTTGCCCGGGGTTGACGCAGTAGTGGTAGGCATGGTATCCGAGGCAGAAGTGGACATGAATTGCAGGATATTCCGAGGCGAAGCCATTCATGATAAAGACCGGGAAGCCACATTCAGAAAAAAGCGCCTAAAAATCGTGGAGGTTTATTGCAAGGGCTGCGGCCGGTGTGTGAA
>JAPXLY010000055.1:0-9234 GCA_033809295.1 Bacillota bacterium
TGCCGGCTCTCCTGACCTAGTAGATCACCGCAAGTAATCGACAGTTCCAGTAAGTGTAGGTACCATGCGGGGTTGGTTGCCGGTGTTACACTGAGGGGACGGCTCCCCAAGCGGGTCGCCCCTTGATAAAATCCGGCCCGTAGGCCGGCGGCCGAATTTTGACACCCCTCGTTACAATCACCGGCCTCAGGAAACGTACGTACCGTGCGGGGCCACCCAAGACAATCGGAAAACGAGAGAAAGCTAATGAACTCGCACTTAGACTCCAAGGCTGATCAACGGACCGTTCCGTTCCATTCGCTCAACAGGTTCTATTTGGGTTCCATTCGCTGCTATTGCCCAACGTTTTTGATATGCTATACTAAGAAATGACTTCCTGGTTCTGCGCCTTTTGTAAGGAGGTATCTTTTGCCAAGTGAAAAACGTCTATTCCACCTCAATTGAAGCACTTATCGGGGTTCTTCCGGTAGTACTACTTTTACTCTTATTTAACAGATTTGTCTTGCGGGTACCTTTGGAAAATGCCAGAGAAACCTTTATTGGCCTTGTATTTACCGTTGTCGGTATCGTCCTTTTTTCTAATGGACTGAAAATCGGCCTGCTCCCCCTTGGTGAGACTGTCGGTATTAACCTCCCGGGGCATGCCCCGGTTTGGTTAGTCCTCGCCTTCGCTTTTATCCTCGGGTTTGGCGTTACTTTGGCTGAGCCATCTTTACAAGCCCTGGGTGAGCAAATAGAAGAACTCAGCGCGGGAATCATCCCGAAGCGCGCAATGATTCTTACCGTAGCTTTAGGGATCGGCCTTGGCGTGACGACGGGCGTAATCAAGATCATCTTTCAAATACCTACTTCGAAAATTCTACTCCCATCGTTGGTTCTCATAGCAATACTTATGCAATTCGCGCCGAAGGCTGCGGTAGGCATAGCGTTTGACGCTGCCGGAGTCACTACAGGGCCTGTTACGGTTCCAACCATAATAGCCATAGGAGTAGGCATTGCCACCGCGTTGGGCGGGCGTGACCCGCTCATAGACGGCTTTGGCTTGATAGCCCTGTGTCTTGTCGGAGTAACTTTTACAGTCCTGATACTTGGGATGATTTATAAGGTTTAGGGGGTGAGGGCATGGGATATAACGCCGTATTCGTAGTGCTTCCCAGAGGAACCGCAGAACATGTCATGAACGTCGCCAAAGAGGCAGGAGCACAGGGAGGAACCATACTCCTCGCAAGAGGTACAGGCGCCCATGAGGCTAAGACGTTTTTAGGACTTACTGTAGACATAGCAAAGGAGGTCCTTTTCGTCCTCGTAGATGAAACGGACACTGAGAGAATACTAAAAGCCATGGTTGAAGCAGGGCATCTGGAAAAACCGGGAACAGGCATTGCGTTCGTTATGAGCGTAGACAAAACAGTCGGCCTGGTCGCCGGGGACAGCGTCAAGCCCATAAAGGACTAAACCGGGAATACATATTGCATATTGGTATTAGTCTAAACTGAGGTCTTGCCTCCTCCTCTGAGCACCAAGGCGTTCAACTCACGAACAAGCGGCATAATCCTTGAATCGGTCGCTCTGCGCTGCAGGAATTCAGTGGATGAGGTCGGTCTCTTCCAATAAAGCTCGTTAGCGGCGTCGTCCGGGTTCACCTTCGCGCCTTCCAGAGAAAACCCTATGAATGCGCCTTTGCTCATTGAGTAACTGTAGATTGCAGCCTTAAGCTCAATATCTGTTCCGGCTTCCAAATGACGGCCGAGAGGGCCTGCCGCTACAGTCAAGTCGCCGCCAAAGGTAAAGCTACCCTCTTCAAAGCTCTTCATGCCTCGTTCATTTGTGATAACAAGGACGAGTGCAGTAGATTGCACACCAATCTGGAGGCCGTAAGAAAGCCCTGTCATTTCCACAAAGCTCGGGCCGTACCACTGTCCTGTGGCAGAATCCCTCTTCAAAACGACTCCTTTACCGTGTCTTGCCCCCAGCATTAAGCCGGCCTTAACCACTGACGGGAATATTGCCACTCCCTTAGCCCTGGCCAAAAGATCAGACATAGTACCACAGTCTTCCTGTGCTGACATTTCCTCAAGAACCTTTAGCGCATCTTCAATACGAGTCTCCGGAACACTTGAAGCTTCGGCGCCAAAGACTAAGCCGGCCAGTAGGAAGATGACGCTAAGGCATGCCAACATACTGCATATACCTTTTTTCTTCACCTGGCATCCCTCCTCCTTAAAATTGACGGACGCAAAGGACTGTCTGATAGAATTCTATCAGATAATCTCCGGATTGAGAACATAAGCCCTTGGCAATTCCATCCCCCACAGTCATCCCGGCTTGGCTAAGTAGATCGCCATGAGACCGTTGAACTTCTCCAATAGCTGTCAGTTTCGCCGAAGACGTCGGCCGGTTTTTGCGATTCGGGCGGGCTGTGTTAACATAATATGGGAGAAAACAACGGTCTCCGCCATAAGTGATCGCCAGTTCCAGAAAGTGTACGTACCGTGCGGGGCCACCCAAGACGTCGGAAAACAAGTGAAAACTAGTGAACTCATACTTAGCAAGCTTAGCTATGCCGGCTTGACTATGCGGCTCAGCCTTTGTGTTGTCCGGTTGCCGGTGGCATACACTGAACATGCCTGTGCACAAGAATCAAGTAGGGCGGCGTCAGGGAATCAGCCTGACGTCACCCTCTCACAGGACTATGAGTACAGGACTCCTTTCAATCCGTGGACTTAACAAAGATGCCAGGCAGCCACAGGGCTTACGCATGCACGCCACATACGCATGCCACATTCGCGCGAGTCCCGTTTTGCGTTTTTTGGAGCTCACCACACGACTTTAGCTCCGGTGAACACGGTCTTATTCATCGGCAGATTACGGAACTCAGTAGCCTCGTCACCGATTAGAAATGTAGTTCCGATCCAGGCGCTGAGCATAGGATTCACCTTATAGGTATACCTGGGCACAATAAGCCCACTCTCATCACGTAAATTGCAGATGTTCATAATCTCAATCTGATGATCATCATGTATCGTAGCACGGCCGACTGCAGCCAGATAGTGGCCTGACTTGGCTTCTTCACCGGGCATGCGATACGGCGAAAAGAACGAACCACTGCCATTATATATGTATTGTCCCATGACATAGTATTCGCTTGCGCTTCCGAACATCCTATCCGCGCCTACTACCGCACGGAGGTAGGAGTTGTTGGTTGAAAGGGCGGCATTTCCCTCAGTGTCAAGCTCTTTTACCTTGTCCGGCCATGTGTAGCTTCCTTCACCCCAAAAGGTGTACGGACCATATGTGCCGCTTAGAGAAGCGCCGAGTGCAGTCGCCTTGCGGTATACTGCCTTGGGATAGACGTCCAAGTAGGCATCTAATTCGGGAAATGGAATTGCCGGCTCAAACTCCAGTGACGGGACGGTCTCCACCCAAAGAACAGGCGCATCCTCCCACCCGCGGAATCCGCTGATGTAAAGGTCCCACATTCCGAAGTTCATACCTGCCCGTCCCGCGAATTCCAGACGGTCCGTGAACGACTTGGGAAGCTCAGGGGAGAACTCAGCAGAATCCAGCCGTACTTCTGCGCTCCTTATCGCATCTGCCAAGTAATCTTCAATGTCAGGCATGCCCGAGATCTCAGGAGGCAATAGTGGCAACATGGCCGCGGCTAACGCCTCAGCCGCTCCCGGCGCCTGCAAGCCTGCCAGGACACCGTGACCAATCCCGCTCAAGATTTCTGCCTGATATTCGTCGGGTAACGGCACCCCTTGAAGTCTCGGGTTCAGCACCAGTACCATACCGACATCGGCTGACATATCCTTCCATGACGGATATGCTGATACATACACAGCGGGCACAGGCAGCCCGGTAAGATCCGTAAGCCCGCCCTGGGTCAAAGAGGTCATAGACGGCAGTGGGTTGACGTAGCTCGTAGGATTCAATCCATAAGCAGTCCCCCAGGACACTAGCTGCCGGCCAATGCGCAAGTCAAACAGGTTCAGATAGATATCCGCATATGCTTCATCCAGCTCAAGCCATTTGCCCTCAGATGCATTATGGTTGTACCAGCCTTTGACAGATATGTAAGCGTGTCCGTCAATCCCCGCTCCTGCCCTCATTAAGTCCTGGTCCAGTGAAAGCTTATACTTTGTAATACCAAGAGAAAGTCTTCCCTCAGTCAGAAACCAGTCTATTGTCTGCTCAATCTCTCCGGAGAAGTTGAGCCCCGTAGGCCCTAACTCCATCCCATATGCAACTTCGGATGACAGTCCCAATGCCAATACAGCACAAATAAGAATAGATATCATACTCTTGAATCTAAGCGTTGTTCTCGGTTCCATCTAAACTTATCCTCCCCTCTGCTCATAGAGAGCCTACTTGGACGCTTCCGCAATTAGCTCTTCCTCTTCCAAAAGACCTAACAAAGGAATACGTTAACGTCTGCGCAGATACCGCACGGTGAAGTACTCGTCAGACACATCAGCCTCAGACGCCGTAATGATCTTTATTATCGTTTTTGTACCTGCCAAAACGTCACTCATAACAACTTGAGACGGCTCCCACTTCCCCTTTGTGTTCTTTTTCCAACCTGATGTCTCAAGGGATTTTCTGAGCTTATCGCCACGGCCATAAAACTCCACCTTAACCGGGATGAACTCATCCTGCCATACCCACATCTTCACGAACGTATAGTCGCTCTTTCCTTTGGGAGTAAGCTGAAGCACATAGCACTTGTGCCCGTCGAACATATCGTCGTCAAGCCTCTTTGACTCATAGTCCTCCTTGTATCCGGCTGTTCCCGATATTTCCTCATAGGTGAAGTCAGTCCCCATGAACTTCGTCTGCATTTCCTGGGCTGCGATTCTTCTTTCTTTTCCAAGGGCAGGCATGAAAAGCCATATCTCAGAATCCTTGCCATCCGGTTTCGTTATGCTAAGCAGCTTGGTCCCTGCAACATCCGCAGGCTGCAGGTATTCAAGTAATTGCTTCTCTGTGTTATCAGCGTCCTTCGTCCTGTAGATCTGCAGCGTATTGCTACGCTGTTGGCCACGTTTACTCTCGGTTATGAGCTCAATCTTAGCCGAACCGCTCCCGGCAAGCAGAGCCATGCTCTCAATTTCGTCCAGAATCTGCCCGGCGGTGAGCCCCGAGCCATGCGCACTGCAACACATGACTAAGATACACATGCCAAGCACAGCCCATGACATCCGCGATTTTCTAATCTTGGGCCCGCTCAATCGCGGCAGGCTTTGTGTTTTACTTAGGAGTCTCACAACTACATCACCATCCTGAATATTTGTTTACTTACCTCGCGCGAAGGTTTATTTACTTATCCCTCCTGAAGGCTTATCTTTCGAAAAAGCATTCACGCCTCTTACGTGCCTGGGATCTATCAGGCGGAGGACTGCGGGAAGGAAAACAAGGGCGCCCAATCCTGATGTAAACATCGTGCCTGCCACCAGCATGCCGAAAATTGATATGGCCCTGAACGTTGACAATACAAGCAAGCCGAAGCCTAACATTAGAGTGAATGCATTGAAAAAGATCCCGCGGCCGGTTGAAGTTATTGTAGCCCTTAGCGCATCGCTCTGGCCTTTGCCGTTTCGGAGTTCATAGCGATACCTACTTGTCAAGTGAATTGAGTAGTCGACACCGATTCCAATGCTTATGCCTGAAATCATTATCGTCACGACATCCAGGGGGATATTCATGTAAGACATGAATCCGAAGTTGATCAAAACACTGACAGAGAGAGGAATTAGGCAAAGCAATCCTATAATCGCGGATCCGGAGATGACGGAAATTACACCCCACACTCCGACAGCCGAAAGGATAAGGCTCTTCGTCTGGTCGTCCATGAATTTATCCATCATCCTCAGCATTACTTTGGGAAGGCCTACTACTCTGGTGTTAATCCCGGTGCCTTCAAATTCCTCACCAGCGATGATTTCCACTTTATCGATAATCCCTCCGAGCTCAGACGTGGGTACATTCGCTGCCCTTGCGCTTACCAGCGCTTTTTGGAAATCATAACTCACCATGGAGTCCAGTCCGCTCCCCCCTTGCATCGTGAAGAGGAGGAGTTCTTGAGCAACAGCTTCGCGAGTCGACGGGATCGCGTAGTAGGCCGGATCATCGGCATTGAAGGCCTTGTTGACGTTGCGCACCAGCTCAGCAATGGAAGACGGATGGCTCAACTTGTCAACTTCAGCCATCCTGTCCTGGAGCCTTGCCATACGATCCAGCACGTCCGGCTCTTTGACGCCGTCGTACTCACCGGTATCCACCAGCACGCTAAGACTGTAAGTCCCGCCAAACAGATCTTCCACCAAACGTGTGCCGAGGACTGCGGGGCTGTCTTGCCTGAAGTATTGCATCCAGTTGGTCTCCACCTTCAGGCCTGGAATAGCTACGGCGAAAATGAGAGTTGCTGCTAACACCACTAATATGACTCTGTCAGGTCGAGTTGCTACACCTGTTGCAGTGGACTCCAGCAGGCGGCTCAGGAGGGACTTGCGGTTTTGTTTCCCTAAGGGAACGCGGCCGGACTCAATGCGCCCGCTTTCATACCGGCTTCTCAAAATAAGAAGTGACGGCACACATGTTAGCGTAATCAGCAAGTTGATCATGATACCTACCGCCGCGAATATCCCAAATGTCCTTACAGGACTGATAAATGACGTAGCGAACGACGCGAATCCCACTGCTGTAGTCAAGCTCGTCATGGACACCGGACCGGTTAATTCCTGTATCACCTGCTCTACTGCGTCTTCCGGGGATCTGCCTTTGCCATGTTCTTCATGGAAACGGTTCAATATGTGGATTCCTGCTGCGCTACCCATTGACACCAGGATAATCGGCAGAATCATGGAGACTATCGTGATGTCGTACCCAAGGACAGCCATCAGGCCTATGGTGCACGCCAGGCTCATGAGAATACTGACTATGAGAGTCGCGACATCAAACAGACTCCCGAAACTCATGTATAAGGACACAACTACCACGACTAAGGAGAGGGGAAAGAGAATTCTAAGGTCACGGAGCATGTTATTTGTAGCTATGTAACCAAGATATACCTCGCCAATGACATATATCTCCTCACCTGGTACTTTTTCCTGAAAGGCGATAGACTCGATGTCTCTCGCAAGGTCCCGAGATTCCATTGAGGTTGCGACTCCGGGTTCCAACGTAATGAATATCGCAAGCGCGTCTCCGTCCTCAGACACCATGGCGGATCCCTGAGGACTGTCCTTAAGCGCCATCTTGAACTCCTCAATCTCCTCCTCAGTCCCGGGTGTTCCGTACGCGACAGGCAAGATTTCAAGGCCGAATTCGTCGCCTCGAATGACTTGGACATCCAATGGAGTCACCACGTCTTCGACTCCCGGCAGATCCAGTATCTGATCTGCAATCCGCTGAACTCTCGCAAGGGTCTCCTCTGTATATACGTTGGCTTTGATGGCTACCATCATCATGTCCTGAGACCCGAAGTCTTCTACAGTCTCTATGAGATCCTGAATTACCGGATCATCCTTGGGCACCATAGATTCTGTATCTACCTTTAAGTCTACTCCTCGGATATTGATCCCTAAAAGTACAGATACTGCACACAGAATCACCAATACAACGACAGGATTCTTGACAATAAGATCTGACAGTCTTCTCATTATCTCTTCAACCCTCCGACTCTGCTAACCAATGTAGCGTCACCTAGGCATGACATCGAACTGCGACATTCTTAGCGTTTCGCACCGTACCTGTTGCTTTGCAGCATCTTCAGGGACAGAGCCCGTTGAGACAGAAGTCTACCAACTGAGATACGTTAGGTATGCTAGGAGCGCTCATTTTGTTCACGAGATTTTCGAAAGCAACGAAGCTGATTGCGCCTTCAATGGCGTACGCGGCCATGCGGGGCTCTACATCCTTAAACTCACCGCGACTTATGCCTTCCTCGATGATAGACTCTAAGACCCCGATAAACCCAGTCCTGGCTTCACGAGTCCGCTCATCCAGTTCCTTCTCAAGCCCGCTCAAGTCACTCAAGATCACCTTGACAAACTCCCTTGATCGGTTAAAGAACTCCCAATGCAGTTCGATAGTCTCAGAAAGCTTCGCGCATGCCCCTTCGATATTTCTCAGGCGTTCCATGACGACTTCCTGTAATTCCTTGAGCTTCTCTTCCACTACAGAAACGAATAAGTCTGTTTTGCTCCCGAAATACAAGTAGACTGTTCCCTTCCCGACTCCGGCCACTTCTGCGACTTCCTCAACAGTTGCTCCGTGGAAGCCCTTTTGAGAGAAAACTCTGAGAGCGCCTTCCAATATCAGCTCGCGCTTACCGGATTCTTGGGTGTCAACATTATTAGTCATCATTATCTCACTCTTTCAATTCGACTCATTTCTCGCGCGTGCAGTCTGACCCGCCATGGCCCCCGCCCTGGCCCGGCCCGACTTCATCTGACTCCGTATGACTCTGTTTGATTTCGCCTTGCCCCACTTAACCCCGTCCGGCTCCATCTGACCCAGTTATCTCATTCACTTCACGCGCATTGAATCTGCTTCCTGACAGACTGACCAGTCAGTCATATGACATGAATATGTTACCACATCAGTTTGCCGTTGGCAATCCACCTTTGCGAAATTATTACGCTCTCAAGAATTACTGAATTAATATCTGGAGCTTACATGCGAACGCCTTTCGTTCTCAACCAAGCCCGGAGCTCTTTGCACGCCGTCCAAGAGGACGGCGGGTATATTCCCTGCGCAGGGCTTCTTCTTGGAGGAGGCGTCCTATTCTCGATTACCGCTTGAGGCTTAGTGATCGAAAATACGACAACCAACAAAGCTTCCCTGTTGCCTCTTTGTGAAAATGCAGTTGCAATGTAGCGAACTTCCCCTGTTGCCTCACGCAAAAAACACTCGAGCGAGCTATCGTTGCCTCACGGGAAAATGCAACTGAAACGGCGGCAGGGACTCCGCAAGCCACAGAGCGTAACATGTAGTCAACTAACGTTATTGCTGCAAGGGAGCAATTGGGAAGATGCTGTTGGGTATTGAAAAATGGTGTCATCACATTGTAATGAGTTACATGATTTTGACAAGGGATCAATTAACACAGCATACCATCTTCGGATCGGCTCACTGGAAGAGCCAGTCATTGACTGAAAGACCCCCGAACACTTTGAATGGCTCTCAGAGAGAGCCACTGAACTGCTGGGAAGCTATCCAATTCACTTAAGT
>JAPXLY010000056.1:0-9082 GCA_033809295.1 Bacillota bacterium
GGGCCCGACATTGTTGTGAAGCGCATTACAGGCCGGCGAGTCTGTGAGGATTGTGGGGCTACGTATCACATGACGTTCAACCCACCGCCTGAAGACGGAAAATGCCCGAAATGCGGAGGCCGCATTTATCAGCGGGTGGATGACAGGGAAGATACTGTGCGCGAGCGGCTCAAGGTATATAAGGCTTTGACAGAACCTGTAGTTGACTATTATGAGGGTGTTGGTATCCTCCGAACGGTCAATGGCGAAGAGGACGCAAATGAAGTTCTCGCTGCGATTATCTCGATGATTTAAGGAAGGCAATAATGTTGAGAAAAATAACTCCGTTGGTTATTTGCAAAAGCCCTGAGGAAATTGATATTATGAAAAGGTCAGGCGCGATATTGGCAGAGCTTCTCGAGAAGCTGCGTGGATTCATAAAGCCCGGGATTAGCACTTTGGATATTGACAAATTCGCTGAAGAGTTCATTATGAGCCGAGGGGCAAATCCGTCGTTTAAAGGGCTATATGGTTTTCCGGCCAGTGCGTGCGTGTCTATTAATGAGGAGGTTGTCCACGGCATTCCCGGTAACAGGAAACTGGCTGAAGGGGATATAGTCAGTATTGATGTAGGCGCGGAAGTCCAGGGGTTTCACTGTGACAGTGCAGCGACTTTCCCTGTGGGCACGATTTCCGGGGAAGCTCTGGAACTCATGAGAACGACTGAGGAATCTCTTTACCGCGGCATTGAGCAAGCACGGATTGGCCTTCGCATAGCTGATGTATCCAGAGCGATACAGAGCTATGCGGAGTCGAAAGGGTTTTCCATTATCAAGGCGCTGTCAGGGCACGGAGTAGGGCGCAAACTCCATGAAGAGCCTGCAATTCCCAACTTTGTGATTCGTGGTGAACCCGGGCCTATGCTGGCTGAAGGAATGACACTGGCTATAGAACCCATGGTCAACGCCGGTGGGCCCGATGTGAAGACCCTTAAGGATAACTGGACGGTAGTTACCTGTGACGGTTCGTTGTCAGCCCATTTCGAGCATACGGTTGCTGTGACCCGGGACGGCCCGGTGATACTCACTGCTCTCTAGTTAGGAGGACAGTTGAGGATGGAACCAGAATTGGGACAATTGGTAGTGTCTGCGGCAGGTAGGGACAGAGGCAGGTATTATATAGTTGCGCGAATTCTTGACGATACTACAGTCGCAGTTACTGACGGAGCTTACAGGCCGGTTTCGAATCCTAAGAAGAAAAACGTTAGGCATCTCATGATGACACGGACCGTAAACAGCTCCCTTAGAGAGAAACTCCTCCGGGGAATAGGCATAACTAATGAGGAGGTATGTGAAGCTTTGAAGATAAGCAGCAAAGCCAGGCCAGAAAGGACGGACTGTTCCAATGGGTAGAAAGGACGCGATAGAGGTAGAGGGAACCGTCATTGAGGCGTTGCCCAATGCAATGTTTAGGGTAGAGTTGGAAAATGGGCATAGGGTTCTCGCTCACGTGTCCGGGAAAATGCGTATGCATTTTATTAGGATCTTACCCGGGGACAAGGTAACAATGGAGTTATCCCCATATGACCTGTCGAGAGGCAGGATAACATATCGGTTTAAGTAGGCGGAAGCTGTTTTCCCATTGCTGTGGCGCAATGTAGCGCCGGGAGGTTTTTTTATGAAGGTTAGGCCATCTGTGAAGAAGATCTGTGATAAATGCAAGATAATCAAGCGTAAGGGCACCGTAATGGTGATTTGTGAAAACCCCAAACATAAGCAACGTCAGGGTTAGGGTGGAGGTGAAGCGCGCAAATGGCTAGAATTGCAGGAGTTGACCTCCCAAGGGATAAGAGAATTGAGGTAGCTCTAACCTATATCTATGGTATAGGCCAATCCACTGCGAGGGCAATTGTGGAAAGCACAGGGGTGGATCCCTATACGAGAGTCAGGGATCTCACCGAGGACGAGATAACACGCCTTAGGGAGGTTATCGATAGAGATTACAAGGTGGAAGGCGAGCTCCGCGCGGAGCAGGCTTCTCACGTCAAGAGGCTGATTGACATCGGTTCCTACCGCGGACTGCGTCATCGTAGAGGCGTGCCTGTCAGAGGCCAGCGTACTCGCACTAATGCCAGGACGAGAAAAGGCCCTAAGAAGACGGTTGGTGCTCGCAGGGCAAGGTCTTAGGCAGGCGTGTCGGTGATAGGCAGCCCTCACAGAGTAGGGCAGGAGCCGTAAAACAACGAAAAGGCCAGAAGTGGTAGCGAGAAAGGGGAGCGCCGAGTGTGGCTAAAAGGCGAACAACAAGGCTGAGAAGGCGTGAAAGAAAGAATATAGAGAGCGGTGTCGCCCACATTCGCTCAACGTTTAACAATACGATAATTACAATAACCGACCCTCATGGCGCAGTGGTGTCCTGGGCAAGCGCAGGCACTTCAGGGTTCAAAGGGTCAAGGAAGGGGACTCCGTTCGCTGCGCAAATGGCAGCGGAAACTGCTGCGAGGACCGCAATGGATCACGGAATGCGTCAGATAGAGGTCCTGGTAAAAGGCCCCGGTTCGGGGAGAGAAGCAGCCATTCGAGCACTCCAGGCTGCAGGACTCGAAGTGAATATGATACGTGATGTCACTCCGATTCCTCACAACGGGTGCAGGCCGCCTAAACGCAGGCGAGTGTAGTCTAAAGAAGACTCCATTTGGAGGTGGAAACTTACATGGCAAGGTATACCGGCCCAGTTTGCAGGCAGTGCCGTCGCGAAGGGCTCAAACTATATCTTAAGGGTGACAGATGCTATACTGAAAAATGCGCAGTGGACAAAAGATCGTACCCTCCCGGTGAGCACGGGACAGGTCGCAAGAAGGCTTCAGAATATGCCCTGCAGTTGCGTGAGAAGCAGAAGCTGCGTCGCACTTACGGCGTGCTTGAGAGGCAGTTCGAAAGGTACTTCAATATGGCGGCCAGAGCTCGTGGCATGATTACCGGTGAAGCGCTCCTTCAGATCCTTGAGTCCAGACTTGATAATATTGTGTACAGGATTGGTTTTGCCTCGTCAAGGCCGGAGGCGCGTCAATTAGTTATGCATGGACACATTGCGGTTAACGGGCATAAGGTTGATATCCCTTCTTATTTGGTAAAAGCCGGTGATGTCTTGGGAGTCCGTGAGAAAAGCCGTGAGCTGGTTCCGTTTAGGAAGGCTCTGGAGACAGCAGGGGACCGCACCATTCCTGAATGGCTGTCTCTTCACGAAGACGGTCTTACTGCCACAGTAGTCAATCTGCCGTCGCGAGAACAGATTGACGTTCCGGTGCAGGAACATATGGTGGTTGAGCTCTACTCAAGGTGATCTGTGTGGATTTGGTCTGTGTACTATGTGTATCAGATACCGACTGCAGGGACCAGGAGGGAGACCTATATGATTGAAATTGAGAAGCCCAGAGTTGAGTGTGAAGAGCTCACGGAGACCTACGGAAAGTTCGTGGTGGAACCCCTCGAGCGGGGCTACGGGGTGACTTTAGGAAATTCCTTGCGTAGGGTATTGCTATCTTCTCTGCCGGGGGCTGCTGTTGCTTCCGTGAAGATAGAAGGAGTTCTCCACGAGTTCTCGGTAATACCCGGGGTTGTCGAGGATACAATTGACATAATCCTGAACATTAAGGAACTCCTGGTTAAGTTACATGCCGATGAACCCAAAACCCTCCGTATTGAGGCGGAAGGTGAGGCCGAGGTAAAAGCTGCCGACATTATTGCCGATGCTGATGTGGAGATCCTAAATCCTGATCTGCACATAGCTACCCTTGACAAAGACGGCAGGCTTTATATGGAAATCGTCGTGGAGAAGGGCAGAGGGTACTTGCCCGCTGACAGGCGCAGGCTAGAGCCGATTATCGGTATCATACCCGTGGACTCTATTTTCACACCTGTGAAGAGAGTGAACTACGTCGTGGAGAACACCCGTGTCGGACAGGTGACTGACTACGACAGATTGATCCTTGAAGCCTGGACTGACGGAAGCATATCTCCTAAAGAAGCCGTAAGCCTGTCAGCCAGGATACTCACCAGTCATCTTCAACTGTTCACAGGCCTCACAGAGGCGGTTCAGGATGTGGAGATAATGGTGGACAAGGCAGAGGACACCAAGGACAAGGTGCTTGACCTGCCCATCGAGGAGCTGGATCTGTCGGTGCGCTCCTATAATTGCTTGAAGCGAGCAGGTATCAATACCGTGGAAGAACTCATTAAGAAAACAGAAGAAGATATGATGAAAGTACGAAACCTTGGCAAGAAATCACTGGACGAAGTAAAGTCTAAACTGGACGAACTTGGGCTTGCCCTCCGTCCGTCAGACGATCAGGAGTAAAGGTGTCAAGGGATTTTGGGGGGATTAGGCAGTGAATCGCGGAAAACTGGGACGAACCGGCGCGCATAGGAGAGCCATGTTCCGAAATTCTGTAACCTCGCTTTTCGAGCATGAGAAGATCCGTACCACTGAGGGCAAGGCAAAGCACATCAAACCTGAAGCAGAAAAGCTCATAACCTTGGCAAAGCGGGGAGATCTGCACGCACGCAGACTGGTAGAGGCCTATGTTATTGACCCTAAGGTCGCAAAGAAGCTGTTTGATGATATAGCCCCTCGGTACAAAGAACGCGACGGTGGCTATGTGCGCATCGTCAAGCTCGGGGAACGCCGCGGTGACGGCGCGCCTGAGGTGATAATGGAACTGGTATGAGAATGCGCTTTTCGCATTCCGGACTATAGCCTCTTTCAGGAACCTGGCATGAGTGCGCTGCTGCGCACTTTTTGCGGGTTATAGGAGGTTTCGAGGTTGAATCGAGCCGTCGGCAAGATTATAGAAGTAGAGAATCTGACTTATTCATACAGCCTGGACCGAGAAGCGGAAACGAGGGCTTTGGACGGGATTAACCTTTCGATCGCACCTGGTGAGTTTGTAGTAATCATCGGACGTAACGGGTCAGGCAAATCAACATTGGCTAAGCACTTCAACGCCTTGTTTCTTCCTGTCTCGGGCACGGTCCGCATAAACGGAATGGATACGCAGGATCCCCGGCATCTGTGGAGGATTCGGCAGACTGTCGGTATGGTCTTTCAGAATCCGGATAACCAGATAGTCTCTACAACCGTTGAAGAAGACGTTGCATTTGGCCCTGAGAATCTGGGGATTTCGCCTGATGAGATTCGAAGGAGAGTTGATTTGGCTTTGGAATGGGTGGGTATGTCGGAGTATATGCGCCATGCCCCTCATCTTCTGTCCGGCGGGCAGAAGCAGCGTGTGGCTATAGCCGGTGTCCTTGCAATGCGTCCTAAGTGCATTGTCCTTGACGAACCTACTGCCATGCTTGATCCTTCAGGCAGGCGGGAGGTTCTCGATACGGTAAAGCGGCTTAACAAGGAAGACGGTATCACAGTTGTCCTTATTACTCATTTCATGAATGAGGCTGCACTCGGCGACAGGGTAGTAGTGATGGATGCGGGAAAGATTGTCATGGATGATGTCCCAAGGAAGGTTTTTAGCCAGGTAGAAGTCATAAGACGACTTCATCTCGATGTTCCCCAGGTAACACGGCTGGCGTATGAGTTGGGCAAGTGCGGGGTTTCCGTTCCTCAGGATGTGTTGACAGTAGAGGAATTTGCAGATTCGCTGTGCGGGTGTTATTTCAAGAGCGCTGTAGCTTCATGTGGGGAGTGAGTACGATACTGTGTCTATCCGGGTAGAAAACCTGAGCCACACGTATAATCCGGGCACTCCGTTTGAGCGGTGCGCTGTTGACAACGTCACCCTTGAGATAAAGGACGGGGAATTCGTCGCGATAGTCGGAGAGACCGGTTCAGGAAAGTCCACCTTGATTCAGCATTTCAACGGTTTGCTCAAGCCTACGCAAGGCCGGGTATTCGTTGACGAAGTGGATATTTGGGGGAAAGGCGTACATCTTAAGTCAATACGGCAGAAGGTCGGCCTTGTATTTCAGTACCCTGAGCACCAGCTTTTCGAAGAGACTGTCTTCAAAGATATCGCGTTCGGGCCGCGTAATATCGGTCTTCCCGATGATGAAGTCGAACGACGAGTGCAACAGGGCCTGAAGATGGTAGGGCTGGATTATAAGGTTCTGCGTGACAGGTCTCCATTTGAACTTTCCGGCGGGGAGAAGAGGCGTGTGGCAATGGCAGGGGTCATTGCTATGCAGCCGGCTGTGATTGTCCTGGATGAACCTGCATCGGGTCTGGATCCTCGCGGCCGGGACCAGGTATTGGCTGAGATTCAAGAGTTGCACGAGGAGTTTGGTTTCACTGTTGTTCTTGTTTCTCACAGTATGGAAGATGTAGCCAAACTTGCCCGGAGAGTTGTGGTGCTTCATAGGGCGAAGCTGATTGCAGACGGGCCTGCCAGGGATGTGTTTGGCATGGAGGATGTCTTGGGCCGGGCCGGCCTCGAGGCGCCACAAGTAACCAGGCTTATGCAGGAACTCGCCAGGCGAAACATGAAGGTGAGGACTGATATCCTCACTGTGGACGAGGCAAAACGGGAGATACTGCGAGTCCTCGGGGGTGAAGGCCGTGTTTCGTAATATCACGCTTGGTCAGTACATGCCTGGGACTTCGTTTGTGCATAGACTTGACCCAAGGGTAAAGATCCTCTTGACCTTTGTTGTCATCACCATTTTGTTCATGGTGGATACGTTGATAGGGTACAGCCTTGTTTTCCTGTTTATACTAGGTGTCATACTCGTGGCGCGCCTTCCTTTCAAGTTCGTATTGTACGGAATAAAGCCGCTCTTGTTTATCCTTGTGCTAACTTTCGGGCTTCATCTTTTCATGAATGAAGGACGTACCCTGTTTTCCGTAGGCCCGCTGGTTGCTACGTATGAAGGCGCATTCAGAGGTTTCACAATGGCTTTTCGCCTTGTGCTCTTGGTCCTTGGCACTTCAATTCTTACCCTGACTACGTCCCCCATAGAATTGACTGACGGGTTGGAGAACCTTCTGTCGCCAATGAAACGTGTTGGGATCCCTGCCCATGAGCTTGCTATGATGATGACGATAGCCCTTAGGTTCATTCCTACTTTGCTGGAAGAGACAGAGAAAATCATGAAGGCCCAGATGGCTCGAGGCGCGGATTTTGAGACAGGAAATGCACTGCAGAGGGCAAAAAGCTTGATTCCACTCCTGGTGCCTCTCTTCGTGAACGCTTTCCGGCGTGCTGATGAGCTTGCCATGGCAATGGAAGCCAGGTGTTATCGAGGCGGCGAGGGACGCACCAGGATGAAGCAGATGAAGCTTACCACACGCGATGTGCTGGCCGGTGTGGTAGTGACTGCGGGAATGGTGGTTCTGGCCGTATATCTGTGAGATGCCGTATGCTAAGCAGATCACCATGAGACCGTTGATGTCTCCTATATTATTTCACCGCAGCTCGCTTGAATCGCAGAAATCGGTTGCCGTCTTCGACGGAATTGGCAGTTACAGGACAAGTTCAACAGTCTCCACCATAAGTAGTCGCCGGCTCCGGAAGATGTACGTGCCGTGTGAGGTTGCCGGTGTTGCACTAAGGGGACGGCGCCCCAAGCGGGTTGCCTTGACAAAATCCGGCCCGTAGGCCGTTGGCCGGATTCTAACACCCCTCGTTGCAATCATCAGCCTCAGAAAACGTACGTACCGTGCGGGGCCACCCAAGACAATCGGAAAACGAGTGAAGACCAATGGACTCATACTCAGTGACGTGACATGAGCTACGTGGGGCGCAGGCGGACAAGACTGCGGAACTTCGGGGATCCGGGGTATGAAACCATGGGGAAAAGCCCGGAGCGGCAACAAGCTATGACAGCGATCAAACGCAGATAGGCGGTTTGGTAATGAAAGCCGGCAATGTGGACGCCACCGGGCGTGACAATGATAAAAAGCGTATAGGCAGTGTGATAACGAAGACCGGCAACGCGGACGCCACCGGGCATGGTAACGATCAAAGGCCTGTAGACGCCGGGGTAATTAGGACCGGGCATGCAGATGGCCTGCGGAACATAAAACTGGTTTTAGAATACGACGGAACCCGGTACTGCGGTTTTCAACGTCAGAAGGATCTCCCCACTATCCAGGCTACATTAGAGGCTGCTATCGCAACTATTACGAAAACTTACTCTCATGTGACAGCATCAGGGCGCACCGATGCCGGCGTTCATGCTTTGGCGCAGGTGGTCAATTTTAGGACACGTGCCAGAATTCCTGTGGAGAAGTTTGTGCCTGCTTTAAACAGCGTGCTGCCTGAAGATATCCGCGTCCTGTGTTCCGAGGAGGCCCCCCGGAGGTTTCACGCCAGGTATGATGCGCTTTGGAAAACCTATGAGTATTCCATCGACACAAGGCCTGTACAGTCAGTGTTTACACGCAACTTCGCTTACCACTTGAGCATTCCGCTGAACCCGGAAGAAATGAAGCAAGCTGCCAGGTTCTTAGTAGGCGTTCATGACTTCCGCTCATTCGTATCTTCAGGCGGGAGTGCAAAGACATTCACGCGTAATGTCAGGAGACTTGAAATCATATCCTGTGATGACCCTATCCTCAGAATTCGGATTGAGGCTGACGGCTTTCTATACAACATGGTAAGGACAATAGTGGGAACCCTTCTTGAGGTCGGACTCGGAAAGATTTCGGCTGAAGATGTGAAGTATATAAGAGATGCAGGAGACAGAAGGCTTGCAGGTCCCACAGCGCCTGCATGCGGCCTCTGTCTCATTGAGGTTGACTATGGCGATTGAGTGATTGGTAGTGTAAAGTTCGGGAAAGTTCTGATCATCTTGACACTCAGATACGGCTGTATTAGAATAGCTCGTGGGGCTTGATGCCCGTATTTACTTTATTGATGCGCGAAGATTTCACGAGGGGGATATCATGATGGCTCGTGGCGGACTAAGTCCCCAAGGCACTGAGGGCGAATGGTACATTGTCGATGCTGAGGGAAAGACCCTCGGCAGGCTGGCAAGCCAGGTTGCAAGTGTGCTTCGGGGCAAACATAAACCTTCTTACAGCCCGCACCTGGATATGGGTGACTACGTAATAGTGGTTAATGCTGAAAAAGTAAGAGTTACCGGCGACA
>JAPXLY010000057.1:0-9068 GCA_033809295.1 Bacillota bacterium
TTCAACTCGCTGCTGAAGGCATCACTAACCGCCTTGCACCCTTCAAGCACGCATGGAGTTCCCCCACATACCAGAACGTGTGAACGGTAGATTTGCACGAGTGCCCACCTCCTCCCGGACGTCACCTGTATTTATCAAGAATAACCGGAATATCATTGGGCGTGAGGTTGCCGTACACTTCATCATCAATCATAATTGCCGGAGCCACCCCGCATACTCCGAGACAGCTTGTGTGTTTGAGAGTAAATTTACCGCAACTTGTAGTGCCTCCCATGGGAATTCTGAGTTCCCGCTGAAGAACATCAATCAACGATTCTGCGCCCAGCAAATGGCATGGCGCGTTTTCACATACTCTGATTACGTGTTCTCCCATAGGTTCTACAGAAAGCAGGGTATAGAAGGTAGCGACACCATACACCTTTGAGAGTGGTACATCAAGGCCCTTTGCAACCTGGCAAAGCGCATTTTCAGGAAGGTATCCCAACATCCTCTGAACATCATTCAAGATAGCGATAAGTTCATGTTTGCTCCCGCCATGGTTCAAGACAATTTCGTTGACAGTCGATTCCAAACTGTCTAAGCCCGCAGGAATAACACCCATCTCGAAGCCCCCTTTTCGCGAAAGGCGCTCTGTTTCGTTAACCGGTGGGAATTACCCACTCCCCGACTACCTGACCGTTCACAACATGACTGGCGACAATCTTGCGTGCTTTCTCCCTGGAAACCTTGCCGTACGCAACCTTCTCAGCGCCTGGCATGACAACAGTTACAATAGGCTCCTGTTCACATAATCCGATACAGCCTGTCTGAGTCACAACAACATCCTGGATATTACGCCGTGCAAGCTCATCCATAATAGCTGATAGAGTTTCACGAGCACCTGCTGCAATTCCGCATGTCCCCATGCCTACCACAATTTTGGCGGTCTCTCCGCCTTCCCTGAGTCTGGTCATTGCTTGAGCTTGCTTCCTGATTCGTTCCAATTCCTCCACCGTTTTCACTTGCGACACCTCCCAAGACTTGCCCATCAACTCTGTCTTAAATCCCACATTCATGCAAACCGGTAAGTTATGCCATAATATCCAACATTTTGAATCAAAACCCTATTATCCCACTCCCTATTCACTAGAATACTACTTTGTGCGAAATTTCACAATCCCCCTTTTACACTTTTCATAACTTATCTCGAATATCTTCATCCTCGCTTCCTTTATGTTCATTCGCGCCGAGGATTCGAATAACCTTTGCCTGGTACTTGGAAATAGCAGGATGCCGGCTGTATGTAGCTATCCCCGCGTAGACAAGCCCGAGCAATCCGAAACCAAGAACCGCTGAAGCCACATGCGCCATGTCCGGTCGACCGATGAAAGAGGCAAATACTGTTCCAAAGTATAGGCCGGCCAGGAGAAACGCAACAGGTATCAGGTACACAATAGCTGCAGCCCTCACCACCTGGGATCCTTCCAACTCCAGTTCAACTTCATCATATTCCTTCGCACCTATAGTATTTGTGGCAACTGCGACAATCTTATCTCTTGACCCAAACCCGCACACTTTGCAGCGGCTGCATTCATCCTTGCGAAGTATCTCGACTTTAGCCACATTACCGGCAGTTTCAATGACTCTGCCTCGCTCTTTCATATTACCTACAACCTCCGTCGCTTCATCGCAACCGGTTTACGACACCTGAACATGCTCCAGCCCTTCCTTGATTACATTGCGTATTACAGGCACTGCGGACGGACTTCCGAGAGGTATGTCCCCAAGTATCTCCACCAGTGTACTTGTACTACACGTGAACTTAGCTTTCCCTCCGGTGTGTCGATACTTGAAATTTACCTCGGGATTGCAGACTATGAGAAGAGCCATAGTCTCCGCCATATCTCCAAGAGGCGCTCTGTCAATATTGCTGAGCCTAAAATCGGCTTTAATCTCTGTCCCCTCACCCACTGCAGATCGAATCTCCAGATCCCCTCCTGACGTTCTTGCAGCTTGCCGAAAGAGAGGTATTCCAAGGCCCACTCGCCGGGTTCTTCTGGATGTGACAAAAGGATCGGTAATGGCCTCAAGAATCTCCGGAGGAATTCCCGGCCCGTCGTCTGTAATATGTATAGTCAAAACATCAGAAGCTTCGTCCTCAGTGATTACGATTTCTATGTTGTCAGCCCCTGCTTCTATCGAGTTTTGAGCTATATCAAGGATATGAAGAGACAACTCTCGCACATAATCCCTCCTGCATTCGATATCCAAGTGGATCGCCATAAGTAATCGCCGGCTCCGGTAAGATGTACATACCGCGCGGGGGTTGCCGGTGTTGCACTAAGGGGACGACGCCCCAAGCGGGTTGCCTTGACAAAACAATCACCGGCTTCAGAAAACGCACGTACCGTGCGGGGCCACCCAAGATAATCGGAAAACGAATGAAAACTAATGAACTCGCACTTAGGGCCCAGATATACAACCGTCACGTAGCCACTTCCCTAGGCGCAATATGCCTTCCCTCATGGAAATTCAAAGCAAGCAAGAACTCATCCCACGTTGCGGATTCCATTCGGATTTCGGTAAAAGCCTCTATTTCGCTTAACCTGTGAGCATCCGAGGATCTGACCAAAGGAAACCCGGCAATGGACGGAAATCTATCTCTCGCTTCTTCAGTGCTGATATTTCTTGATATTTCCATACAGCAAGGTTGAAGCCCATCGGGCACAAACCCAAGGTTTCTTATGAGACTGAATGACGGCCTATCCACGTGCGCAGGTATTACCAGGCCTTCTAACTCCCGGACACGCTTTCCTACGTAATCAACGCCCAGGGATGTGGAGGCCAGAAGCAAAGTGCGCAACTTACCTGTCACGTTGCCACAGGAATCCATTACCAGTTGCTCACCGAACCTTTCCTCGTCGTTCCTAATGTCAGGTAAAGCGGAATAGATTTCTTCCTGCCAGGAAATTAAGGTGTCCAGGCGTGGGAAGAATGTAAGCACATGCACATCTTCCACAGTCTGGACTTCAATTCCGCCGAGCACCATTACGCCTTCATCTACCCCTCGGCGGATTACAGGCAAAACATTCTCCGCCGAATTATGATCGCATATTCCTATGATTTCCAGGCCTTTGGCTTTAGCGGCCTCGATTATCGCAGGCGGAGTCATCTCATTCTCTGCACAAGGGGAAAGAGCGGTGTGGATATGGAGATCAGCCAAAAAGAGCCTCACCTTGCTCCCTCCCCTTTACTTTTTCCCACGGCCCCTTATACCCATTTGGTACAGCATGCCTGCTACTTCAAAAGAAGGTTTTGACGTGGTGAGTAAGGGAATACCTTCTTCATCAGCCTTCAGGACAGTCTCATGAGCGGGATTCGCTCCTCCTGCCACTACAACTGCGGAAACGCCCGTAAGGCTTGCGACAGCGACGATATTCTGGTGTATCTGAACGGTAACCCAGACATCGCCCTGCCCGGCACCGGCCATGACATCACTTAGAAGATCTGATGAGTATCCAAATGACACATGGTTGTCCAATGACCCTGCGCCGGCTGCTACTTCACACTCAAGCTTTTCTACAATATCCCGCACCCTCACCTGATGACTCATACAATCACTCCCAAGGCTTTGAGAAAGCATTATTCTCCTTTAGAGCAGGCGGGCTCTTCTTTGCCATTTCCAGGAGCTGCTCAGCAAGGATTTCGATTTCCTCGCGCAGTTTGAGGACACAGTCAGTGTCAACTGCCAGTCCCTGAACAATATCCTCAGCCAATGCGCGACAGTGGGGACTGCCACACGAACCGCAGTCGAGGCCGGGCAACTCGCTGACCACCTTCTCTATCATCTCAGCTTTAATGATAGCCCGAGACACATCTTGATCAAGCCTGAACGCAGGTACTGCCACAATTTCAGGTTGCATCGTAAACTCATCGAGACGATTCTTGAGATTAAGACTCTTGTCAAGCTCCTCACACAAGTTAGGAGGCACCTCGGATTTATCCACAAGAGCCTCCAAATTCATACGGCCTATGAACGGGTTGAGTACAGTCAGAGCCCCGCCGACGCATCCTCCTATGCACGCCTGCGCTTCTACGAATTCTATGTCAGGCAGCTTGCCCATTTCCAGTTGCTCCAGGACATCTATAACATTGTGTATTCCGTCCACCACAAGGCTCTTGGCGATTCTGGCTGCAACACGTTCGCCTCCTGAACGTCCCCAGCCCACTCCTGCCGCTGACGCCTTAAGCTTGGGATAAGGAGGCGAAACCTCCGGAAGCCTTTTTGTAATCTCTCCATATGCATCTGAGATGGATATGGCTCCGTCCACAGAAAACGTTCCAAGCTTATTAGCTTCCCGAACCCAAGTCACTTTTGCAGGACACGGAGTAATGAAAAAGGCGCCGATGTTCTCTTTCGCGATCCCCATCTCCCGGCTCTTAATCTCTTTAGCCAGCTTCCCCGAGCATGCCATGGGAGAATCAACCGGAATCAGGTAGTCTATCAATGCAGGGAAGCGCACTTGAATCAGTCTAACTGCCGCGGGGCATGCAGCAGAAATTGCCGGCCCCCTCCTGCGCCTCCTCCTAAGATACTCCACAGTCAGGAACGTGGATATGTCCGCGCCGTACGCCACCTCGAAGACATCGTCAAAGCCCATGTCCATAAGCGCGGCCAAGATTCGTCTGGGGTCAACCTCCCTGCCAAACTGCGAATATAAGGCAGGAGCAGGTAAAGCAATTGAATATTCGAATTCCTTCAATCTCGACAGCGAGTCCGTAATCGCTGTTTTTGCGTGGTTGTCACAAGTCCTGATACACTCACCGCAATCAGTACATCTTTCCGCGTTGATCCTGGCCTTCCCGGCTCTGACTCTGATAGCTTCAGTCGGGCAGTTCTTGATGCACCTGGTGCACCCACGGCACTTCTCCTCAATCAACAAGACCGAGTGGAATAATTGGCCCATGATCAACTTCCTTCTTTCGTCCGCAAGTTTATCACTGCTCTTATACTTGTCCCGGAGCCTACTTGCGACTCCACCTCGAGCTCGTCAGAATATCGCTTCATGTTGGGAAGGCCCAGGCCGGCCCCAAATCCCATCTCCCTGATATCCTCAGGCGCAGTAGAGTACCCCACTTGCATTGCCAAAGCAATGTCGGAAATACCCGGGCCCTCATCATCAGCGTAGATATTTACTCTTTCAGGTAATATGTCGATAGCGACTGTGCCGCGGTAGGCGTGTATGACTATATTCATCTCCGCCTCATATGCGACTATGCCCACACGTCTGGCTGTCTCTGCGTCTATACCTATCTGACGGAGCGTCCTTTTGATCTTTGCCGCTACCCCTCCTGCAGCTTGGAAGTCCCTTCCCACAACCGAGTACTCAAGGCGCATCCTTGCCTCCTCCCACAGCACGCGGCCAATGCCGCCAGCCGGGCAAGCCTGCAGTGAACAAAAGGCCGGCTGACTCATACAATGGATAGTGCGTACACATGATTGGGAGGCCCAATTCATTACCCAATTCGATAATGTCCGGAGTGGGCCGCTTACCGCGAACAAAGACAATGGCAACAAGATCTATCATTTCAGCCGCGCGGATTATTTGGGGGGATACTAACCCTGTTAGGACAATCATCTTCTCTTTCGTAAATGCTAACATGTCACTTATGAGATCGCATCCGCAACCCGCTTCGACCGTAAGATCCAGCTTATCCTCGCCTGTCAGGACTTCTGCCTCAAGAATTCTGGCTACATCCCTAAGTTGCATTTAGCTTCAACCCTCCGTCCGAAACCGTAATTTATCTTTGGATGATCACAGAGTATCCCTGTGCCTCCAGCTCTTTTGCAAGGGAATCAGCGTTAGCTTTGTTCTGAAATGCTCCGACTTGAATCCTGTGTGGTATTCCGGGTGTAATGAAAATAGGATACCCTGCTTCCTCAAGCACACGCCCGACTCTATCCGCTTCGCCTCTTTCATAGAACTCCCCGACTTGGACCTTGTAGAAGACAGATTCGCCTGTAACCTCACCTGTACCTGACGCGGTCTCTGTCGTTCCACGGATGGCAGCATCCGGCTCTTTCAGTTGAGTCGTGCTTGGCGCTTTCTGCAACTCGGGAGAAATCGGAGATGCGGGCATTGCGCCACTTTGTGAACTATTGCTATCTGCTGGAGTCGATTCGGTTGTCAGGGTCTGGCCAGGCCGCGGCGTCTGCAAAGATGATGCGCAATAGCTCAAGACATACTTGCCAAGCAAGACACCAAGTCCTACCATGGCTGCAAGCGTCACGACCCATACCAACACAAGCCATATGGATTGCTCCTTGGTTCTGGTTTTTCGCTCCGGCATCCTGCACCCCTCCTTAGCGTCATCTATCCGGTAATATTACATATTACCTTACCAGGCACGACTTTCCTCCTAAGCGGTTACGAGATCCGCTCCCAAGGAGGACGCATATGAAGATCAAGTTTGAGGAGCCTGGTCCCTGGGGGATTCACGGCGCTTTCAGCTATGTCCCGGCTTGCGCATGCAAATACCAGAGGAAGATTCAGCTCGCTGCCAAGGGACCGGCAAATTTCTATCCCTCTCATGATATCATCGGGTTCGGTATCCTTGCCCAAGTGTGTATTGCTGACTATTCCTGTTACGGAAAGCTGCGATGCTGTCTCAATCGATTCAAGCATCGCCAAAGCGCCGGCTACATCCTGAGTAAAGGGGCGATTCGTGTTTACAACGAAATACATGTCGTAACCTACCGTCTTGAACTGCCGTCTGAACCCTGAAAGCGCCTTAGCGCCTACAGGATCGCCCCCCACATCGAACACTACTTGAAGTGCCGGATCTTGAAAAGCCCGGTATACGGCAGGAGAAACCGACGGCAGGTCAGCAGCCTCCAGGCCGGGACTGGATGAGATGACGCCTATCCCAAGGTCTTTCATGGCAGAAGCAGCTTCACGAGACCTGAAATACGGATTTACGATATCAAAGTCAACGATAGAAACTTCCCTGCCCCAGGCCCGCAGGTGTTTTGCATAATTCAGCGCAATTTCCGTCTTCCCGGACCCGAAAGCGCCGACAAATATCACTACCCTATGACTCATAGGAAATTTCCCTGCTGTCTGCAAAAGGTAACGGCGTACGTCTCCCACAAGGTAGATGGATCCCGAGACCACCAGCGCACCGCTGTCGCCTACTTCTTCCAGCCCTCTGTCTACAGCCTTGAACGGATCGCTTACCGCCTCAGCCCGAACCCCGTTCTTTCGTGCAAGGCAGAGAAGCCGGCAAGGGTCTGTCATACCGCTCCTTGATGACAAAGCCTCCGTGGCAATGACAGAATCCGCAAACTTCGAGATTTCCGATACCATTTCTTCTGCGGGCTTGTCTCGGGATATACCTATTACAGCAGTAACAGGCCGTTCGCCGACTATCTCCGGAATCGCCTCCCTGAGCCTCCTGGCACCGTCAGGATTATGGGCACCGTCAACCAAAACGAGCGGCTGTCGTTGCAGTACCTCGAGCCTTCCCGGCCATGAGACAAGCCTAAGGCCGGCCTTAAGTTCTACGTCTCCTATGTCTATCCCCATTTGGCACATGGCATCTATTACGCCTACTGCGACAGCCGCATTCTCGACCTGGTGTGCCCCGATAAGAGGAATCTCCAAGCGGTCATAGACACGGTTTTGAACCTTGACGGAAAAAGACTGCCCGTCCATGGACATGGATTCCCTATGGCATTCTATGTCCCTGCCGAACAGCACCATAGGAGCGGATCTCATCGTTGCGGCATCTTCTATCACCCGGAGGGCGGAAGGGTCTTGGCGTCCCACAACAACAGGAATACCTTCTTTGATAATGCCCGCTTTCTCTCCGGCGATTTCCTCAAGAGTGTTCCCAAGTATGCCTGTATGCTCCAAACTGATATTCGTAATAGCCGAAATCTTCGGCATTACGATGTTGGTTGAGTCCAATCTTCCACCGAGCCCTACCTCGACTACTGCAAAATCCACCTTCTCATAGGCAAAATGCAGAAAGGCGAGGGCGGTTCCCATTTCAAACTCAGTCGGAGGGCCCAGGCCAGGGTCCTCCGCTATGCTCTGGAAAACAGGTCCAAGTTCTGTCATGAGCTCGCCTAGTCTTGCTTTGGAAATTGGGCGCCCTCCAACCCGAATTCGCTCACTGTAAGATGAAAGATGCGGGGATGTATAAAGGCCTACACGGAAACCTGAAGCCCTTAGCACGGAGTCAATCATAGCAGACACTGAACCTTTTCCATTAGTGCCTGCAACATGCACTATAGGGTAAGCTTCCTCAGGCCTACCTGTTTTGCGCGATAAGGCAAGACTGCGCTCAAGGCCCACGTGTATGCCGAATTTGCCGAGTTCCCGCAGAAAGGCTATGGCTTCTTCATAATTCATACTGTCACTCCTTGAGCTCTCTTAGACGTTTTCGGAGCCTTTCCTCTTTTCCTCGGAATTCTATAAGTTTCTCTCTTTCTTTCTCCACAATCTCTTCTTGCGCCTTCTCCAGGAACCCCTTATTACCGAGTTTCCCGAGAGACCTGGAAATTGCCGCTTGTGTGGCATTCAAGTCTTTCTCCAATCTCTGAATTTCAACGTCAAGGTCAATAATTCCTACTAGAGGCACATATATTTCGGCGCGGGATGTTATTTGTGAAGCTGCTTTCTCAGGCCGGATATCCAGACGTTCTTTTATCACTATGCCGCTAAGCCCGGAAAGCGTATTCACAAGCTGCTCATTGCACCTTAAGATACTGCCGGTGGATCCGTCTGCCACAACGACTGCTTCGATCTTTTTGTGCGGAGGTATGTTTATCTCTGAACGGATATTTCTGATAGCACGGACCGTGTCCATCAAGACACCCATAGCCTCCTCAGCTTCAGGGTCATCCAGGCTGCTGTCAGGCATAGGCCACTCGGAAATCATGATGCTTCCGGAAGTCGCAGGCAATAGCTCCCATATCACCTCGGTGATGAAAGGAATAAACGGGTGGAGAAGCGCAAGGGTCTTCTTAAGAGTCTCCCACAGGACATACTGGGCGCACTTCCGAGCCTTTGCGTCGTCTGAGT
>JAPXLY010000058.1:0-8908 GCA_033809295.1 Bacillota bacterium
CTCATACTTAGGGTCAGGCCCAGTCGGTACGGCTGGCGCATTTGGGCTGGCACATTTGCGATTGCATACCGGATCTACGCTGTATTACAATATGATCACAATCCATTGCGACAGATAACAAGCGACGATATACGTAGATGACAGACGACGATACGCGCAGATAACAGAAGATCATATGCTGAGATAACAGAAGGCCATATGCACAGATGGCAAACGACGATACGCGAGGTGTTGGGAATTGCCAAGTATCACTGACGTACAAGGAGTGCTTGTGGGACATGCTGAGGACAGAGAAGGGCTCACCGGCTGCACTGTTGTGCTGGCCATGGACGGCGCAGTAGCAGGAGTGGATGTGAGAGGGTCAGCACCGGGCACCAGAGAGACTGACCTTATGCGTCCGTGCAACCTGGTAGAAAAAGTCCATGCTATTATGCTCGCCGGCGGTAGCGCATATGGCTTGGACGCAGCGTGCGGCGCAATGGAGTTCCTTGAGGAGCAGGGCGTGGGATTCGCAACAGGCTTCGGCGTAGTCCCTATCGTGGGTGCGGCTGTCATTTTCGACCTGGGCATTGGAAACCCCAAAGCGCGTCCTGATTCCCAAATGGGGTACTTGGCCTGTAAGAACGCATCCTCCTCTCCACCTGAAGAAGGCAATGCCGGAGCAGGCCTAGGTGCAACTGTAGGCAAGCTTTTCGGCCCCGGGCATGCCATGAAAGGCGGACTGGGGACATGGTCTATACGGCTTGGAACCGGCAATGATTCAGGCGGCAGGCAAGTCCCTGTCATTGTCGGCGCAATAGCGGTGGTCAACGCCCTGGGAGATATAGCAGACCCGAGCTCAGGGAAGGTGCTCGCAGGCGCTTACCACAGGGACTCCGGGGAGTTCCTCGCGAAGACATATCAGGCAGGTGGACATGGTAGCAGTAATATTAAACGCGGAAGCGACGGTAGTAAGCATGGAAGCAGTAAAAGTAAGCATAGAAGCAATAGCAGTAAGCATAGAACTGGTGCAGACGGCTTCCAGGGTTTTGCAGGAAATACCACTATCGGCGTTGTAGCCACGAACGCAATCCTATCTAAGGAAGGCGCAAACAAAGTCGCCCAGATGGCCCATGACGGATTAGCCCGGGTGATACGTCCTGTGCACACCATGTACGACGGGGACACTGTTTTCGCTCTCTCAACAGGACAAGCATCGCTGACCGGAGATAGGGCAGCCGACATCTCCGCTATCGGAGAAGCAGCCGCATCCGCCATGGAAGTTGCGATCATACGAGGGATTAAGAACGCCTGCGGACTGGCATCCATTCCTGGCGCAAGCAATATCTGAAAATCTCATTCGGTGTGGTCGTAAGACGACCACAGATCTTCTTCGACTGTGCGATTTTCGACCACGTGTCGCGAAATAGTCGCCGAAGAATTGAAATGAGCCAGCAAAAACCTTCCCTGTGCTCCAATTTCGAACACGATCTCGCCTTGACGCGATCGAATATCGAACACCGTATCCCATAAACCCGCCTTACAAGGGGCCCGCTGATAGAAAACCGCACACTCGTTTCAAAAACGTGTTCGAAAAACGGACACCGTTTCCAAAAGCGTGTTTGAAAAGCGAACACTCAGGAATCAAAAGACAGTCACCACGCTCAAAAAGCCTCAAAAACCTTAAAGTGTGTTCGAAAACCGGACACCTATGTAGCCGGACATGCTCGAAAATCGAACACGAACACCATGATCAGCAGAAAAACCTTAGAAGGTGATAGAAATTCGGACACGCTCCCCAGATCGCCCGGGGGTGTAGATGATGGAGATTCTCTCATCGTGACTAAGTAGATCACCACAAATAATCGCCGGTTCCAGAAAGTGTACGTGCCGTGCAGGGTGGCCGGTGTTGCACTCGGGGACGGCTCCCCAAGCAGGTCGCCTTGACAAAATCCGGCCCGTAGGCCAGTGGCCGAATTTTGACACCCCTCGTTGCAATCACCGGCCACCCAAGACAATCGGAAAACGAGCGAAAACTAATGAACTCATACTTAGTATGATCCTGCGTTGAGGCTCTTTAACGCTGACTTCTATACAGCGGCAGCAAGCATATACGTGGTGCACGTGTTTTGCGAGGGACCGATTCCTTGATTCATAAGCCACATTGATTAGCGGAAGGATTCCTGGCTCATACGGTGAACTATATGATCGAAGCATAGGATGTAACGAGGCTATACGCAGAATCCGGATCTTAATAGGACCCAATAGGACCAAATAAGGCCGGATGGGGTCAAAAAAGGCCAGAGAAGGCCGGGTAGGGCCTAATAGGACCGAGCGAGACCGGAAATCTGCACTGCCGCAGTTGCTGATTGACATTGCTTCGAAACTCATAACGTCCGGCACCCTAAGACGGGCTATCCCGAAGGGGGCCTCCCAAAGGAGGTTGCCCTAAAAGGGGCTGGAACGGAGGTGTCGCAAGATGAAACTTAATACGAGGCAGATTGTTATCTCTGGTTTGTTGGTGGCCATGGCGTTGGTTCTTGGTATTACAGGGCTTGGATTCATCCCGGTTCCCACTCCGGCAGGCGCCGCAACCCTCATGCACATCCCAGTGGAACTCGCAGGCATTCTGGAAGGCCCTATAGTCGGATCGTTCGTCGGACTTATTTTCGGCCTCTGTACTCTTAGGTTTATGGCGGACCCACGAGTTGTCATACCTGCACGTCTTCTAATCGGTGTAGTGTCATACCTGGTATACGCCGGATGCGGCAAGAAGGCTTGGAGCATCCCGCTTGCGGCGATTGCCGGAAGCCTGACGAACACCGTAGGAACCCTGGGCCTGGCAGTCTTATTCGGATATATGCCTTTCTCCGGTCCTGAAGGAGCAATCGGCATAGCGCTGCTTCAAGGGGCTCCGGAGGCATTATTCGCTGCAGTCGTGATTACACCTGTAGTTATCGCAGTACAGAGACTGGGAGCGCATAAGCCTGCCCCTGCTCACCGTGGGGACTGAGAAAGACCTATGGCGCTGATCGCGCCCGGGCTTTTGCTCAATACTGACAAGAGGTTCCGGCCGGCTCAAGAATAGCCAAGATCAACCTCACAACCTCTGCGATCCTTTGGCAGTCAACCTTGTCCGCTGTATCGCCGGGTCCATGGTAGCCGCCGGCAAAATCTGGCTGGATAAGGTTGACTGCTTCGACTCCGACATCTGCAAAGGATGAATGATCTGTTCCTCTGCTACTGGATTTTCGGAACGGGATGCCGAGCTCCTCGGCATTATTGCACAGGTCCCGCGCCAACCGGGTATCGTGTCCGGCTGGGTTTTCAATCTGTAGAAGAACGCCGCGCGGTGAGCCTACTGTATCGATATTCACCACAGATGTCTGTTCAAGCGGAAAACATGGGCTTGACACATAATGTCTTGAACCATACGTAGACTGTTCTTCACCGTTGAAAGCCACGAAGATTACTGTTTTCCCAGGGCGTTCAGGGCTCTCCGCAAGCACTCTTGCGATCTCAAGCATGGCGGCAACTCCTGACGCGTTGTCCATAGCGCCCGGATTGTACGTGCCGTCCATGTTGCTGCCCAAGTGATCAATATGTGCCGCAATGAGCAGGCAATCTCCTGGCGAGTCAGTGGCAGACCCCGGAAGCACGCCTACGACGTTCGCTGTCTGCAATTGCTCAACAGAGTAATCCATGAACATACGTACCTGCGCCCCCTCTGCGGTGGCGTCACTAATGTCTGCGAAGGTCGGCACATCGCAGATGAGAACCATGGGCTCAGGTGCTGCCTGCTCATGGTCACCGCCTGTGCCGCCGCGTCCCCCACTGCCCTGTGGACTTGCATCCGTTTCCGGAGCCACAAATGAGCTAATTGGGAAGTAGCCTCGGTCCAATGTATCAGTCTCCAGAATAACCCCGGGCGATTGGATTCTTCCCTCTGCGCAAGACTCCATGATGCAGCCCATGATTGCCTCTATTTGAGCCGGATCCCTTGTGAAGTGGCTTGGCACCAGCAACACTGCTTCTCCCCGTATTTCGCGAATGTCATCGATATCACGGATTATGACTCCTGGGGACATGACTTCTCCGGTTACTCTGCACCCGGGCGAGACAGCAGGAGCGAATTGATTGACAGACTGAAACCGTTTGATAACACTGCCGGATGTATCGACGATCTCCAGCTCAGGTTTACTATGCATGATCCTTACAGGTTGTGCGTACGGCTGTAGGTATCCCTCCAGCCCATCGGCGCATACCAATCCCAGTTCTCTGAAGCGTTCCGCTACGTACTCTACTGCAGCCCAGTTCCCGTCGGTTCCCGTCAGGCGTCCCGCGTACCGAGGCAGGCTGAGTTCGTAGACGACGCCGGCAATGTTCTCCAGGTCAATCTCATATGCCAAAGCCCCGGATCTAAGCGCAACAACGATGCACAACGTACACAACACGCCGATTGTCCCGAGTCTCATCCTACGAAAGGCTGCGCGGGCTCCGTACGCCTGCATCATAATCACCCCAAAGCTCAAATATCCAAGAGTCTCTCCGAACGCAAGGTGTTCCGATTCACGGTTATCTGCGCCCACCACCGCCGCCACCACCGGATGAGCCTGAACCACGACTGTGCATGACCCTATAGTAGTAATACGTGATAACAGCCAAGAGCGCTGATACTATGGGAGGAAAGTCTTCTGAGACTGCAATGTCAACCGACTTACCGTATATCACCCCTCCAAGGCGTCCTGTAAGAGATCCGTGAGATGCCACAAGATTGCAGTCAAAGCCAATGATTGCTCCTCCACACCTACCTGTGATACGTTCAGTGCCTGAAATATCCACATCGTTCCCGATGACAGTGCCTCCCAGACGACCGCAGACACGGTCAGGTTTAAACTTGATATCTACAGACTTGCCGACAACAACACCTCCGATACGTCCTGTGATGGCGCCCAGGCGCGGGTCAACTTTAAGGTCAACGTCTGCGCCGAAGATGTTTCCGCCGATTCGTCCGGTGATACGTCCTGCCGTAGTCACGCATGAGACAGTGAATCCCCCGACAGCCCCACCGACCCTTCCCGAAATAGATGAGGTCATCTGCCTCCCCCTTTTCCATGGGCTTTTATCGTCCTTATGAACCGAAAGTCGCTACATTAATCATTAGTATTCCAAAGATATTATGGCAATCCTTTATCAAGTCACGCAAAGATCCGATTCACCGGTACACAGGCGCTTTCATTGCGGAAGTCCAGGTAAGAGAAGTAGGACTCCAGGCAAAAAGGCTTGCCTATAACATTGACGCTTAGGTAGGATGTCATAGGATGCAAAGAGGATTTCGCTATTAGGTCACGAATACGAGTAGCCTTAGGGAGTGGAGCGCAAATGACGACGCGAGAGGCACCTGTTAAAGCTATTCCCGGGCGAAAACCGAATCCGGCTCTTGGATATGGGCTGGCTTTCGCGGCTGCCGTAATCTGGGGTAGTCTGGGCATTTTCGCAAAACTCATATATGCTTACGGAGTTGACCCTGTCGTTCTGGTATCACTCCGGTCTTCCCTGGCCTTTGTTGCTTTGCTCATATCGCTCTTTATCGCAAGTCCCTCCCAGCTTCGTATAGAGGTAAAGGATATCCTGTTCTTTGCAGTATTCGGCTTTGTCGGGATTACCCTCAATCACTTGTCGTATTTCGAAGCCCTCCGGCGCACATCTGCTACAACTGCAGTAATCATTCTTTACACAGCCCCCGCCTTTGTAGCATTAGGTGCTGCAGTTTTTTACGGGGAACAGCTCACAAAGGCCAAAATTACCGCCCTCATTATGGCTTTTGCCGGATGTTTCCTTGTAGCCGGCGGCTATGACAGAGAGCTCATCTCTTTGAATCCAACCGGCGTTGTTCTGGGGCTTATAGCAGCCATTACTTACGCTTCCTACACGCTACTCAGCAAATACGCGCTTTCGAAATATTCATCGTGGACAACAGTCCTATACGCATTCGGATTCGGCGGCTTCTTCATTATGTGCTTTGCAGGTAGGAATCTGGTTCAGATCCGGAATTTCCCTCCCCGGGTTTGGCTGTTAGTACTCTGTCTCGTATTAGGCCCGACACTCGCCTCGTATGTATTTTACGTATTGTCCCTTGGCTACATAGATGCGGCTGACGCAGGGATCATTTGTATGGCTGAACCTGCCGCCACAACCTTGCTGGCCTTTGTGGTCCTCGGCGAGACGCTGGCAGGCTGGCAGTTGGTAGGAGCTGCCCTTGTACTCGGTGGGATACTCCTCATTCAGGTGCGGAACCCGAGAAACAAGCCTTCCTGCCAAGAGCCCGCCTAGATAAACCTATCTTCATTACCATGAGCCTTTGCCTATAGGGTTTCTCCTAAGTAGACCGCCATGAGACCGTTGTTCTCTCCCACATTATGTTAACGCAGCTCGCTTGAATCGCAAAAACCGGTCGCCGTCTTCGGCGAAACTGGCAGTTACTGGAGAAGCCCAACGGTCTCGTTGTATATCCCTTATGCGCCCAGTATGGGCCTATGCCCCCAGTATGGATTCGAGATCTTCCTCCGGCGTGGTAATAGGCATAATGTCGAATTTCTCTACGAGAACATCCAACACCTGGGGAGTAATGAACGCGGGCAAAGTAGGTCCGAGCCGCATGTTCTTGATACCTAAGTGGAGGAGCGATAAGAGTATTGCCACAGCCTTTTGCTCATACCATGACAAGATCAGCGACAGAGGCAGGCTGTTCACGTCAGTTCCCAGTCTCTCTGCAAGGGAGATAGCCAACTGCACTGCGGAAAAGGCGTCGTTACACTGACCGACATCCAGAAGCCTGGGGATACCGTCAATTTCACCGAAATCCAGTTTATTGAACCTATATTTCCCGCAAGCAAGTGTCAGGATAATGCAATCGTCGGGGACTGCTTTCGCAAGTTCAGTATAGTAATTGCGGCCGGATCGTGCGCCGTCACAACCACCTATCAGGAATACATGGCGAATCTTGCCGTCCTTAACAAGGTCCAGGACTTTGTCTTGAGCTCCCAGAAGTGATGCACGGCCGAATCCTACAAGAATCATTCTCTCAGGCTCATCCTGGGGAAATCCTTCTGCTGCCAAAGCAGCTTCAATTACAGGGGTAAAATCTTTGTCTGCGATGTGATGCACGCCGGGCCATGCCACAAGTCCTGTAGTGAAAATCCTGTCCTTATAGACGTCCTTGGGTTTCTGGATGCAATTGGTGGTCATCAGAATCGCGCCCGGGAATTTCTCGAATTCCTCTTTTTGGTTCTGCCATGCGCTGCCGTAGTTGCCCACAAGATGCTTATACTTCTTCAGCCCCGGATATCCGTGGGCAGGCAACATCTCTCCGTGGGTGTATACGTTTATTCCCTTGCCCTCTGTCTGTTTCAGCAGCTCCTCCAGATCCTTGAGGTCGTGTCCTGATATGAGTATAGCTTTGCCTGATACAGGGGTGATCCTAACCCGAGTCGGCCTGGGATCCCCATATGCATCCGTGTTCGCTTTATCCAGGAGCGCCATGACGCGGATGTTGAGCTCACCTGTGGAAAGAGCGGTTTTCAGCAAATCGTCCATTGAGGGGTCACTCAGTGTCAGGAAATTCAGGATTTCGTGGAAATCGCGGTATACTTCTTCGTCTCGGACTCCCAGTATCTGGGCATGGTCCACATATGCTGCAGCTCCCTTAAGGCCGAAAAGGATAAGATCACGGACTGCAGCTCTGTCGTCTCCCAAAGTTCCGACAAGGCTACGCCACTCGTCGGTAACTCTTTTCCCTTCGTCGATGAGCTTGGAAAGCTCGCCTTCTCCTTCCCATTGAGCAGGGCCTGTCAGGGACTCCGGAGTCTTGCCTTGAGCCATACATGCGTCCTCATAGAGTCTCTTCGCCTTGTTCTTTAAGTCTGCCCCTTTTCGAATGAGCCCGGCAAGCCGCGAAGGGTCGAAGTTGACATTTGTTACAGTGGTGAAAAGGGCTTGTATTACGAATTCATCAATCTCCTGATCTCTTACGCCCAGTCTCCTGCAATTCGCCGCGTACATTGATATGCCTTTCGTCACATAGATTAGGAGCTCCTGGAGCACAGCAGTGTTCTCGTCTTTGCCGCAAACACCCGCAACAGTGCAACCTGTTCCCTTTGCGCGCTGTTCACATTGATAACAAAACATCTTCTCGCCTCCCCGTTCACATCGTCTTATGTCAGTTGGATTAACCAACAACCTCTTCTTGCACATCGAGGTCATCTTTGGCAGACGCTTGCATCCCCAAGCGCGACTTGATTTCCAGAAGGTCAGCCAGAGTGGTGTTTTCAACAATGCCGTCCACACCTTCCTGAACCTTCCGCCACAGTAGATTAAGTGGACATTCTGCTTTACGATGGCACCGGTATTGGGAGGAGACGCATGCCTTGATAATCAGGGGCTCACCTGCAACCTCAGCTACGTCGCTTACCATGATTTCCGCAGGATCAGCTATAAGCATTACTCCGCCTTTGCATCCCCTGGACGAACCCACCCAGCCTTTGCTTGTAAGGAGGGCCATTAGCTGCGGCATGTATTTCGGCGATATTCCCTGCCTCTCAGCTACATCCCTTGATACCACGTACTCATCACTGCCGTTCATTGCTAAGTCCATGAGAGTCAGGAGAAGGTACTCCAGCTTATTAGTAATCATTACATCGACTCCTTATATATTACTAATGGCCCTAGTTATATTTAACCATAAGCTCTTGCGTTTGTCAATCCCCATTACCAAAGAAAACTCATAGAAGGTGCCAGGAGCTTGCCACTAATTACCTCTCATCGCCTGAAGCCCTCCGGCAATGAATTCCTGAGCGCCTGCATCCCAAGTAGAATGTATGTTGAGTCTAAAGGACGCATCCACCTGAGTGGCCCCTAGGGTTGAGATTTG
>JAPXLY010000059.1:0-8870 GCA_033809295.1 Bacillota bacterium
GCACACGTGCATACAGGTTTCTGGATACCGGACATTCGTGCATCACATGCTGCGGCTGTATAAGTAGCGTAACTTCCGGGTACATCCTTCCCATCAGCGCGGCCTATTCCAAGGCCTTGACTCATCTCACAGCCGGAATCGGCCATTTCCAGGTTGATATTGGCCCTGGGCATCAAGAAATCAAAAGCGCCGCAAGGAGCGTCATACACTGCTTCAACAAGCGTACGGAAGGATGCCAAATCTCTCAACATCAGGCGCTCGTGTCCGTTATGCTCCACGTCGCGAGGAACATCCTTTCCGTTAAGAGAGACAAGATGGACGTTGTGGTGTCTTCCGACTGTCTCCGCTATAGCTTCTCCCATATCAGTGACTATGCGACAACGAACGTAAATATCATTTCGATTCATATCAACGCAGGTCCGGAATTCTGCGGTTTCCAGCATGAATTCGGCCGCCCTATGTGTTTCGGAGTCTACGTAAGAGAAGATTTCCAAGCCTGCTTCAGGGCGTGCTATTGCGGCGCCCAGCGCAGCCGCAAGTTCGATGCCTGTATCAACACAGCCCGGAATACCTGCCGCACGAGCGTTCTTGAAAATATTCATGCTTGTTGCGAGTTCAAGCAAGCGAAGTTTGCCTCTGACTGCCTTCATAGCGGCTGCTGAAGTCAACGCTATTGCCACGGGTTCAGTGCAACCTACTGCAGGTACGATTTCCCGGTCGAGTTTCGAGACCAGACTCGAAGTTTCCATCATATTCTTCCTCACTGTACCTTATTTGCTTAGATACAGTCGCAATTTCCGTGCCAGCAGAGGTTGTGACCTCTACAAAAGACACAAGCGCAAGCAAAACCAGGATTTACATGGCTCTTACATGGCCTTTGAATGCTATAGGGAATGAATTGGCGCCGACATGGTCCGTCTCACATGTGAGACTGAATCCTCAGTCTTGAGACAAGATGCGGTAGAGGGTGGCCCGACTGATGCCTAGTTCCTGAGAGGCAAGTTCTTTGGCAGCAGAGCCCTGGCCGTGCCTTTCAATGACTTCTTCTACCAATTGCTTCTGAAAACTACGAACCGCGGTCTTGAGGTCTCTCGTACATGTGGATCCTGGCTTGCCTGAGGGAAAGGATGGTATGCGATGGCGTAGTTCTTCAACGGTTACCCATTCATCTGTCGCGAAGTTGACAGCATATTCTATAACGTTCTCAAGTTCCCGCACGTTTCCAGGCCAGTCATATGCCATAAGCAGGTCAAGGGCATCATCAGTCAGTCCGCGGACTACTTTGTTAAACTGACGGGTGTATCGGGTGATGAAGTAGTCTGCCAGAACAGGTATGTCGTCAGGCCTTTGCCTGAGTGGGGGCAAGGTGATGGGAACAACACAAAGGCGATAGTAGAGGTCATCTCTGAATCTTTTGGTTCTCATATGCTCTTTCAGGTCTTGATTGGTTGCTGATATGAGGCGAGCGTCTATTCGCTTTGGATAAAGGCCTCCGACTCGCGTAATCTCCATGTCTTGAGTGGCGCGAAGCAACTTAGCCTGCAAGAACAGAGGCATGTCGCTGATCTCATCAAGGAACAGTGTGCCATGATTAGCAAGCTCAAACTTGCCGGGTTTGCCGTTTTTGCTGGCGCCGGTGAATGCCCCGGCCTCGTAACCGAAAAGCTCACTTTCAAGGAGCGACTCAGGTATCGCGGAGCAGTTTACAGCAACAAACGGGTAGTCGCACCTTGGGCTTGCATTGTGAATTGCCCGGGCAAACAGCTCCTTGCCTGTGCCGGTCTCACCTGTAAGAAGGATGTTGGAATCGTACTTGGCCGCAGTGAGGGATTGCTGCTTCACTTGAGCAATGGCATGGCTCGTGCCGATGATATCGTCGAAAGTAAAGGCTGTTCCGTGCTCAATAGCGCGAAAGGTATCTTTGTGAGTGCTCTCAAGATCGCTGAACGTCAAAACGCCGCCGATGACCTTGCCGGCAAGCACAAGCGCGCTCACTGAGGATAGGAACCGCACCTGCTTACCCTGGGGAGTATGGTATGTTTCACTGGCATTGGTGTACGATTCTCTGTTCTCCATGCATTTGAGCAGGAGGCAATTGGGCCAGATAGCTTCAAGATCGTCGCCTGGCCCGGGCACATTTGCTCGGAGCTTGAGCAGTTCCACAGCACGATTGTTAATTTGCCTAATCCGGCGTGAACTGTCAACACAGATTACACCCTGGTGGATATGGTTAACAACAGCTTCAAGTTCACGAGTCCTGCCTTCCAGGGTAAGCATTAGGCTGTGTTCTGTGATTTTGGTGGCTATCAGCTCAGCCATTTTCTCTAAGAAAGCAATATACGAAGGAAGGGACGAGTGTATTCTGTCCCGCTGTTCCGGAGTGAAGGCGACTATGGCAAGGATTCCCACTCCCTTGCCTTGGATAGTAATGGGTGTACATATGCTTAAGGTCTCCTGACACCTGTCGCGACCGTGGCAATCGATACATAACTGCGCTTCACGTGGATCCTCAACTACAACCGTTTGAACCCGGTTTAGCGCATGCTCGAAAACACAGCCTCGCGGCACCTTCTCACCAAGGTCTGCTTCAAAAGGTCCGGTGCCAGCCACACGAAGCAAACTACTGTTGGCTATCGTTACATCTACGCCCATAGCTGCAGCTACCGCGTCCGCGATCTGCTGCATGCTTTGGGCGGGGCTGGTCAGTCCCGGAATCGGCTCGGGTACCGCTCCAATTGAGCTGAAGTTGTCGGTGTTGATGTTGTCTATCACATCTATGTCTCCTCAAGATGAATTGAATGTGCCGCAACCACTACCTGGCGCGTTTACGCCGGTGGCCTTATTTCATTATCAGAGAACACCTCGCATTCCGCGTTAGGTTTCTAAGGAATTGTAATGGGCGGAAATATGTTCTATAGGACCTCCCATTCGTAGTCAAGTTCTACAGCCTTGCCCAGCATGGCGCCGACAGGACAGAATCTCGTATGTGCCTGCTTGATGGCCCATTCGACATCGTTCTCTTTGAGGCCTTCGCCACGCACCAGAAATCTGGCTGTGATATGTGTGAATACGCTGGGTGAAGACTCGGATCGTTCAGCGCTTAACCGGACTGACAACTCCTCTAAGGAAGGGGCCTTCTTGCGAAGTAGCGCAGATGTGGTCATAGCTATGCAGCTTCCGAAAGCCATAAGAACGAATTCCATAGGAGTAGGAGCACCGCCTTGCCCTCCTGAGGATGCTCCGGGATCCATTATCACCCATTGTTCTGACTCGCTTTTTGCAATCATTGTTAAGCCTTCAGTGAGCCGAATTTCCGCTTTCATTTGAAGTCGCCTCCCTAATCCATCCATATCACTTCACAATTGATGTCGCCTGAGTCCCGGTGAATTCCTATATAGAGCCGGTTCGTGTCCCTGTCCAAATAGTAGCCTTGTTCTTCCGTGAGTTCTTTCATTGCGTTCTCTACGGTCCCCTCTACAGGCCGAACTGCGATTCTATTGACGCTTACTTTTACAGGAGCCTGGGAGAAGTCCCATATCCTAATAGTATCTATGGGAAGCGTGGCCCGGTACCCCTTGTTCCGCGTTTCTGTGTCCACCGAGATTTTGAGTTTACTGAACCTGCCGTCTTGCATCATGTCATACGACATATGGACAAATCCGAAATAGCCGTCACGGTATTGTTTGGTCTCGCCGTCGTCCACATACAGACTGAACTTGCCTGACGGGGCGTTTCGCGAAGGACATATGTCGATAATCCGGAGCCTTTGCGGCGCTTCTCCCACGAAATTCATTTCCCTTCCCAGGGGGATAATCGCACCTGCTCTGAGAAAGACGGGAATCCTGTCCGGAGGGGTTTCCGCGAGAATGTAGCGGTTTCCCGAAATAACCTTACCGGTATACAGATCGAACCATTCGCCTCCGGGAAGGTACACAGCGCGGTACTTGGTTTCAGGTTGATAAACCGGAGCTACCATAATACTGGGCCCCAGCATAAACTGATCAAAAATCCCATGGGTTTTCTCATCCTCCGGAAACTCGAAAACAAGGGGACGCATGATAGGAGTTCCCGAGGTTGCGGCTTGGTGCATCATGGTGTATATGTACGGAATCAGCTTGTATCTTAGCTTGATGAAATCCCGGCAGATAGACCTATACGGTTCATCCAGCAGGTAGGGCTCCTGACGGCAGGTGTCCACTGCGCTGTGGTTTCGGAAGAACGGAATGAACGCGCCCACCTGTGTCCACCTGGTGAGGAGTTCAGGGTCTGTATCAGATTGGAACCCTCCCACATCCGCGCCTACAAAGGGGATCCCGGAGAGTCCCATGTTAAGACACATAGGAATGGACATCAAAAGGTGTTCCCACCAACTTGCGTTGTCACCCGTCCACACGCAGGCGAGGCGCTGAATGCCGGAATAACCGGCGCGGGTAATTATAAAAGGCCTTGTATCAGGCAGTAAGGTTTGAAAGGCTTCGTAGGTAGCCTCATTCATAAAATTGGCATAAGTATTATGGACTTCAGCGTGAGGGACCTCCATGCCGGGTTCGCCATGGAGCGCGTCGAGATCCATGGTCCCTGACTCAGTATCGAAGCATGACGGCTCATTCATATCATTCCAGATTCCGCGGACTCCGGCATCAAAGAGGGTCGTGTGGTTTTTTGCCCACCAAGCCCTCACCTTTTGTCTGAAGAAATCCGGGAATACTACCCGGCCCGGCCAAACCTCGGCTTCAAATAGCTTGCCGTCAGGGAGCTTGACGAAACAGCCTTTTTTCAGGCCTTCCCTGTAGACTTTGTACTTATGGTCTATCTTTACACCCGGATCTATGATAGTCACTACTTTAAAACCCATACCCTCGAGACGAGTAATAAGGGCGGCAGGATCCGGGAATGTCTCTTTGTCGAACGTGAAGATCCGATAACCGTCCATGTAGTGGATATCAAGGTATATGGCATCGCAAGGGATGTCGTGCTTCCGGAAGCTCGTTGCCACCTCTTCCACATCGTCTTCCGGACAGTAGCTGTACCTCGACTGATGATACCCCAGCGCCCAGAGGGGAGGGAGCTCCATTGTCCCGGTGAGTTCGGCATATTGCTCCACCACATCTCTAATCTTTGGTCCGGCAAAGAAATAGTAGTTCAATTCCTCGCCTGTCGTCTGGAACACATACTCACCGTCGGAAGTTTTACCCATGTCAAAAACGCACTTCCCCGGGTTGTCAACGAATACACCATAAGCGTGGTCACCGTCAAATCCAACGAAAAACGGAATAGAGACGTAAAGGGAGTCGGCGGAAGGAGTATGAAGAACGCTGTCAGTATTCCACAGTGTCATAGATGTTCTTCGTTTGTCCAGATAACCTATTCGCTCGCCAAATCCGTAAAACCGGGTACCGGCAGGGAGAATCTTAGAGCATGCTACGCCGTCTTTTGTCCAGCCCATTCCTGATGCGGCCGTATCCACGCAGACACGGTTGCCGTCCGGCCGGTGGAATCCAATCCTGATCGGGGATTTGGTTATGTGCACGCGGATCCTTTGTGTGATGAGGTTGATACCGCCAGGGCTCTCCGCAATCTCCACATCAACAGCGGGCCGGTTGCGCCTGACCACAGCGCACGACAGGATCTTGCCGCCCGATACTACAGCTCCACCGGCTTGAGATTGTTTCCTCATTGTTACCCGTATGAGATTCTCTGTGAGGACTGTCACTTCCAACTCGTCGGTACGGGTTCTGAGAATGACTCCGGTTGCGGTCCGGCAAGATTCGCGGGCAACGCCTATAGACTCAAAACTTCGTTCCATGTGCTAGGAATCTCCTTTATGTGTTTTTGCTTTCCTGATGATAAGAAGGTAAGGCCATGGGTATCCGGGAACTCGGATACGCATATCCTTGGGTAAAGAGTTCTGGTCTACCAGAGAGGATTCCTTCTTGACATAATCTGCGAATTGTAATTTGATTAATCCCTATCACAGAACTACAGAACTTCCTCAAGGCTTGCGCTAATGCAGCCCTGATGCAGTCTCTCCGAGCAGGAGATTAGGCCTCTGTGGAGAAATATTGGGTGTCGAGTGCCCGAACCGGCCGGCAAGGATTCATCGAAAGGGTGGATTTAGACATATGCGTGGCACACTTGAGGCTTTATTCCTTCTCGCAACGATTGGCTACATTCTAGGCGGCATCAAGATAAAGGGTATCCATCTCGGGACGTCCGGGGTGCTCATTGCGGCGCTTTACTTCGGCCATCTTGGTTATGAGATTCCATCCATCATTCGGGATCTGGGGCTTGCGCTGTTTGTGGGGGCAGTGGGCCTCACCGCAGGACCAAGGTTTTTTAGAAATCTTAAGCAAAACGCCATGTCCTATGGAGCGATTGCCATGGCTATTGTGGGGTCCAGCGCTCTTACCGTGGTTTTGTTTTCGAAAGCATTCTCTATGCCCGGAGCCTTGTCGGCAGGGATCTATACAGGGGCATTGACTACGACACCGGGACTTGCCGCAGCGCTCGAGGTTGCGCAGGACAATGCAGTATCTATAGGGTACGGAATAGCTTACCCCTTTGGGGTAGTCGGGGTCGTGCTGTTTGTTCAAGCTCTTCCTCGGCTTCTTGGTAGAGATCTTCGAGCCGAGATGCAGGCATTAACTGATTCAATACACGCGCCGGAACAGACAGACCTCATAGTAAAGGATTTCGTCGTGTCCGAGCCGGATGTATATCGCAAGACCTTGGCGGAGCTTAATATAGCGGCTGCCACCGGGGCCGTGGTTTCCCGGGTCCGAAAAGGCAGCCAGGTCCTCCCTGCGTTCAGCGACACTGTCTTGCTGGAAGGTGATGTGATACGGGGAGTCGGCACTGAAGAAGCTCTTGGTAAGCTTGAGGAAATGGTAGGGCCTCAAACCTCTGCGCCCATGACTCAGCCCGGTTTGGAGGTGCGAGATCTTATCGTAGAATCCCCTGCAATAGTAGGAAAGACGCTGGGAAGTCTTTCCCTCCATGAGCGGTACGGAGTCATGCTGACAAGGATAAGAAGGGTAGGACTTGAGTTTGTTCCTAAAGCACAGACTGTGTTTGAACATAAGGACGTGCTTCGTGCGGTCGGTCCTTCATTTGGATTGGACAGACTCGAGACTCTGGTGGGGAAACAGAGGCAGGTCCTGGACGAGCTGGGCATGCTTCCTCTAATGGCAGTCTTGGCCCTTGGAACCGTGCTTGGACGGATTCGGTTCATGATCCCCGGCACAAGTGGAGTGAGCCTGGGCCTTGCAGGAGGCCCGCTTATGGTCGGGCTGATTGTAGGGCACTTCGGCGGAATCGGGCCTTGGTCTCTGAGGCCTTCAGGCAAGTTGCTCAGTGTAATGCGGGAAGCAGGCCTGATGCTCTTTCTCGCAGGCGCCGGAGTAGCTGCGGGCCACGGATTCGTGGAGACAGTGGCAAGGTACGGCTGGCTCCTGTTCCTGGGCGGAGCCCTCGTAACTCTCGTTCCTATGTGCATAGGGTTTGTGTTGGCTACCTGGGTATTCAAGCTGAGCCTTCCTGACACCCTCGGCTCCATATGCGGTGGGATGACAAGTACACCTGCGCTGGGTGCGCTGATTGTTGCTGCAGGCAGTGAAGAAGTGGTTTCTTCGTACGCAGCTACATATCCGTTTGCCTTGGTCTTAGTGGTTCTTGTCAGCCAGGCTTTGGCATCGCTTTTATGATGTTATTAATGAGTCCATTCTATTAGCGTTATCTCTGTGCCGAGTTTCTTCTTTAGGGCATTCTTGATATCTTCGTAATGAGGGCAAGGATAACCTATGGGATTTCCCTTGCTGATACAGGAAGCAAGGACAATTGCTTTTGCACCCTGTCAACCATAAGTTGCGCCCTTGCAACCGCCCTTTTCCCAGGGCATCCGCCGCAAGACACAAACAGGACACATATCCTCAGTTTGTTGACAACGTATTATTCCTACTTTCATCATCAGGATTGCAGCCTCCTCACGACGCGTTTTTCTTCCAATTCAGCTCATATGTCATAGAGGTTTTCCCACGTGCATGATAAATCAAGTTGATGTCAGATGCGCTTCAAATGCTTCTCCGCTTCTCTTACGCTAAGCGGGGCGAGTGTGTGGGTATTTAGAAACTCCAGGACCCATTTTGCATCTGCTCTTGCATATTGCCTTAGAGCCCATCCTATGGCCTTATCGATGAAGAATTCTCCGGTCCGGGAGTGGCTTTCGATGAGGTGTGCAAGTAGTTCCGTATCGGTTTTGCCCTTGTATTTGAGCTGAAATAGGATGGAAGTGCGGATCAGCCAGATGTTGCCGCTCTCTGAGAACTGTAGTATTTCCTTATGCCGCATGTCAGGATACTTCATGCATAGTGTGCCTACTACATTGCTTGCGAGCGCATCTACAGTATCCCACCAAGATTTCTGTGTGATAAGGTCGCCCACAAGGTCTATATGTTCCCGTGCCAGGGTTTTACTTTTGCTGATGAGATAATCCACCGCAAAATACTGGTATTCTCTCTCCGGAAGTCGCCAGAGGAGGGCGACAAACTCCTCAGAAAATGGTTTCTTTGCATACCCGGTTTCTTTGGCAATCTCTTTCTGCAACTGTCTCCTGTTTTGAGATTTGATGCCCAGGAACGGGAATTGATCTCTCATATATGCTGACATGGGCTTGCTCTGGCTCGAATCAGCATTCTCGGAAAAAACCTTGATTGTGTGTTGAGACAGCTCTCTCAAGGCATCTACCATGATGATCTCCCTTAGTAGATCTAAGTATGAGTTCATTAGTTTTCGCTCGTTTTCCGATTGTCTTGGGTGGCCGGTGATTGCAACGAGGGGTGTCAAAATTCGGCCACTGGCCTACGGGCCGGATT
>JAPXLY010000060.1:0-3258 GCA_033809295.1 Bacillota bacterium
TTGAAGAATCCTATCTTGCTGTACATGTGTAAAGTTTGGAAGCGCCGTATACCGAACGGTACGTACGGTGCTGTGGGAGGTCGGCTGGCCGAATAACGGCCAGCCTCCTACCCGATCCGAAAGACCTTCAGATCCCCTTGATTGGCTCTCAGGGTGAGCCACTTGGCGATCGATCCGTGCTGTAATTAGCTTGAGTGGCTCTCAGGGAGAGCCACTCATCGACTGAGACCACTCGACCGGCAGGGGGGTGCCAAATCCGCTTGAATAGCTCTCACTCAGGGTGGGCCCTATTTGATCGATACCCCTTGTAAGGAACCCTGTATGCTCGTACATGAAAGGATTTCGTGAGATTTGGGAGCGCAATCAGATGTCTGGTTAGGACCCTCATCCGGGGCCTACGGTGCTTACGGAACTCCTGGTGGCGCAGCAGCGTAGCGGCGCAACGGCGTACCAGTGCAGCGGCGCAGCAGCGAAGCGGCGCCACGGTATGCTAGCGTATCAGCGTAGCACGTAGCAGCGCAGCACGTAGCGGTGCAGCAGCATGTTGGCCCAGCGGCGGAGTGGCGTAGGGCGTGGCGGCGAGGGTGTGGGACGTAGGTGACATTGGCGGAAAACAAAGGTATCATAATAAAGTAGAAATCCTACTCCCTTTTACTAACACAGGTAGGGGATTTCCGATGTAAGTTTGGAGGTGAACGTTCTCTGGAGACTCAACGCGAAAAGGCGATTGCTGTCGGACTTGAATTGCCGGGCACACAGTGGTGGGAGACTGACGATTCCATCAATGAACTGTCAGAATTAGCCGCCACTGCCGGCGCTGAGGTTATTGTGAGACTCGTCCAGAAGCGTGGGAAGCCTGATCCCGCCTATTATATAGGCAAAGGAAAAGCTGAGGAACTGGCTATCCTTGTCATTACAACCCATGCTGACCTTGTCATATTTGATGATGAACTGTCTCCGGCTCAACAGCGCAACCTTGAAAGCCTTCTCAAAGCCAAGGTTGTTGACAGGACTTGGCTCATACTGGACATATTTGCATCACGAGCTGCAAGTAAAGAGGGAAAGATTCAGGTGGAGCTGGCGCAACTCTGCTACCTGCTTCCGAGGCTTGTCGGAAAAGGCACGTCCCTGTCCAGACTCGGAGGCGGTATAGGGACGAGAGGGCCCGGAGAGACGAAGCTCGAGGTTGACAGGCGGCGCATCAGGAGGCGGATCTCCACCCTTCGAAAGGAACTCGAAGAGATAGCAAAACGGCGAGATCTCCAAAGGTCGAACCGGAGCAAATCAGGCCTGCCTCTTGTGTCGATTGTGGGTTACACAAATGCAGGTAAATCCACGCTTTTCAATGCTTTGACAGATTCCGAGGTGTTTGTTGAGGACAAGCTTTTTGCTACGCTTGACCCGACAATAAGAAGGTGCTACCTGCCTTCCGGCGATTTCATATTGCTCGCGGATACCGTCGGGTTCATAAAGAAACTCCCGCACGACCTTATAGCGGCCTTTCGAGCCACTCTCGAAGAGGCAACTTACTCTGACCTGCTGCTTCACGTGGTGGATGCGAGTCATCCCGGCAAGGATGAGCACTGTGAAGCAGTGGAAGAAGTCCTCAAGACGCTTGGTATTGCTGACAAGCCGATTATTACCTGCCTCAATAAGATAGATCTTGTCACGGGCAATCTTGAAAGAGAGCGTATTCGGCTTGATCACCCGGGAGCGATCCCGGTGTCCGCTGAGACACGCGAGGGGCTTGATAAGCTTCTGCTTACTATTGCAGCGTTGCTTAAGGAATACAACCTACACCGCAGTGAGAAAGCATTCGGGAGCATTAGAAATATGACAAATGAGTCTTATGAGCAGAGTAAGGCAAGTACCCTGGACGTCGCTAATAATGAGGTCGCCAAGAACCTTAGCGAGAGGATTCGTATTTCACTGACTAAAGAGCCTCATGAGCATGACAAGGCAGGCGCGCCCGATACCGGTGATGATAAGATAGGTAACCCGCATGCAGGCAGGAGAGAAATATCTGTCGGAAACGTCAACTTTGCCGGCCGGGTGCCCGTGGCGCTGGCGCCTATGGCAGGAGTTACGGATCAGGCGTATCGACTTATTGCGAAAGAGATGGGTTGTTCACTGGTTTTTACAGAGATGATTTCAGACAAGGCCCTCGTATACGGAAATGAAAGGACCGAGGGCATGCTAAGGATCTCCAATATGGAGCATCCCATTGCAGTTCAGTTATTCGGGAGCGATCCCGAGATCATGGCCCGCGCGGCCAAGCGCATAGAAGAGATGGCCTCGCCTGAGATTATTGACATCAATATGGGCTGTCCGACTCTGAAGATTGTGAGAAACGGGGAGGGTGCAGCCTTAATGAGGAATGTGCCCCTTGCCCGGGACATTGTGGAATCCGTTGTTTCCGCGGTGAAAGTCCCGGTCACAGTCAAAATGAGGATGGGTTGGAGCCGAGAGCTGATAAATGCAGTTGAACTCGGAAAGGCAGTGGAAGAAGCCGGAGCTTCTCTCGTGACGGTCCACGGCCGAACCAGGGATCAGTTCTATTCCGGTACCGCTGACTGGGACATAATCAAGGCTGTAAAAGAAGCCGTGTCAATTCCGGTTATCGGTAACGGTGATATCCGTTCACCACAGGATGCCGGGAGAATGCTTGATCAAACAAGTTGTGACGGAGTCATGATCGGCAGAGCCGCTCTGGGCAATCCATGGCTGATTCGGGATATTGTCGCATTCCTAAGTACGGGAACAGAGCTTCCGCCTCCCACGTATGAAGAGAAAGCCGCCCTGGCCCTCAGGCACCTGGACATGCTTATTCAGCTTGTAGGTGAACAAGCGGCAGTCCTCAAGATGCGGAAGCATGCAGCATGGTATGTCCGGGGTATTCCGGGAGCTGCATCGGCTCGTATTCGCATTAACGCGTCTAAAACAAGGGATGAAATGGCCCGTGCGTTGAAGGTTGCATTTCTTGGTTCCCTTTGCTAAAATGGGTTTGTGCACAAATATGTAAACGCCAATCCGGTCAAGTCAGGTAGCCGGTAGTCAGCAGGCAATCGGTAATCAGTAGGCAACCGATAGTTAGCAGGCAGCCGATGGTCAGCAGGTAGCCGGCAGTCAGTAGGTAGCCGGCAGTCAGCAAACAGCCGGTAATCAGCAGGCAGGAGGTGGAATGCTCTGGAGTTCGTGCGTATAGGAGAGAAGTTAATAGACAAGGGTCGCCTTCTGAATACTGTCGAGAGAATCCTT
>JAPXLY010000060.1:3358-8861 GCA_033809295.1 Bacillota bacterium
AGGTAGCCGGCAGTCAGCAAACAGCCGGTAATCAGCAGGCAGGAGGTGGAATGCTCTGGAGTTCGTGCGTATAGGAGAGAAGTTAATAGACAAGGGTCGCCTTCTGAATACTGTCGAGAGAATCCTTGATCTCAGGTCTAACGGATTATCACAACAAGAGACCGCAGACAGAGTCGGTATAGACAGGACTTTTGTTTCACGCCTGGAGAGTCTCGGCGAGATCCGTAAAGGTGGAAGAGTTGCCCTGGTCGGATTTCCTGTAGGCAACAAGAATGATATCTACAACGTGGCCAGGGAAGAAGGCGTGGATTTTGTGCTGCTGATGGATGATGAAGAGCGATGGAGATTTGTCCGAGAAAGATCCGGACTTGAAGTCCTCAACGAAATAATGGCAATCATAAGTAAACTGAGAATCTATGACGTAGTAATCTTTATCGGTTCGGACATGAGGTGTAACCTTGTGGAGTCAATCCTTGGAAACCGTGTGATAAGTATTGTCATTGGCGCATCACCAATTAAGAAGGACGCGGAAATAGATCCGGAGACCATCCGCAAAATCATTCGGGAAATCGTTGCGAGCTAGCGTAGAATCGTATTTTGAATGGGGGCGGGGTCATTTGAAGCACGTAGTGGGTGTGAGCCTTGGTTCTGCAAAGCGGGATCACAAAGCGCAAGTAACATTGCTCGGGGAAGAAATCACAGTCGAGCGTCGCGGAACCAATGGTGATGTTCAAAAAGCAATAGAACTTATCCGCAGCCTCGACGGGAAGGTCGATGCCATAGGTTTGGGTGGAACCGATCGATGGTTTTTTATGGGGAACAAGCGCTATACTCTGTGGGAAGCTGAGAGGATGGCCAAGACGGCAACGAAGACTCCGGTCGCTGATGGGAGCATGCTGAAGGGAGTCATCGAGCGCAGAGCGGTCGAGTATATCCGTGATGAGGAGAAAATTCCGCTGGACGGCAAGAACGCGTTTGTCGTTTGTGCGCTGGACAGGTACGGCATGGCTTCTGCTCTTGTTGAGTCCGGGTGCAATTTGAAAATCGGAGATCTGGCGTTTGCTCTGGGAATTCCGATTTTCCCGACTACTCTCGCCACTCTGCGGATTATTGCTGATGTTTTGATGCCGGTCCTTAGCCACATGCCTATCAGTGTGCTCTATCCGACCGGTAAGAGTCAGGAACAGGTCACCCCAAAGTTTACCTCCGTATACCAGTGGGCGGACGTTATCGGAGGTGATTGCCATTTCATTAAGAAGCACATGCCGGAAGACCTTTCGGGGAAAGTTATCATAACGAATACTGTGACCAAAGACGATGTTGAGGCTTTTAGATCGCGAGGAGTCAAGACTCTTGTTGTGTCTACCCCTGAATTCAGCGGGAGATCCTTTGCGACCAACGTGATTGATGCAGTGCTGGTAGCTATTACAGGGCGCAGCCCTGAGGATTTTACGCCCTCTGACTATCTGGATCTTTTGGGAAGGCTCGAATTTCGTCCCAGGGTCGAAGTCTTACACGGTTGAGTCTTGACAATCGAAAGGTCAGAAGACATAATATTGGCATGCGACGAGGCGTCGCGCGATGGGCATAGTAGCAAGCGCAGTTCAGCTTGGCTACATCGCGCGATGCCAAGATGTACAAGGAAGATCCATTGATTAAGGAGGAATCAGGGGTATGGCGATGGCGCAGAAGGTAGTTTTGACCCTGGAAGGGCTCAAGAAGCTTGAAAAGGAACTGGAGCACCTTAAGACTACCAGGAGGCGCGAAGTTGCAGCAAGAATCAAGGATGCTAAGGCTTTTGGCGACATTACAGACAACTCCGAATACGAAGACGCCAAGAACGAGCAGGCATTTGTTGAAGGACGTATCGCGCAACTCGAGATCATGTTGAGGAACGCTGAAGTCATTGATGAAGATGAACTCGACACAGATGCTGTCCGCCTGGGGTCAAGAGTAAAGCTGAAGGACATGACCGGAGGAGAGGTCTTTGAATATATAATTGTCGGTTCAGCGGAGGCTAATCCGGCCAATTCCCGGATATCCAATGAGTCCCCTGTAGGCAAGGCAATTTTGGGCAAGCCGGTAGGTAGTATTGTAGATGTTTTTGCGCCTGTAGGGACTCTAAAGTTTCAAGTCCTAGAAATCTCGAGGTGATAAGATGAACTTGGAAAGCAACGGAGGGGACGAGGGAGAATTACGTCAATCGCAGTTTGACAGCGAACATGTACGAGTTCGGATGCAGAAACTGGAAGCCCTCCGGGCCGGTGGTGTGGATCCTTTCGGAGCCAGATTTGAGCGAACGCATCTTAGCACGGAAATCATAGATGATTTTTCCAATCTTGACGGAAGTGTCGTGAAGATAGCAGGCCGATTGATGGCAATGCGCAGTCACGGCAAGGCAACCTTTGCGGATATCCTGGATCTCTCCGGGCGTATCCAGGTCTATGCCAGAGTTGATTCCCTGGGTGAGGATGCCTACGGGCTCCTTACGTCCCTGGACATCGGGGACATCATAGGTGTCGTAGGCAAGGTGTTTAGAACCCGAAGAGGAGAAATAAGCATTGAGATAGACGAATTCACCCTTCTTTGTAAGGCCCTTCGCCCCTTGCCTGAGAAGTGGCATGGCCTGGTTGATGTTGATCTTCGCTATAGGCACCGTTACCTCGACCTTATAGTCAATCCTGATGTGCGCCGGGTGTTCCTGCAGCGTACGGCTGTAATCAAGGCAGCGAGGGAATTCCTTGATTCCCGAGGTTACATTGAAGTGGAGACTTCGTCTTTACATTCCATTCCCGGAGGAGCAAGTGCAAGGCCTTTCATTACGCACCATAATGCCCTTGATATTGATCTTTATATGCGGATCGCCTTGGAACTTCATCTGAAGCGTTTGATCGTGGGCGGGCTCGAGAAAGTCTACGAGCTTGGCCGTGTGTACAGAAATGAAGGAATATCCACTAAGCATAATCCCGAGTTTACCATGCTTGAGCTTTACGAGGCGTATGCCGATTACACCGATATGATGAATATTGCGGAAAACCTTATCCACTATGTAGCCACTAAGGTGCTGGGGACTCCGGTGGTAAGGTGCGGAGACCAAGAAGTAGATCTTACGCCGCCCTGGCCCAGGCTGACTATGGTTGATGCAGTATCGAAGTATCTGGGTGTGGACTTCACCAAGATTGAGATTGATAAGGATGCTCTCTTGGCTGCGGACTCCTTAGGGGTTGAAGTGGGAGAAGATACCTCACGCGGGGCTGTCCTGGCAGAGATTTATGATGAATTGGTCGAACCGAAACTAATAACGCCTACCTTTATCACAGACTACCCGATAGAGGTGTCGCCTTTGGCCAGAAGGAGAAAGGATGACCCTCGTTACACACATAGGTTCGAATTGATTATTGGCGGCCGTGAAATGGCCAATGCCTTCAGCGAGTTGAATGACCCGCTTGACCAGCGGAAGCGTTTCCAAGCGCAGGTGGCGCTCCGCGATAAGGGTGATGAAGAAGCCCACATGATGGATGAGGATTTCTTGCTTGCCCTTGAACATGGGATGCCGCCTACAGGAGGCATGGGCATCGGCATTGACAGATTGGTGATGCTCATTACTAATCAGGACTCGATCAGGGATGTGATCCTGTTTCCGACGATGCGCCCGAGAGTATAGACGCGTATAGGCGCAATGATCATAGATCGAATAGGCCCGACGCTGTCCTAATGCTCCGGTTCTCTGGCTTCGATCCTGGCCCTGCCGGCTCCCGGCCGGCTTCTGACGCCCTTGACTTGCAGCAGCAGGATGTGCTAGTATCTGAGCGAGGAAGAATAGAAGAAAATCCGATGAGTTTCAGGTGGGGACGTAGCTCAGTTGGGAGAGCGCGTGAATCGCACTCACGAGGCCGGGAGTTCGAATCTCCTCGTCTCCACCAAATTTGCCATCTATTGATAGAACTAGTTTTATCGGTGGGTGGTTTTTGTTTTAACTGAAGAGCCGGCATTAAAGCCGTTCCTGCATTTTTCAGGTGCTCTTGCACTTCTTGGAATCCTGTCATGACTATGTTAAAGTACACACGAAGACCGACTTGTTCCTCTAGTTGCAGAAATCGGTACAAAAGACAGCGTTGCCGTTAATCGATAAGCCCTTTATATCTTTGGGTCAGACTGGGAGAAAGATGTCCGGAGGGGAGTCCTTATGCAGGATTTCGAGAGACTCGGTGTGTTCTACCTTGGAAAGGCTTATGATTTGGAGCAAGACAAGCTCCTAGATGACTTGGTTCTATATAAGTCGAAAGACCTGACAACTCACGCAGTTATCATCGGAATGACGGGAAGCGGTAAAACAGGGCTGGGCATTGGGATCCTGGAAGAGGCTGCTATAGACCGTATCCCGGTGATTGCTATTGATCCAAAGGGTGACTTGGGAAACATGGCTCTTGCCTTCCCCGATTTGCGTCCGGAAGACTTCCGTCCTTGGATAAACCTGCATGAAGCCGCAAACAAAGGCTATACTCCGGACGATTATGCCGCAGCGCAAGCAGAATTGTGGAAGAAAGGATTGGAAGATTGGGGCCAGAGCGGAAAACGCATTGAAAAGCTCTTGGATGCAGTGGATATTACCGTCTATACGCCGGGTAGCTCGGCCGGCCCCGGTGTTTCAGTCCTCCGTTCTTTTGATGCTCCTCCGGCCCGGTTGCAAGAGGACCGGGACGCATACCGGGATCGTATACATGCTACTGCCACAGGCCTGTTGGGCCTGTTGGGTATCGATGTGGATCCGCTTACAAGCCGGGAGCATATCTTAATCTCCGGTATTCTGGAACATTACTGGCAACTGGGGCAGAACTTAGGCCTCCCTGAACTGATCATGGCGATACAAACCCCGCCCATGGAAAAGGTGGGTGTGATGGATCTGGAGAGTTTCTACCCTGCCAAAGACCGCTTTGCTCTGGCTATGAAGCTTAACGGCCTGTTGGCTTCCCCAGGCTTCAAGGCGTGGCTGGAGGGTGAACCCCTGGATATCAACAGCTTCTTGTACACTAAAAACGGTAAACCGCGTGTTTCCATCTTCTCTATTGCCCACCTTTCTGACAGCGAGCGTATGTTTTTCGTGACCATGCTTCTAAATGAAGTTCTGGCTTGGGTACGCACTCAACCCGGAACCGGCAGTCTTCGTGCTCTCTTGTATATGGATGAGCTCTTTGGCTATCTGCCTCCTACTGCCAACCCACCGTCGAAGACTCCGCTTCTGACGCTTCTCAAACAAGCCAGAGCCTACGGGTTGGGACTGATCCTGGCGACACAGAACCCGGTTGATCTGGACTATAAAGCCCTTTCCAATGCCGGAACATGGTTCATAGGCAGGCTTCAGACCGAGCGTGACAAGGCGCGGGTTCTGGCCGGGTTGGAAGGGGCGGCAGCAGGCGGCATGTTTGACCGCCGCAGGACAGAGCAGATCTTGGCGGGACTCGGGAAGCGCATGTTTTATCTCCACAGTGTGCATGAGGATGAG
>JAPXLY010000061.1:0-8824 GCA_033809295.1 Bacillota bacterium
CTGATTAGAAGTCAGATGCTCTATCCCCTGAGCTACAGGCGCGCGAAGATCTGTCTACTGACTTTCCCGCATACCCGCTAATCCCATAAACCAGGTCTTAACACGCGCTGCAGGCCTCACATGAATAACGGATCGCTCCGCAAGGCGCCGCTCCCAGGCCCCGAAAAGCACAGTGAACGCGCTGGTCAACAAGAGATAGAGTATTCCCGCTGCGAAATACACCTCCAGCGGACGAAATGTAGTCGCAATCATTTGCTGAGCTGAGCGCATGAGATCCACCATAGCAATAGTTGATACCAAAGATGAATCCTTAAGCCTCGCAACTGCTTCATTACCCAAGGGCGGCATTATTCTGGGAAGAGTTTGAGGGAATATCACCCATCTCATTGACTGCATATAGGTCATTCCCAGGGATCTGGCTGCCTCTGTCTGGCCTTTATCTATGGACAGAATACCTCCGCGAAAGATCTCCGCTATGTAAGCTGAAGCGTTCAAAGTCATGCCTATGGCTGCAGCGGGAAACGGATCCAGAGTGATACCTGCTTGCGGCAGGCCGTAGTAGATTAGGAAAAGCTGCATTAACAGCGGGGTCCCCCGCATCCACCATATGTAGAGTGAAGCAGGCTTATTCAACAGCGGGCTCCTGGATATGCGCGCCAATGCCAGGCCAAGTCCTATGACCATCCCAGACAGCATGGAGAGGCATGTAAGCTCCATAGTCATTGCAGCACCTTTTAGAAGCACCGGGCAAAGTCCTATCATAAACTTGATATCCATAGGCTACTCTCTCCTCTTGGAAACCTAACGCAACTTCCTTCTTCCCTGAACTGATCCCATCCATATCCCCAAGCTGCCGGTGCCGGCGCTCACATCTGCAAAATCCGGAACCCTTCCGAAATCCGGCGATTTACAAAACGCAGCGGCTTTCTACGAATCCACACCGGTGTCTCTCTATGAATCGCAAAGCACCGGCAGCCAACTGGAGACTAACGTAACGCTACATGACGACACAGCCTCAAGGATACTTACCTGCTATTTGGAGACGTCCACTCCAAACCACTTCCGAGAGATCTCTCCGTACGTGCCGTCTGCCTTGATGGAGTCAATCGCTTTTGTGACAGCTTCTCTGAAGGAGGCATCGCTTTTCCTAAAACCGATTCCGATGGACTCCTCTGCCAACTTCTCCTCCAGCACCCGGTAAGCTCCGGTTTGCTTCGTCATGTAGTACCTGCCGACAAACTCATCGACTACAAGCGCCTGGATACGCCCAATGGCAAGGTCTGTGAAAGCCTCAGGATATGTGGCATAGAGCTTCAAGTCCTTAAACCCTCCGAACTTCTTCGCAGCGACCTCTCCTGTGCTACCCAGTTGCGTGCCGACTACCTTACCTTTGAGGTCAGAGAGGGTGTTGATGTCTTCGGTTTGCTGCTTAACTACTATTATCTGCGCCCCATAGATGTACGGGGGGCTGAAGTCAATCTTCTCCGCCCTCTCGTCAGTAATGGTAAGCGTCGACAGGATCATATCGAACTTCCCGGACTGAAGCGCAAGGATTACTCCGTCCCATGCAGTGGGGACCCATACAATATCGACCCCAAGCCGCCGGCCCATCTCATCTGCAAGATCCACATCAAAACCAATAAGGTTACCCTTTTCATCTCTGTACTCCATGGGAGGAAAGGCGTCATCCACGCCTATTCTGATGACACCTGCTGCCTTCACCTTTTCCAACGAACCGTCGCTTGACGCGCCCAAAACCACACTACTCGCCATCAATACAGCAGTAACCACCGTAATCAGCACAATCTGTGACAATCTTCTCGATTTCTTTGCCATAATAATTGCCTCCTCACTTCTTTACCTTCTCTTGGTTTCTACTTTGCACGTGTCTTTGTGTGCTGCATCAGACCTTTGGACAAAAAAACACCTCTCGCCCCATACAAGGGACGAGAGGTGACTCCCGTGGTCCCACCCTAATTGGCTACCCATTTTCTTTTCGATCGGGCAACCCACTCATGTCCGGTACGGCACACTGTCCCGAGTGGACTCATGTGATTATACCTCCCCGCAGTAACGGGCGGGACCCGTCAAAGCCTACTCCCATCATAGAGTCATTATGGCATTTCCCCACCACATGACCTAGTTTCGGTTTGCGCTCCGGGGTGTGTTTCAACCGGCGCTTTGTGCCAGGCTCTCACCGTCCCCGGCTCGCTTAGACCCTCCATCCGGCCTACTTATCCCCGTCATAGCTTTTTCTTATCATTACACTCGGTCTTATCGTCTTCACCCTGTAAACTCTTTGGCCTGCGCAGGCTTGCATTCAGGATGTTCCGATTTACGGATACTCTAGCACGGCTTACCAGACTTGTCAAGGACTCTTTGGAAAATTATTCGCAACTAATACACAGGCCTCGCCCGGACCCAGCTCAAAAACCCCGAGTCTCCCGCCTGAGACTTCATTTGACCGGCCTGTGAAAACGTCAACAAAGACCGTGCCGTCACTGACATTGTCCACAGCAAGGTCTACCGACACACCCGTATCCCCTGCACATACCGCCACAACAACAACCTGCCCGCCATAAACACGGGAAAAAGCTAAAGTTCGTGTAGGATCATCCGCCAATAGCCAGCGCATGTTCCCGCGCCTCAGTGCAATATTGCTCTTCCGAAGGCGGATCAGGCCTTTATATAGCTTGAGAAGCTCTCGATCCTGTTCAGGTTCATCCCAGATCATTGTCCCACGGCATCCCGGATCTTTAGAACCCCTCATCCCGACTTCGTCACCATAATAAACTATAGGTGCGCCGGGGTATGTCATCTGGAAAACGATTGCAGGTATCATCCGCGTCTTGTTTCCGCGAAACGCAGTGCACACTCGCTCTGTGTCATGGCTTCCCAAGAGGTTCAGAAGTGCCATTGACGCAACGTCCGGATAGTCCGCTCTTGCGGACTCAAGCCTCCTCACCAAATCCGAGGCCTTGCAGGTTTTCCGTGCAAAAAAGTCCAGAACTACGTCACGGAACACGTAATTCATTACTGCATCAAACTGATCCCCCTGAAGCCACGCACTTCCGTTATGCCAAATCTCACCGACGATATATGCGTCAGGATTGATCCCCTTGACATGCTCACGAAATTCTCTCCAGAAAAAGTGGCCGATTTCGTTGGGAACATCCAGCCGCCACCCGTCAATCCCTAACTCCATCCAGTATGTGACTACATCCAAAATGTATCTGCGCACTTCCGGATTTTCCATGTTAAGCTGGGGAAGGTCGGGAAATCCCCACCAAGCCTCATAATTGGGTTTCGGTGACCTCTGAATTGGGAAATCATGAATATGGTACCAGTCCACGTAACGGGAATCTCGCCCTTTCTTCACAATATCCTGAAACGCCCAGAAGTTGTATCCTGTGTGATTGAAGACCCCGTCTAGGATAACCTTGATTCCAGCAGCGTGAAGAGCTGACAGCATTTCTTTGAACTTGTCCAGGCTGCCAAAACTCGGATCAATCGTCTTGTAGTCGGACGTATCGTATTTGTGATTTGAAGGCGCCTCAAAAATGGGGTTGAACCAGATTGCAGTAATCCCGAGCTCCTCAAGGTAGGGAATATTATCGATGACTCCCTGGAAGTCGCCGCCGAAGAAATTACCTGTTGTCGGAGTTCCTCCCCAGCTACGAACAGCAAATGGATCATTTGCCGGGTCGCCGTTTGCAAACCGATCAGGAAATACCTGATAAAACACGGCATCCTTCACCCATTCCGGGGTCTGAAACACAGAAAAACCGGTGAGGTCCAGCTCAAACCAGTCGTTCGCGCCGGGTTCATCCCTGCTTACGCCTGCGGACGAGTACCAAAGCCTCGCATCACCGTCTTCCAGCTCAAATCGATAACATAGAAGTCCATAGGATGCAGGAATCACAGTCCGGTAATACGTGAAGCCCCCGACAGTTGCATAAGGCTCCATAGGAACGCTTCCTCTGACGCCGGCCGGTGCCTGGCTGTCACAACCGTCAGTGCAACCCTCGTCACTGAAGAGGCTCAACGCATATTCCATCCGCACTTTCTCAACGTCAGATGCCCTTGTCCTAAGTCTTATTGCAACGGTCGTGCTGCTTTCACGTTCGACGTAGGGGGAGGCATTCTCGTGCCGGAGGGCTTCAGCCACTATCTGACCGTCTCCCGTGCTGCACTCGGCTTTCAGCAACTCGTTATCACCCACTATGATGACGGAATTTCGCCCCCCATAACCGTCATCACGGAACTCCTCTGCTTTCATGTCTGTCACCCACACCGTCCCATCCACGACAAACTTGTACTGGTGTTCACCTTGAGGTAGCCTCAGCACTACCTTCCATGTGCCGTCTCCGTCCGTATCTTCCATAGGCGTGGCAGATACGCTCCAATTGTTGAATGTCCCTGCCAAGCAGACAGTTCTCACAGGACGTCCGGGCATGAATGTAAACTCTACCTCAAAAGCCTTGCTGTCCGCCGGCAGACTCAGAGAGAAAACAACGATCATCAGTATACTATATACAAAGACGTTCCGCATGACAGCTTTGGACATATTCCTGACCTCCGGTCCGGCACACGCTTTGCAATCCCCATGCAAACCCGGGGGCTCCACGCCCTGAGACCCTTGGCCTCTTCTTACCTACAACCCCCGGGCATTACAGCATGAGGGGAAACCGGGCTATCCCCGAACGGGGCTTAGCCTTCACTCCTCAGAACCATACACCATTGGCACTTCAGCCAATTTGCCGGCATTTATGTCATAAGCTCCTAAAATCTCCTCCTGAGTCATTCCCAACGGAGCCAGGAGATCCAGGACATTTGGATCGACGTGTGAATCGTGTCCGCCTCCAAGCCTCCACTCTTGCGCAGTCTCCTGGACTTCCCTCGCCCTGAGGTTCCCGGTGGCAGCATAACCTTCCTGGCTTAGTATGAATACCTGGTACCCCCAATGGGGTTCCGGCATACCCAGAACCGATTTGGGCACATGGATGGAGATAACGTTGTTCAGAGTATCCACGCTTACTCTAACCGCTCCATCAAGTTCTCTTCCGTCAGATGTGAATATCCGCTGCATCCAGCCTTCCGTCCAAATAGCGTACTCCCATGCGCATTCCGGCGAAAATGTCACGTTCCTTCCACCAAGAGCGTCAGTCTCTCCTCTACCGGGCTTGCCGTCGGTGTCAATGTAAATGTCGATGGTTTGCAGGGATACTCCAATCGGCGAGTTCCATGGATTCGTAATCTCAGCCGCAAACTCGACTTGGAACACAATTTCATCCTGTACGTCCAGCACTTCAAAGGACAACATGTCAAACACGCCCGGTGTGAACACCTGGCTTAGCGGGTATGTATATGTGCCCGGGCCGTAGTCATCACCTTGCGGATCATCCCACCTAAACAGGGTCGTTCCTCGGACAACTTCAGGCACCCTGACTGCACAGGGGCCTTCGCAAGGAATCATGTCCACATTGCGCCCATCTTGTGAAGCGACTGCAGCAATGCTCACAACATCCCCGGGCCTTAGATTGATATCTGCAAACGGTAGCTGTATCTCAATGGTCTGGTTCACGCCTGATGCCGTTACAGGCCTTGCGTCAACCCACGCTTCATTACCGTCAGCGAACGCAAGTTGTGCTTTCCCTGTGCCGGGCCCGGCTACCTTGCCAAAATCCACCAGCATCTCAGTGCCGGGAGAAAACCCGACTACTGTCGCATCAGGGCCTTCCCTGCTCCACCTTGGCATGCTGTTCTGTTCCATCCGCCTGGGATTGGCAAGATACAAAGCCACTGCCAAATCAGTTCCATAGACGTCTTTCAGCCCGCCTCTGATATCTATACGAACGTAGAGGTTTTCTGCGTCGACTCCCAGCCACAAGGCGCGCAGGATGTTCATCTCCTCCCCGCCGGGGAGCGTTGCAGCCTCCTGCTTGAAGTAGAGAGCGGCTTCGTTCCACTCACCTGCCTGGATTATGCCATCAACTTCCATTTCTCTCATGAAATCCTTCATCTTCGCATTGGGCACTGCAGGCTCCTTCGGGATGATCGGCATGTAAAGGTATCCCGGCACCTGCCGGCCTATATATGAGTAGACATTCTGCAAATGAATCCGGAAAAGCTCGTCAAAGGCATGATCTTGCCCGGAATCCTGGTCATCCCCGTACCACCAGAACCAATCACTGCCTTCGGCTGCGTAAAACTCATCCCACGCTTTCTCAAGCGCGTCCGCCTCCTTCGCGTCCAACTTTCGCGCAGCCGCTTCCTGAGTATAGTCAGCCAGAGTTCTTCTGGCTTTAGCCAGGTAATCCCAGGCTCTGTTCTCCTCGGTTTCACCTATCCATGTCTCAAGATTGCTGTCGATCCACGATCCTGTGTAAAGCTTCGGGATCTTTGCCGTAGCCGGATGCTCTTTCAGGAATTCACTTACTGTCACAGTTTTGAATCCGGGATCTTGGTCAAGCATCGTATAGAGGGCATGGAGGAACTCCTTGCCGTCATTCTCGTAGTATTCCCAGCAGTTTTCTCCGTCAAGGGCAATAGTCACAATGTGCGGGCCCGGCTCGCCTGACAAGTCGCGTTCAACTTTCCGTAAATACTCCATGAAATCCAGGGCAGCAGCCGTGCCATTCATTCCCGAGTAACTGAACCCAACCTTATCAGACAACACAATGTCCCTGAACAGAATTGCAACTGCCTTCCCGTCCTCTTCAACGAGATAGGGTTTGTACAGAAGATCCGGACGCGCTACGTTCCCTGCACTGTCTCGCAGGCTTATCCCCAGAGACCGCGCAAGTATCCCTTCACTTGATACCATCCACTCAAATCCTGCATCATGGACAAGCCCTACAATATCCTGGCCTACGGCTTGCTCAGAAGGCCATAGCCCTTTGGGTTTCCTCGCGAAATGATCCTCATATGATTTGATTGCCATCCGGAGTTGCGCTTCCACGTCCACAGGATGTGCAAACGGCTCTCCGGGAAGCTCCAGGTTGGGACTGGCAATCCGTGCAAGGTTTACATCGTAAAGGAGCGGCATAATCGGATGATAAAACGGAGTCGTAGTCACTTCAATTTGCCCTCTATCCTGCATCTCCTTATGAAGTGGAATGACTTTCCCCACGATTTCCAGGTGTTTGTCTAAGACTTGCTGTTTCTCATGTTCAGTGAAGCCTGCGCCCTTCTTAACAAGGGCTTGAATAGCCGCGTCTTCCTCGATGAAATCAGGATCCAACCAGGCGAGGTTGAACCACACCTGCAAGTCCCTGAAGTCGTCTTCCGTGTATTTCTCTATCGCCTCTGCAATTCCGCTGTCTGAGACGACCTCTCCCCTTTTCTGAAGAAGCTGCCAGTACCTTGAATACCTTTTTATCATGCGCTCCCAATTTGCGTCAAAAAACCTTCTCAGGATGAACTCCTTGTCTTCCCTTGTCAGCTCAGACGCAGGTTTCTCGCTGAGAATCAACTGAATATCCTTTGCTCCTGCTTCGTATTCATCCAATTGAAGAATCAATGAAGGAACATAATTGAATCCCAAACGCACATTGGGATAATCCTTTAGAATCGCAACCATGTCACAGTAATCCTTTGCCGCGTGCATCCTGACCCACGGCATCATATACAATCCAGTCGCAGTGTTCTTGTAAAAAGGCTGATGGTTATGCCAGATAAGCGCCACATACAATGGCTCGTCTTGAGCTGTCGCCGATATGGACGCTAACCCCATCACAGTCGCCACAAGCAACACAAGTGCCGGAGCCCTCAAAATCCATCCTTTCATGGCTTAGCGTTACCTCCTTACATCTTTGCACTCCAGGCTTACCCCTCAGCGGCAAGCCTGCACCACTCCTCAGCAGCACGCCTGCTTTATTCCCTAAATAGATCACCATAAGTGATCGCCGGTTCCAGAAAGTGTACGTACCGTGCGGGGCCACCCAAGACCTCGGGAAACGAGCGAAAACTAATGAGCTCATACTTAGGAGCAAGCATGGATTACCACCCAGCAGCGAGCCTACGTTATTCCCTAACAGTAAGCCTACGTTATTCCCTGGCAGCAAGCCTAGGTGACTCCTCAGCAACACGCCTACGTCATTCCCCAGCAGTAAGCTTGGGTTACCACCGGGCGGCAGACCCAGGTTTTTCCTCAACGGCAGGCCCGGGTTACGCCTTAGCCGGAGCATATTCACAGCCGGTAAGATGTCAGTGCATCAAATATAGCCAAACATAGCGCGCTATAACGTTGTAGTATCAACAAGAATATTATCACATTTCCATAGTCTGCATGTCAAGGACAAGTCTGTAACGGCCCGGTCGGCTCATGGCAGTATCACATTATAGAAGAGTGCCCGGGCCGTTAAAGCCCGGGCACACATTAATCCTAACCTGCGACCCATACATAAGATTACTTCGCGACTATCCTTCCTTCAATCCCGGGAGATACTTTACCTAACCGCCCAACGTAGGCGGCAAATACGTTGCGAAGCATCTCACCTGATGAGAAAATCACCTTGCACTCCTTAAGCATGTCGTACCCGTCTCCGCCTGCAGCAACAAAATCGTTTGTGGCGACTGTGTATACCCGCTTCTCGTCCAGTGGCTTGTTGTCCACTGATACGGACACCACCCGCTCCCCGGGAGCTTTGGCAGGATCAAACTCAAACAACAAGCCGGACACCTGTAGAAATGCGCCGAGCTGATTTGGATACTCACTGACAGATCGCTCCAACGCGGCTTTGATGTCAGCCCCCGTGACCTCCATTACCACAAGGGTGTTATCGAACGGCAAGACAGTAAACACATCCCCCACCGTGATGGG
>JAPXLY010000062.1:0-8314 GCA_033809295.1 Bacillota bacterium
GGAGCTTCTCAGCTGCTTGCCTGGAGAGCCATACTGCGTAGTTATACCTCTCATTATCGAGCATGTCTTGGGCGCACTCTAAATCCCATACGGCGTCATCAACCCAAAACCGTGCTTCTTCACGCATGACAGCTACTCCTTTCATAGGCGCGAGTATGTCACAACATGATTGTACCACGTGTGCCAGGACCATTCAACTAGATGAACAGCACCGGATCACCTGCTGATACTTTACACTCTTGATCAGCACATTAGCACGGAATCACTGTCGGATGCTATCATGCTTCTCTTTCTGCCGGCTTGCCCTACTCGCCCACCGCGACGAAATAGTAATCAGGCACATAACTTTTTTAGTACAGTAACTGTGTGTACAGACCTATTCTAACATCAGTCTAGAAGAAAAAGACGTAATTACCCTACTTGTTGGAGGAATCTTGATTCTTATGCAGATCAAGGAGGGCAAAGAAGGATAAATCTGTAACGAGAAGAAAACAAAGGTAGTCTGGCGTATTTAGGGGATATTGCACAAGACAATTCATAGGCCTACTTTATGCCAACCATACGGTGCCAGTTCGTAGCTTCCATGAGACTTGAAAGGCTTATACGGTGTGGGAGAGATGTGTGAGATGACTGTCTATTATGCGCACACCAACGGCACTGACAAAGCTGATTGGCAGCTTGTGGAAGAACATCTTATATCCGTAGCGGAGCTGGCCAGAGAATTCGCCTCAGTGTTTGACGCAAGGGAGTACGGATGTAGTACAGGCCTTCTTCATGACCTGGGGAAATTCTCCGAAGAGTTCCAACAACGTCTGAATGGGGCTCCTCTTAGGGTAGATCACTCCACTGCAGGAGCTCAGCAAGCAATTACACTATATGGACAAGCTATCGGCACTGTCCTTTCGTACGTGGTGGCAGGACATCATGCCGGTATACCTGATTACGGAAGCACAGCGGACGAGCCGTCTCTAGCTGCACGGCTCAGGCGTAAGGTGCGCGACTACAGCGTATATAGGGAAGCCGGTCTTCCATTTCCCAAGAGAGACTCTATGAAACTACCTGTATCTCTTTTAGAAGGCCAGGAGGGTTTCAGCCTTCAATTCTTCATTCGAATGCTCTACTCTTGCCTCGTTGATGCTGACTTTCTTGATACTGAACGTGTAATGGATCGCAAGAAAGCACATATTCGCGGAAGCGAGTATCCAACTATCCCTGAGTTAAGACAACGTCTTGATCAACACCTAGCAAAACTCCTTGCCTCGGCTGAAGACACGCCGGTAAACCGGTATCGTGGGGATATTCTTAAGGCTTGCGTAGATAGGGCAGAACTTAACCCCGGGTTATTTAGCTTGACGGTTCCTACGGGTGGCGGCAAAACCTTATCATCACTGGCTTTTGCGCTGAAGCATGCTTCTCTCTATGGATTAGAACGCGTCATCTATGTAATCCCATTTACCAGCATAATTGAACAGAATGCTAAGGTGTTCCGGAGAGCTTTGGGGGATGAAGGTGTTTTGGAACATCACAGCAATTTCGAATTTCCCGATGAGGATTCTGAGGACTGGAATGAGGACATTGCCAGGTTGCGTCTTGCCACGGAGAACTGGGATGCTCCTGTCATTCTCACTACCAATGTCCAATTCTTCGAGTCCCTGTTTGCAAACCGCAGCTCGCGGTGTCGAAAGCTCCATAACATAGCGCGCAGCGTCATCATTTTGGATGAGGCTCAGATGCTTCCCACGGATTACTTGACACCGTGTCTTGCCGCACTACGTGAACTCACTGAAAACTATGGCTCAACTGTTGTGTTATGCACAGCCACTCAGCCGGCATTAGGGGATCTGATGCCGGAGACTGTTCACGTCCGCGAGATAGCCCCTGATCCTCCGCGCCTTTATGAGGCTTTCCGCAGAGTAAATGTGGTGCAGCTTGGCCCGATGGATGATAATGCCCTCGCATCTGAGCTTAAGAAATACCGTCAGGCACTGTGCATAGTCAATTCTAGATCCCATGCCCGTGAGCTTTACAAGCTTCTTGCAGACAAAGAAGGCGTGTTTCATCTAAGCGCCTGCATGTGTCCGAAGCACCGCAGCGAAGAGTTGGACAAGATTCGACACGCTCTTAAGGAAGGCAGTGAGTGCCTGGTTATCTCAACTCAGCTTGTCGAGGCTGGTGTTGATTTGGACTTTCCCGTTGTTTTCCGAGCTGCGGCCGGACTTGATTCTATCGCTCAAGCTGCAGGCAGGTGCAACAGGGAAGGCAAGTTGACTATGGGACATGTCTACGTATTTGAACCTGTTGGCCACAAGCTGCTGGGTTGGTTTCAGCGGACTGCCTCTGTTACCCGAATGGTTCTAAGGAATACCGATGATCCACTGGGTTTACAGACAGTCGAAAGCTACTTTCGCAGACTGTACGATATCGAGGGAGATAGGCTTGACAAGGAATGCATTATGAATGCAGTGGAAGAGGAACGAAAGACGTTAAGCTTTCCCTTTGCCGACATTGCAGGCAAATTCCGTATCATTGACTCCAATACGGTTTCAATAGTGATCCCGTGGGATGACGAGGCGCGTGACTTGATAGAGCAGGCAACTTACTGGCCGTCCTACCGGCTGTTTCGGCAATTGCAGTCCTATGTTGTGCAGGTATACCCACATCAGTTTGCACAGCTTGATCAAAGTGGCAAGATACGTACGCTCGGGGGCGATAAAGGCGCAATTCACGTTCTTGCTGACGATTCCTGCTATACGGAAGTGGGGCTTGAGATATCAAAGGATCTTGATGCCATCGGAGCTGCATGGTTTGTGTAACACAATCTATCATACAAAGAACGGAGAGGAGGGAAAAGATGGGATACGGAGTCGCTATTCGAGTTTGGGGAGATTATGCGTGTTTCACGCGACCTGAGATGAAGGCGGAGCGCGTCAGTTATGATGTCATAACACCTTCAGCTGCACGGGGAGTTCTTGAGGCTATCCATTGGAAACCGGCTATCCGCTGGGTGGTTGATAGGATACATGTGTTGAATGAGATACGCTTCGACAACATCCGGCGGAATGAAGTGGGGAGTAAGATCCCAAAGAGAAATGTAGAGCAGGCAATGAAGGGGGGTACAACAACTCTATGCCAATATGCGTCTGAGGACAGGCAGCAAAGAGCCTCATTGGTGCTCAGGGATGTGTCCTATGTAATCGAGGCGCATTTTGAGATGACTGATGAAATAGGCTCTGATGATACACCTGAGAAACACTACAACATGATTATCAGGCGCGCGAGGCAAGGTCAGTGTTACCACCGCCCATATCTCGGGTGTAGAGAATTCCCTGCCCATTTCAGTTTTGTTGAAGGGCCGATTCCTGTATCACCCTATAAAGGTGAACGGGATCTCGGCTGGATGCTCTTGGACATCGACTACCGGGATAATATGACGCCGCGTTTCTTCCGCGCTACGATGCGTGATGGCATCATCGATGTTCCAAAGATGCCGGAAGGAGGTGAAATGTCTTGATACTTCAAGCCCTGTATCAGCTCTATGGACGTCTGTTGGACGAGCCTGACTCCGGTATTTCACCGCCAGGCTACAGTAAAGCACCGGTATCGTACGCCCTTAACTTATCCGAGACCGGGGAGCTTCTTGATATTTTAGACTTGCGAGAGCAAGGCAAGGGCAGGAGCAAACGACTTGTCCCCATGGATATGGATATTCCCAGACAGGTGAAGCGGACCTCAGGTGTCAGCGCGAACTTCATGTGCGATAACAGCGGTTATGTGCTTGGAGTGGTGCAGAAGAAAGGTAAACCTATCGAACTTGCGGACAAGAAATTCGATGACATGCGGGCACGACAGAAAGAAATCCTCGGAGACGTGGATGATCCGGGGGTAAGGGCAATCCTCGGTTTCTTCTCCACCTGGGATCCTGAGCACGCTGAAGAGCATCCTGTATTGCAGCCTGTATGGGATGAGCTAATGCGTGGGGGGAATCTTATTTTCAAACTTGACGGCACGCAAGGGTTCGTACATCAGCGACCTGCTATTCGCAAGGCCTGGGAACGCGCTATAAGCGAAAAATCCCATGAAAATACCGGACACTGCCTTGTGACAGGTGAACATGCGCCTGTCGCACGAATCCACGATAATATCAAGGGAGTTTCAGGGGCCAACACAAAAGGGGCTGACATAGTCTCATTTAACCAGAAAGCTTTCACGTCGTATGGCAAGGAGCAAAGCATCAATGCGCCAGTAAGCGAACAAGCTGCGTTCGGATATGTGACTGCCTTGAACTACTTGCTTCGAAGTGATCGGTACCGTCTCCGCATTGGAGATACAACCACGGTATTCTGGGCGGAAAAACCTGCTCATTTAGAAGAAGACATTCTGGCTGAATTGCTCGACCCTACCGTACCTGTGGATACGCCGAATAAAACTAAAGCTTCAGCTAGAGACGGAGAGACGAGATTCCGACGCGATCTTCAGGCTACGAGGATGGTCAGGGATGCGCTTGACCGGGCGGCCCACGGCAAGTCCTTAGAAGAAAGTATAGTCGGCGTCGATAAGGATGTGCGGTTTTACATACTTGGCCTTGCGCCGAACAATGCCCGTCTCTCCGTGAGATACTGGCATGTTGATACGTTTGGGAACTTGCTGGAGAAGATCGGTCAGCACTATTCTGATATGGCTATCATTCTTCCACCATGGGAGACAGGGTCATTTCCGGTATGGATGATAGTAAACTCAACTGCGCCGGTTATTGAAGGTAAACGTGACGGAAGGAGGGCATCACCGCTTTTGGGTGGAGCGCTTACCCGAGCAGTGCTGATGGGCACTCATTATCCACAAGGTATGTACACTGCGCTTCTTGCAAGGATCCGAGCTGAACAGGAAGTAAGCCCTGTACAAGTTGCTATGATTAAGGCTTGCTTGGTTAGAGGCGCAAGGATATCGGGCAGTAAAGCAAAGGAGGGGAATTACACAGTGAGTCTCAATGAGGAGTGGACGGATACCGCTTATCTCTTGGGCAGGCTTTTTGCGACCTTGGAGAAAGCACAGCAAGACGCGGCCTCCGGAGCGAAGCTTAGCTCTACTATTCGCGATCGTTACTTTGGGGCAGCGTCAGCCACACCACGGAGTGTCTTTCCGGTGTTATTGAGGTTGGCGCAGCACCACATAGCCAAAGCTGAGTACGGGGGAATAGCGGACAGGCAGATTGAAGCTATCGTAGGCAGACTTGACAGTTTCCCTGCCCATCTGAACCTTGAGGAGCAGGGGAATTTCGTGCTTGGTTACTATCATCAGCGTCAGGATTTCTATCGAAAGAGGTCTCCTGAAACCCAGGAGATGGCAGAGGAGGGTCAATAATGGCCAAGGTTATCGACAATCGTTATGAATTTGTGCTGTTCTTTGACGTGGAGAACGGTAACCCTAACGGCGATCCGGACGCGGGCAATATGCCCCGCATCGATCCTGAAACCAGTCTTGGATTAGTAACTGATGTGTGTTTGAAGCGGAAGATCCGTAACTATGTAGAGCTGACCAAGGATGGTCAAGAAGGCTTCGATATCTATGTGAAAGAAGGAGCGGTCCTTAATGCTCAGCACAGAAAGGCATACATCGATCAGGGCATTGAGCCGGTACCGAAAAAGCTTGCCAATGAGCGACTTACCCAGTTCATGTGCTATCATTTCTATGACATTCGCACTTTTGGAGCTGTGATGACTACTGAAGTAAACTGCGGACAGGTGCGGGGGCCTGTGCAACTTAACTTCGCGAGGAGTATGGATCCTATTGTGCAGCAGGAGATCACAATCACGCGAGTAGCGGTAACCAGCGAGAAGGATGCCGAAAGAAAGGATCGTGAAATGGGCAGGAAGCATATTGTGCCGTACGGCCTATATCGAGGTGAAGGCTATGTGTCCGCTCCTTTGGCTGAGCGAACCGGGTTTTCTGTCGAGGACCTGGACTTGCTGTGGGAAGCCCTTGTAAATATGTTTGACCACGACCGTTCAGCTGCCCGTGGGAAGATGGCTTCACGCAAGCTGTTTGTTTTCGAGCATGAAAGCAGAATAGGGAACGCGCCCGCTTACAGACTATTTGATTGCATTGACGCTGTGCGCCTTGATCCTACGACACCTCCCAGGCGATTTGATGACTACGCGGTGACAGTCGATGAAACAGCATTGCCCGGTGGGGTTAAGCTGGTTACGTTAATATGACGGGCGATTATGATGAGGATAGCTTCCTGCCGCTGTCGGGTATACAGCACCTAGCGTTCTGTGAGCGGCAGTGGGCGCTTATACACATCGAGCGTCAGTGGGCGGAAAACGTGCGTACGGCCGAAGGTAAGATCATGCATGAGCGGGTGCATAATCCCAAGCTCATTGATTACGATAGTGAGCATATCGTCGCACGGTCCGTGCCTCTCATTTGCTATAGGCTTGGGCTATACGGCCAAGCTGATGTGGTGGAATTCTGGCCCGCAAGAGGCGGAGCTCATGGAGGCATTTCCTTGTCGGGACGGGACGGGCTATGGATTCCCAAGCCTGTGGAATACAAGCGTGGAAGGCCTAAGCGGGACGATCGCGACAAGGTGCAGCTATGCGCTCAGGCGTTATGTCTGGAGGAGATGTTGGGAGCGAAGATTCAGGCAGGCGATCTCTATTACGGAGAAACTCGTCGCCGCGAGAGAGTAGTATTTGATGATGTATTGCGCCAGAGAGTGGAGCAGCTTTGCTTGCGTATGCATGAGCTATTTGACTTAGGATACACTCCCCGTGCTGAACAGGGGAAACACTGTTCGCTTTGCTCTCTTGTTGATGTATGTCTTCCTGACCTTACACTGAAATCGCGTTCGGTGAAAGCATACATTCGCAGGCAAGTGAGGTCGAGCACAGAGTCATAAAGGCATTAAGACGCACAGTGCTGTTTGTTCGGCGATCATGGTGCTGTGGGGGGGATGTTGTTGCGAAAGTTGCTGAACATGCTATTCGTAACAAGCCCGGATGCGTATCTCAGTCGAGACGGAGAGAACGTAGTAGTGTCAGTGGACGGCGAAGCTAAGTTCAGAATGCCTGTACATAACCTCGAGGGTATTGCGACGTTCGGATATACAGGGGCGAGTCCCGGTCTGATGGAGCTATGTGCAAATCGTGGCGTAGCCATAACATTCTTGAGCCAAAGCGGTCGGTTCATGGCGCGAGTTACAGGAAGAGTATCAGGGAATGTACTGCTTCGGAGACGACAGTATCGAGTTGCTGATTCTAGGGATGAGTCAGCCCGTATTGCTTCAGACATTATTGTCGCTAAGATCTCAAATTGCCGTACGGTTCTGCAACGTGCTATCCGAGATCATGAGGATAATATTTGTGCTAAGGAGGTTATCGCTGCGTCAACGGTTTTGGCCAATTACCTGATGAACGTTGTTGAAGGTTCATCCCTTGATACACTGCGAGGCATTGAGGGTGCGGCTGCTAATACCTACTTTGGCGCATTTGATCATCTGATTCTCAGTAACAAACAAGACTTCTTCTTCAAAGAACGAAGCCGCAGGCCACCGAGGGATAACATGAACGCTCTCCTGTCTTTCCTCTATACCTTACTCGTTCATGATGTCCAGGCCGCGCTGGAGACAGTGGGACTCGATCCACAAGTGGGATTCCTGCATCAGGACAGGCCGGGCCGCCCTGGCCTAGCCCTAGATATGATGGAAGAACTGCGTCCGTTTTTGGCAGATCGCTTGGCCCTCTCTCTGGTCAACCGCAGGCAGGTTTCTTCTTCAGGGTTTCAGGCCCGTGAGTCAGGAGGAGTCCTTATGGATGACGAGACACGGAAGACAGTAATAAGCGCCTGGCAAAAACGAAAGCAGGAGCAGATCATACATCCGTTTCTAAATGAAAAGATTGAAATCGGGTTGATCCCGTATGCACAGGCAATGATACTTGCCCGCCATTTACGAGGTGATCTAGATGGTTACGCACCTTTCTTCTGGAAGTAGAGGTTATGCGAAATGATGGTACTGGTCACTTATGATGTGAATACGACAGATCCCGAAGGGCGTCGACGTCTCCGGAAAGTAGCCAAGGTTTGCGCAGACGTAGGCCAAAGGGTTCAGAATTCTGTTTTCGAATGTCTTCTGGACCCTGCACAATTCGCGATTTTCAAATTCACGCTTGCCAGCTTAATAGATCCAAAAAAGGATAGCCTCAGATTCTATTCGCTTGGAGCGAATTGGAAACGTCGTGTGGAGCACATTGGGGCTAAGCCTAGTTATGACCCGGAGGGAGTGTTAATTACTTGATTGCGAACCGCGAACCCCAAG
>JAPXLY010000063.1:0-8228 GCA_033809295.1 Bacillota bacterium
AGTAGGGCAGAAGTTAAGGCTACAATCTTGATTACCAGAGTAACCGCAGCTTTCGTCTTCACACTACTCACTCTTCTCACTCCCACATTTTCTGGTGGAGAACATCATGCCATGCTTCTTCTTGAATAATGCCATTATTCCTTCACCTTGCAGGCATGATATTTCGTGTCTCCTTGAAACCTCTCTTCGGCTTGCGTTCCTTCACGAGCAGGTGTAAAATGCAGCAATGGATATGATTTGATTCGTAGCCGTTTGATCTACGACTGAATATGAAGGAGACGTAGCAGCATGCGAGCAGCGGTTGTCGGACTGCCGGCATCAGGAAAAACTACTCTGTTTAACTTGCTTACCGGCTCAACATGGGACGCTCCCGGCAGGAGCGGTAGTTTTGCATATGGTAATGCCACTGAAATGGAACTGCGTATGGCTAAAGTGCCTGATGGGCGAATTTCATTTCTTTCCAATTTTTATAAGCCTAAGAAAACCACGTACGCCCAGATAGAGGTAAGTGACGTTCCCGGTATTTTGCCTTCGGGGAACTGGGCAGGGGGCGAGATGACACGTTTCCTGAGTTATCTTCGCACTGTTGACGCATTTGTTTATTTGGTGCGTACTTTTCAGACTGCACAAGGCGCATTGCCTGTGGATTACAAGCTTGACCCGGTAGACGAGGTGGAGACGTTAAATCTCAGTCTCGTTCTTGCAGACATGCAAGTCGTGGAGAACCGGATAGAACGACTGAAGAATTCAAGGAAGATGAGTGATTTTGAGCGTGAAGAACTTAGACTCCTGGAAGAGGCATATCCACATCTTGCAGATGGGATGAGACTTGACCTCCTTGGCCTTACGCCGGAACAGGTAGAGATGCTAAAAGGATATGCGTTTCTTACGCTGAAGCCCGTAGTCCTGGTGGGCAACCTCAGCGAGGATCAATTCTTGGCCCATGACTATCCCGGAAGGGAAGAGTTCAGTGATTACAGTAAGGACAGCAATCTGCCTGTCGTTGAGTTGTCCGCCAAGATTGAATGGGAGATACTTGGCCTTCCCAGTGAGGACAGAAGTGTCTTTCTTGAAGAATACGGGATAGAGGAGCCCGCTATTGCTCAACTCTCACGGATGCTATATCGGGCTTTGGGCCAAATATCCTTTTTTACTGTAGGCGAGGACGAGGTAAAAGCCTGGTCAATCCCGCAAGGAACATCAGCGAAGAACGCGGCGGGAGCAATACACTCGGATATCGAGAAAGGCTTTATCCGCGCTGAAGTCATTTCATTTGAAGACTTCAAGGAGAGCGGTTCTGTAAGTGCAGCCAGATCCAAAGGCCTTTACCGGCTGGAAGGCAAGGACTACGTTGTTCAGGACGGCGATATCATTACGTTTAGGTTCTCAAGGTAGCTCTTATTACTCACGTTCCGAATGTAAACCTTTCCAGCGTTTGAATTTCGCCCATTCATTCTTAGGTACTCCATCCTGGCTCAGTGTATGCAGTCTTGCTGACGCCTGCAAGCCTGAGAAGGCGCGATAGACCGTATAGCCCGTCCCGTTCCGGCCAAAACCTCAGCGTTTGCCCTTCTATCATTAACTTCTGTATCTTGATGGTGTCGAGCATATCCAAGATCATACGGACTGTAGGTTTCATCGTCTTAACCTTTCCCGGAATTTGAAGAGAGGGGTCTTCTCCTTAGACGTATGGACTCTTTATAAAAGGTATACCATCTATCTCACTGAAATATGATTTAGTTTCATATGATGCCGCTTTCCTGCCGGGAGAGAGTCTTCCCATGCAACTCCTGCCGTGGTCAACAGCGCCGCTCTTTCACAAATGCAAGAAGCCTGTGGGTATGAAGGCATTCGCACCATTCAGAGATGGGAATGATACGATCTGACATTTGGAGTTTCAGCTATAGCAAGGGCGATAAGCTGCTTACTCTCGTTCACCGTTAGGATTAGTTGAGCCCTCATACTCATCTATTCTTTCGGTAGGCCCGGCCCAGCGTCTTGAGATGACTTAAGGACCCATAGAGGTCCACCAGGCGGCTGTATTCTTCCTCATCATAGAATTTGCATTTGCCTTCACCGAAGGCTTTAGCGACTTCCATGACAAACCTGGCTGCCAGTTCCACATCACCGGCATGACTCGCCCCGGTCGCACAGCCGGGAACAGGTATTTCTGCCGTAATAGCCACGCCGACACATGGGGCAGAAGTGGCTGTCGCCGGCTGAAGAACGCTGTTAACATGGTAGACACCGTTGCCATAGGGTGTAATATCCTGAGTCGTAATAGCAAACACAACCGGCAATCGACCGGTGGTGATACTCATGACATCCAGCAAATCTTCACTGACCCGCAGAATATAACCTTCTTTTACAGTCGGCGAAATGGCAAAACCGCGATGGTTGATAATCCGGTTGCCTTTGGTGGTGTCAACAGAGAGAATAGCATCCATGGCAGGATCGACTTCATACTTATTCATGGTGGCAATGTCCACCGGTGAATCCATAAACGGCACCGGATCATGAGGTCTGGTGGGGGCATGGGGGCAGATGTGAGTAGTCATTATTACATCACCTGCCGGTATATCTCCCAGTGCATGCATACGCCCCAGCTTCAACGCTGCAGAAACAGCTACCCACGCTCCGTCGCCATCGGATACAAAGCCAATTCGTTCCGGCCGTGCTCCTAACCCGCCCAAACGACCGATAATTCCTAAAGTAGGCGCCTTACCGCCACTTATCTTGCCGGATCGACCGGGAATTACAGCCCTAATAAAGTCGGTATAACCTTTTGGGCCTTGGATACGTTGGGACTCTGCCTGGTGAACGCCTGCATCCAGCAACAGCCTTGTAACCTGTTCACCATCAGCCTGCGGACTATCAAGTATCTCAAACACCTCGAGAACCTGTTTTAACAGCATTGTTGGCTTAGACCTCCTTATCCCTCAAGATAGTCAACCAGTCTCTTGCCTGTCACTTGCTCTGCCGCCACCAACAATTCCGGGCAAAACATACCTGCTCCCAGCAACAGATTGGCTCGTGGTACATAAAGTATGGCCACGTCTTGTTGTTCGCGAATATCGGCTGAAGATACCGGCATGCCGGTGGACTTATCTAAAGTCATAATCAAATCCGGAAACGTCCCCAGCCTGGTACCGTCTTTTTCCAGGGTCATGTATTCGTTCCAAAATGTAAACTCAAAAGAGCCTAGTGTTACTCGCCCGGAATCGAAGCCGCCTGCAGTAACAAGCTCAACCTTCTCCACTGTTCCCATCTCCACAATCTCGCCGCCTAATACCTCCGCTGCCGCCTCAACCACGGCAGTTCCTCCTTTGGACCAGGCTGTCAACATGGCTTGACCCAGAGTTATCGACTGGCGAACAGCCCCCGGAGCTCCGTTCTTCTTTACATAACCTGCATCAATGGGATTTCGAGCTACGGCCACCAGGCCGCCGGCCTGTACAGCCGCCTGCCGTACCAAGGCAGCCGCCTGTTCAATATTGCCTTCGACAACCAGCTCTAGGTATCTCCCCTGAGCGGGATCTCCCCCTGCAGCCGCTTGATAAGACACATAACCCTCTTTAGCATGAAGCCCCATGGCCCCCATGGCCCCCGTGGGATGAGCGCGACCGTTGCACGGTGCATCGACTACCGGGATGCCCAGGATTGCTGACTGTAACCAGCCATTGACAGTAGCCGTTCCGCCATTTTCGTTAGTTATGAGACCACCCGCCTTTATTTGGGCCTTTTCGGTTAGTAGCTCCACTGCTCGGACATAGGCCACCGGCTTAACCAAAGCCGCCTTGGCGGCAGGCGCCCCCACGGCAGACACTGTTACTAAGATTGCTTTATCGTCGATAGTGTCGATGTCCACCAGCCGGACTGTGCCCATGCGCACAGCCAGCTCGGCAAGTTCACGCCCCCAGCCCATGGAACCACCGCCACCGCCACCTAGTACAGCCCCGCCGATCACCGCTGCCTCAACTAATTGCTCGTCTATAATCAGTTCTCTCACGCAGCAGATCCCCCCTTCCAGAGTCTTCCAGTCAAATACCAAGCAACTAAGCCGGATAGCTTCAATCTCCCGGACGTTTGCCGTTTGCGCCCGGATACTCCATTCTTCAGGCACTCCTCCCTCAGTAACGGCTAACCGATGGCCGGCGACAACCTGTAGAACGTCTTCATATTGTAATTGAGCGCGGAAAGGACCTCCCGGCACCACATTCTAAAGATTCCTTTGCGCAACAGTGTATACGTAATAGCGTTGAAAACAGGGTCTTGGGTGGAAAACATAGAGACCTCATCCTTCCTGAAAGGAAGGCGGGGTCTCTATGAGAGCCTTCTGGAACACGAAACCAACTCTACCACCCAATAAGCAGTGGGAAGAGCCGGCAACGAAAATTCTACCGTTTCTTGCTCTTCATAGGATAAGCCATTCTGCTTTGTTTAATTCCCATCACAAGCAAACACTCCATGAACCTAAGGCAAGTCTCGGCAGGATTGACTACGGGAACATCGTAGCCTTTTTGCTTAAGCCTATTCTGTACAGCCATTGCAACGCCCATCATGCCGGTGCAGCCGAGTATTAGCACTTCTGCGGCGTCGTTCTCAATAGCTCCTATCATGCTTGCTTCCAGACCATCAATGAGCCTGTTCTTGTAAGACCCAAGCTCTGCCACACCCATATCAACGCTGGATATAGACACAATGGAGTCCTCCGCCCCCATTGCACGGGCTCTCCTACGCATCGAGGGGAATCGGTTATCTCCCAAAGCCACTATGCCGATTCTATCGCCTAGCAACTGTGCAAAACGTATGCTTGTCTCAAAAGCGCCAACAACCGGTATATTAACTACTTCCCTGGAAGCGTGATATCCGGCATCACAGAAACAATCGATGACAACACCATCATATCCCTCGCGCTCTGCCTTTTCTACCAAAGAGATTGAACCAAACTCAGCCATTGAACTATCGTATTGTGACTCAATAGTTAGAGGCCCTTCACCTTCCTCCAAGATTTCTACATCATAAGTGAAGTCTTTGAACATGCGTCCTTTGCTGATAAAGTGCTCATATTCTCTTTTTGCATTTATCCTGAATGATTTTAAAGCTATAGGTACAATGATTTTTACTTTCATTGCGTCACCTCCACATAACTTTCTATGAGGATTTCAGAGCCTTAACAGTAGCTAGGTTTCGGCATGGCATTACGGATTCACATCCAGTCGACAACTCTACTGAGTATTGCCTCGCGCGCAATGGAGTATATCCCGATGGCTACCCACCCACATGCCACTATCAACGCCGGCACTATCAAGCCTTGTGCTAAGGAATAGGGTGAAATCATGAGCAGCGCTTGTGAAATGCCAAGCGACAACGCCATATATGAAGTGGAGAAGATGTAGCGATGCCTGCGTTCTATCGGCAGATCAGATTTTAGTCTGGATAATCCCGATATACCCATTGCTACAAGGACTATCGTGCTAACGGAAAGAATGAAAACGTCCGCTGGAACTGCCCCGCTCAATCCTAGACAATTCAGAACACCCAAGACGACAATACCCCAATAGAGCGTTTTTTCTGTCTGCACAACAATTTCCATGTCTTCGTTCACATAGGCCACCCCCCTAATATTCAAGATCTTTTCGTGCATATTCGCCCCATGTGTATTTGATCCCTAACCTTTCAAATATGACAGTAAGCGAGACGTTGGTAATCAGAGCGCAAAGAATTCCCACCACTGGGGGTGGAACCGCGGTAACCCACAGGTGTGCGACTATCGAAGCAAGTATGGAGGAGAACAAAGCGATAATGTTAACTCCTGAAACAGTCTCGGGCAACGCTGATCCTAAACGGCCCTTCATCAGAGGTCGAATGAAATAATAGTGACTGAGAATGACTCCTCCCATTGGCGGTACTAGCTTCCCCAGCATGATGGAAAAAGGCACAAAGTAGTCCTGAACGCCTGCTATAGCAATTACAATGCCCACCGTACCCATTATGATGCTTGCCAGGATTCTCCTGATCTTAAACATTGAAGTCAGGCCCAAAGCCCCGGAATAGAGATTATTGTCATTTGTTGTCCATTGAGCCAAGATCAACATTGTGAAACCGCCGATTCCCAATCCAAGACTTGCAAAACTTTCCACCAGACTTGATGTGGAATAACCTAACAACCGCTCTGCCGCAATTATGATGAAGGCACCTGCACAAAGACAAGAGCCGGCGCCTCCAAGATAACCAACTGTTCCGCTTATACCGGCCTGAAGCGGACTTTCTGCGTATCTTGTTATATCAGCCATTCCAATGCACCCAGCAGCCAAACCTCCCACAACCAAAGTAACGCCTTCTGAAATAGTGCCTTGGCTTGGCGGTACCATACTAAATAATTCCCCGAGAGTGAGATTAGCCTGGGCTAATCCACTTATCGCCCCATATCCCAAAAACGTAACCATCATAGGCACCGCGATAAAACTAAGCACACCCATAGCCTTAAACCCCAGTGCAGCAGTTAAAGTCATCATCGCACCGCCCCAAATACAAACAACAACTCTGGATGTCAGAAGACTGCCAGGGAAAATTGTGCCAATGGTGTCTGCAAATAGGGCTACCTGCCAACCGAACCAGAAAACCCCCAGAGACAACGCTAATGTAAGCGCTACCAGCCAACTTCCATATCTTCCATATGCCTCACGTGCCAACATAGGTGTGCTAAGACCATATTTTGCACCGAGCGCCCCTATTGGTATAGCAATTGCCGCTTGTATCAAGGCTGAAATAGCCAGTACCATAAACATCTGGTTAAGCGGCAACATCGCTGCCAGCACCCCTCCCCTCATAACAACACTTAGGTTCATGGTATATCCCGCGTTAATCAATAGCATCGACCATAAACCTTTTCGCGCCTCTTTTTGAACAGAGGTGGTGGCAAAGTCACCTGCTTGATCCAGTACTTTGGCCGTCTGCTCTTGCAGCATTGATTGTCCCCCTTCCTGTATTACGTATCTTAGTGATTGGTCGAAATAAGGCTTATCGTAACTGCAATTCAATATAACAACAGCTTTGTGTTCTTTTCCCTTAATTGGTCTGATTAACTCGCTATTGTCAAGTATCTCTTTTCTGTACCACGGAGAAAGTCATGAATAATCACATGCCACAAGGTGGACATAATTAGGAATGTTTCTTTATATCATCTCCTTCAGCTAGAATCCGGTTGCCCTTATTGTAACGTATACTAAACCAACGGCTCCTCCTTTCTATAAATCTATCATACTGCAACGGAGCGAGGGGCTATCACTGCGGGTTCTAAGTATGAGTCCGTTAGTTTTCACTTGTTCTCCAAAATCTTGGGTTGCCGGTGTTGCACTCGGGAACAGCTTCCCCAGCAGGTCGCCTTGACAAAATCCGGTCCGTAGGCCAGAGGCCTAATTGTGATACCCCTCGTTGCAATTACCGGTAACCCCACACGGTATGTTCACTTTCTAAAACCAGCGATTACTTCTGGCGATCTACTTAGGCTCTGCTGAATAGCCTCCCCTTTGAAGCGTTTACTACTGAAACGTTTACTACATTGGGACTAATACCATCACAATATAGGTCAGTACAATCGCATTAACACCGGCACATCACGTCAACGAGCACGCGGTCGAGGTTAGAAAGGCCATCCCGAGCTATGTGCCTCAAGGTATCCAGGGTTTCATCGATAGTACATCCAACGATGCCGTTACCTGATGGAATGCGACCTCCCCTAAGAGCAAGACAGGCTGATTCTTCAGCCGTGCTCACCGCTGTCCAGACTTTCAATGCGCAGCCTACTTTGCCGCCGTCGCACAACATACCGGCAAGAGTCGCCAGTACTGCCGAAGCTGCATTTTCAACAGCGGAAGCGTCACCTCCGCGAAGCATGACCAGGCCGGCTGCAGAGCCTGCTCCTGCTGCCACTGCACATCCACATACAGGCGATAACAGTCCGAAATACTCTTTCACGTAGATGGTTACTGCAAGGCTCAGGGCTAGACTGCGGGCGACCAGATCCGGCGGGGTGCCTTCGGCCCTCCCTGCTGCAAGTACAGGGACTGTGGCAGAAATTCCTAAATTACCGCTTCCTGCACACGTGCATACAGGTTTCTGGATACCGGACATTCGTGCATCACATGCTGCGGCTGTATAAGTAGCGTAACTTCCGGGTACATCCTTCCCATCAGCGCGGCCTATTCCAAGGCCTTGACTCATCT
>JAPXLY010000064.1:0-8136 GCA_033809295.1 Bacillota bacterium
GCTTCCGCGTGGTCGAGTGGCCCACCCAGTGAGCCGGTCCGAAGATGGTATGCTGTGGTAATTGATCCCTTATCAGAATCATGTGACTCATCATAATATGATGACATCATTTTCGAATATCCAACGGCCTTTCCCAATTGCTCCCTTGCGGTATTCACGCTGTCACGCCGGTTCACCCCATGTTACGCTCTATGGCGCCCTGAATTTGTGCTTGAAACGGCGTTCATGCCCGGGACCTATAATAATGACTTCCACGGCTTTCGCGATGCAGCCTCATAACACTGACTAAAACAGGCTATCCTAGGCATAGCTATGAGATGAACGCTCACAGAGGGCAAATCGATTGAGAGGCTTATGGAAAGGATTTGAGATTTAACGTCTCGAGTGCTACTCTGGAAACAGGACATTGGCCGCTGCGGCGGCAACATGCTGCTCCATGCCGCAATGTCACTTGTGAGAGAAGGTAGATATTAATGTCAGGTATGTATGCGCTTCTTGGCACTGCTGCAGTTGCTGCTCTTGCCCATGCTCTCTTGCCGGATCACTGGCTGCCATACGTCTTGTCCGCAAAAGCAAGGGGTATGTCCACAAAGCAGGCAGTGGCTATGACCGCTGCAGGAGCTGTGGCGCATTTAGTCTCCACTGTAATCGTGGGGTTGCTCTTCACCGTGGCAGGCAGCGCAGTAGCTGCAAGAGTAAGCACGGGACTGGAACGGTTCATCGGTTTCATCGTTATCGGACTTGGCGTTTATTACCTCTTCAAGGGTTGGTCAAGGCACCGCAGGCATCACCATGATCGCACGGAAGAAGACCACCACGGACACCGTCATTCCCATATGACCATAGGCTCCACATATGGACTCGGGATCATTCTCGGCGCCCGGCCTTGCGCAGAAGCCATTCCGATTTTCCTTGCTGCGAGCACACGAGGGGTCTTTTCATCACTGGCAGCAATCGGAACCTGGGTGCTTGCAACTTTATTGGCAATGGTGGGGATTATCTGGCTTTCGCTGCGCGGCCTTGAAACAGCGAGATTCGCCTGGTTTGAGCGGAACAGCGAGATTATCGCCGGAATAGTCATTATTGCAGTAGGTATTATCACTCTCTGCGAGTAAAGCCTGCAAGCATCACCAAGCTGCAGCTATTCCGTCCTTACGCGGTTCAGAGCCGGAGATAAATACCCCTGTTTCAGAGTCACGCCAAATCATCTGGCCTCCTCCGAATCCGGCAGGTTCATCCACCACTTCTATCTCATGACCCAGGCGGGACAAGTCACGGAGCGCGTCAGAATCCAGAGAAGACTCGGCTGCAGCCCTACGTCCCCGAAGGACCCGTACCCGAGGAGCGTCAATGGCAGACTGCGGATTCAGTGCGTGATCAATAAGGCCGAGGATCACCTGCACGTGGCCTTGGGGCTGCATATCCCCTCCCATGACGCCAAAGGCTGCAAGGGGGGTGTTTTCCTTGGTGATGAACCCGGGGATGATCGTATGATAAGGCCTCTTACCCGGCGCCAGACAATTGGGATGTTCAGGTTTGAGAGAGAAGCCGCAACCCCGGTTCTGCATGGCAATCCCTGTCCCCGGGATCACTATCCCTGAGCCGAAGCCCATATAATTCGACTGGATAAAGGACACCATCATACCTCCGGCGTCCGCGGCACAAAGATACACTGTGTCGCTGTCCGACGGCTCACCGCAAGTCTGATGACGTTTACGTCCTGCGCGCCCCAGGAGACCTTCAGTGGCTGTCAGACGTCTTGCAACTGCCACACTCTCCGGATCCCCCGGTTCAGGCCGGTCCATGGCTTTCTCACGACTGATGAGCCTGCGACGGATAGCCAGGTAGTCCTTGTTAAGCAACGCCTCTGTAGGCACATCAGCTACCAAAGGATCAGCCACGAAAGCATGGGCATCTGAAAATGCCAACTTGAGGCTTTCAATCACCAAGTGTAGCTCATCTCCGGATGCATGTCCCAGCGAAGCTACGTCAAAGCCCTCAAGTATGCCAAGAGCAATGAGGGCAACAATGCCCTGGCCGTTGGGGGGAATCTCCCATACATCAAATCCACGGTAGTTCAATGAGATAGGCTCCACCCACTCAGCTCGATGTTGAGAGAGATCATTATATGTGATATACCCTCCGGTGGTTTTAGAGTGATGTGCGATTTTCCCCGCCAATTCTCCTCTATAGAAAGCCTCTCCATTTGATTCACCGATAAGCCTGAGCGTCTCTCCCTGCTCCGGCAATCGAAATACTTCACCTGGAAGAGGCGCCCTGCCCCGGGGAAGAAACGCACGGCGAAACTCTTCGAATTCTCCAAAGCGCTTCTCAGCAGCCTTCCAGTATCCGGCAATAACTGGCGGTACCGGGTGTCCTGTCTCAGCATATTCAATGGCAGGAGTAAGAAGCTTCAACAAGGGCATGGATCCGAACCTCATAGCGAGCTCTGCCCATCCTGAAACCACTCCTGGCACAGTCACAGGAAGCCAACCGGCAGCAGGGATGCGATCCAGCCCTCGCAAGGCAGGTTCCTGGACATCCAAGCCCATCGGAGCACGGCCTGAAGCGTTGAGTCCATGCAGCTTCGACCCATCCCACACCAGCGCGAAAGCATCACCGCCGAGCCCATTCGAGGTAGGCTCAACAACAGTGAGTGCAGCCGCTGCGGCAATAGCCGCATCTACCGCGTTTCCCCCCTCAAGGAGCATACGCATCCCTCCCTGGACAGCCAGGGGATGGCTCGTTGCCACCGCACCCCGCAAGCCCATGACAGGGCTACGGTTTGAGTTGTAAGGCCGGCCGTAATCAAACTGCTTCAATGGAATCAACTGCCTTACATCACGATAGCAGTCAGCGAGGGCTTGTAGCTACTATTGACTGCTTCTCGCCATTATCAGACTACTCTATCCCCAAGTACTCAAGCATCGCGTCTAAATTGCCGGTTGCAAGGCAGACCGTGGAATCCGCTGCCCCGTAGTACATCCTCAGTTCCCTAGTTCGCCTGTTGGCAACAGCCCCCGTAGGGAAAGTCACTCCCGGGACGTCTCCTATCCTCTCATAAGACCTGCGGGGCCCGAAAACCCAGTGACTGCTGCGGCGGATAACCTTCCATGGCTCATTGAGATCCAATAGGGCTAACCCTACCCTGTAAAGGCTTCCTGACGCTGTTTCCCTCACACCGTGATAAAGCACAAGCCATCCGTCGTTTGTTTCGATGGGAGGCGGTCCCAGACCGACCCTGGAGCAATCCCACCAACCGGGCCTTACAGGAAGTAGTACCCTATGATCACCCCAGTATTTCAAGTCAGGTGAAAATGACATCCAGATATGGGCCTCACCCCGGATAACAGGCCGGTGAATCAGCACATAGCGATCACCAATCATGCGGGGGAAAAGCGAAGCATCCTTGTCCTCAGGAGGCAGAAGCGTACCCTTTCTCTCAACAGACTGAAAGTCTTTCGTGGTGGCAAGAGACACCGTAGGTCCCCCTGCGGAGAAAGACACGTATGTTATGGCGTACTCCTCCCTGTCTTCCATCCAGACAATTCGAGGATCTTCTATCCCCCATTGTTCTTCCTTTATGTCCGGATCCGGCTGCAAGAAGGGCTTTTCATCAATTACCCAATCGCTCCTGCCGTCCTTGCTTCGGGCGATAGTCAGATGAGAAAACCCTCGCATGTCTTCAACCCTGACAAGGAGAAGTGTCTCATCGTTATGTTCCACAGCGGCCGGGTTGAAAGTGGCATTGACTAAGTACGGCCACTTAGCCGGCGTAATAATGGGATTGTCTCCATAACGATCAAAGAGCACATCTGCAGTTTGATAATCGACATCGTGACTCATAAACAGAACCTCCTGTCTCATCCACCTGTGGCATTTGGCCAACAAAAAGGCGCCCAGGACAGGCTCTGTAGTTCTCTTTTCCCCAAGGAAATACCGGGTGAGCAATTGTCGTGTCTCGATGGCCTCATCGGCCAGAAGTCAAAAACCTTGCGGAATAAGGCATTGAACCGCCGGCAGCCTGGATCTGCTTGTGGATCCTGTCAAAGACTTGAGCCGGCGCTGCAATGTGTTGGCAGAAAAGACACTCCGGAGAAGTCGACTTACCAGTCGTCGCAGGCTCCAGACGAGCAGTACAGAACCGGATGATCTTGCTTATAGTCTATCAGAGAAGTAATATGTTGTCAATTTTCACACAATCGTGTGCTGCTACAGCAGTGTTTCGACACCATGCCCCTTCCTTATTATGCCAGATGGTTATGTGATAGCCATTTCCTAATCCAGTGCCTCAAAGCGGACAGGGGCGCCTCTGCTGCCTGCATAATCCGCTTTGTACTGCTGAAGGCTGGGAAGGGTTTCTACCCCTGGCGCCCCTGAAACCTGCGACGTCATGTCCGATACTGAGCACTTATCCGATTGCTACTGCGGATCATACATCCCATGCCGGTGCATATAATTGAAGATTCCCTCGCCGTGTTGCTGCTCCTCCTTCTGAATATGCTGCAGCGCTTGACGAATATTCGGGTTTACAGATTCGAAAATCGCTGTGTCATAAGTCCCGGAGACATGTTTCTCAGTCATCAGCATGTCATTACACAGCATGGCGTCACTTTGCATGGTCATGCCTGCACGTCCTTGCCCTCCTGAAGACTGCTGAGCCTTGCGACTCGCCCCTTGGCCTGCCTGTTGGCCTTGCCCTCCTTGGACGTTCACCTGCTGCCCTTGTAGCAGTTGGTCAATGGTATTGTAATGCTGTTGCTCGTGGGAGCCGTATTGGGTGAACAACTGCTTCAATTGAGGATCCTGAGCTTGCTCGGCATAGTTGGCGTACTTCTCGATACAGACTTTCTCATGGCTTAACTGGTCCTTCAGTAGTAGTTGCTCCTTTTGGGTAAGTTGAAAACCCACTTGAACCACCTCCAGTTCAAGTGTGGTTCACTTGATGGCTGTTTATGCACGCGAGAAGACAGGATCCCAAGTGTTATCTAATCCCTGCTTTCCAAGGCCAGTCTCTCCAGAACATCCACTGCTGCACACAGTTCAAGCGCCAGGGCGTTGCCTTTCAGCCGCTCACGGATAACACTTGAGAGACGCCGGTAATAATCAAGCTGCTGTTCCTTTCCTCTTTTGAACCGCGCCCAAATACCATTCCCGCTCATCCTAATATCGCGAACAAGACAACATACGTTATGTAAGGCGTCCGCAGCCTTAAGCGCTACCACCTGCTCCTCCGCCAAACCCGCATGCCAGACAGCTTCCTCTTTTCTTATCTCCCACGGGCGGGGCAAACCTCGGGCATCCGTTTTCTCTTCTGCAACTCCGCGGACAACCGAGGCTACATCCTCTCCAAATCCCTTCTCCAACTCAGTCGCAGTAACAACCGTATCCTCAAGCACATCATGAAGCAACCCTGCGATCACAAGGTTCTCTTCATATCCGTACTGTGCCAGGATAGCGGAAACACCAACCGGATGGGTAATGTACGGGATATCCGATCCCTTTCTGAACTGACCTTCATGGGCACGCAAAGCAAACTCCAACGCTTCCCGGTAACGACGCGGATCATAACGATGCGGATTCATGCTGAAGTCTTACTTCCTTTCTCTATTGCGTTCACAGGCAAGCCCCGGCGTCAGTCCATCCTACGGAAGAACATAGTCAAACCTCTTCCTGGGAGCTACCGGCTTTGCCAGGTCATCCATGGGGATCTTGTACTTGGCGCCGATTGCCTCCCAGCTCTCCCCTTTTCTCCACTCGTTGATTATGGCATTGACGTTCGCGTTTGCCCTGGAAGCAAGGTTGAGTGCAAATAGGATCTCAGTCTCGCTCATCCCCACAGACAGCCATTTCTGAACCTGAGCAGGGGGGACATCATAATACGATGTGACAAATGCTATGAAACTGTCGTTTTCAAAACCGGAACCTTTCTTCTTGGACTTGACCTTCTTGCCCTTGGCCTTCTGTTCGGCTATCTCATCCCAGTCCTGCCCCTTATTCCTCATGTCTATGACAGTCACCGGATCTTCCTCGTAGTACTGCGACATGTAAACCGCGGAAAGAAGTACCTTGGGTTCACTGACTGTAGTCCGGGGAGTCGTAGCCTCCACTGTAACAGTGGGAGAAGACGGAGGTAGGTAGAGGTTAGCCACAACCTGGACATCCATGCCGAAGAAGGACGCCACTGCGCCTACAAGCAGTGTCTCCTCAAAACTCAACTTAGGCGCGGGAACCGTAATTGAAACGTCTACAGATACTCCGGGACTTGTTTTCGTCTCAGGTGTTGTCGTTCCAGGCGTCAAGGCCTCAGCAATCCCAAAAGTCGGTGCTTGAAGCGAACCGATGAAAGTGAACATACATATCAAAACCACTCCAAAGACTGACTTCTTTCTCATTAAATTCCCTCCAAATTTCAGTCTATCCATATTATACCCTGTGACTGGCATAATGCCAATTGAAGCAAATATCTGTGAGAGGTTTAATGCGCAATTCACATTATTTCAGTTTTGAGAGGACTTGGTATCACCGCGGAGAATACTACGGTACGCCCAATGCGACTCACCGGGAACACGCGTCCGGACTGATATCTGCAAGGGCTTTCATCTGACTCGTAAAAGGAGGTTGCCAAGGATGCCAATTGTCCAGATTGAGCTCATCGAAGGCAGAACACTGGGAGAGAAACGTGTTCTCGTCGAGAAGGTTACCAAAGCAGTCGTTGAATCCCTGAATTGTCCGGAGACAGCAGTCAGCATCATCGTGAGGGAGATGAAGACTGACAACTTTGCCAAAGCAGGAAAGCTATGGTGTGATAAGTAGGCGAAGGCAGCGCCGACCCTCGGACTGCTTATTCCGAAAGGTCAGCGCTGCCTATAACCGGTTCCAGGCGATCCAGGTATGAGTTTACTGGGTTTCGCTGGTTTTCCGAGGTCTTGGGTGGCCCCGCACGGTACGTACACTTGCTGGAAATGGGGATCACTCATGGTGATCTACTCAGGTGGTTTTCCACAGTCCGTGTTTGTCGCAGTATCCTCTTGCGGTGATATCTTCTGTTTCAATGCTGAATACTGCCTCAGGGAGATCGCCTGGCTCCAGGAATTCCCGATAAGCCTTCCCGTCAGCGATTACCTGTATCCATTCAATGAAGTGATCCTCTTCCATCGGGTGAGGGGTGCTTCCTACTGCAACCTTCACGCCACGGGCCGTACGTTCAACCACAGGAACGTGCTTCTCCCTGGAAGCGTCCTGGGTATTTTCTGTCTTGAGCACCATGGGTTTCCCGCAACATACCAGTTTACCTACGCCCTCATGGATCACCTCGACAATGTTCCCGCAGATCTCACATTTGTAGATCTCCAGCCTTTTCGTCATCATGCATACCTCCTGTCCGGTCACGGAATATTCCCCAGTAATCTAACTGCTGGGAGAAGTTTCTTCTGCCAGTTTCTTAAAGCACAAGAACCAATCGAGACAGTAGTAGTCTTCGCCTGCCTTTTCAACACGTTCTTGTGCAAGCCCGCATGAACCTGGCGGCGGGATGATAACGTCATCACCCGGTTGCCAATTCGCAGGCGTAGCGACTCCGTGTTCAGTGGACGTCTGAAGAGCTATCAAGAGCCTCATGATCTCATTTACTTCTCTTCCGTTTGACATAGGGTAGTAAAGAATTGCGCGAATCTTCGATTCAGGGTCAATAATGAACACAGCTCTTACTGCTTGAGTATCACTGGCTGCAGGCTGCAGCATTCCGAATTTCTTGGCTACATCCATCTTGATATCTTCAATTACCGGGAATTTGACTTCGACACCCTTCATATCCTTATATACAATCTTCTCTTTGATTGTCCTGAGCCACGCTATGTGGCTGAATAAGCCGTCTATTGACAGACCGATAAGCTCACAATTGCGCTTACGAAATTCTTCCTGCATTGACGCAAACGTAATGAATTCAGTTGTGCAGACAGGTGTGAAATCTGCAGGATGGCTAAACAGAATCACCCATTTACCTTTGTAGTCATCCGGGAAACTGATCGCGCCCATTGTAGTCTTGGCTTTGAAAGACGGGGCTTGTTCGCCTATTAACGGTATACGATATGTAGTCTCTTCCATGCTAATCGCCTCCTGTTGTGTGTATTATTC
>JAPXLY010000065.1:0-8016 GCA_033809295.1 Bacillota bacterium
GGGGATCCGATGGCTTCGGTGCAGTTGGTTGGCCCATCCAGTGAGCCATTCAGCCGGATCTGAGGGCCTTCGTACGATCGATTGGCTCACCCAGTGGGCCATTCAACAGAGCGGGGGCTAGCCCTACGGTTAGCCCCATGTCTGGTTCGGCCACTGTCCGGCGGTTGGCCCCGCGGCTGGTCCCCCGACTGGTGCAGCCACTGCCCGGCGGCCGGTCCGGCGACTTATCCCGCAGCTATTCGCACTTATCCTGCATCAGCAAGGCAAGGATAGCCTTCTGCACATGGAGACGGTTCTCCGCTTCATCAAACACGACCGAATGAGGGCCGTCCATGACTCCGTCGGTAATTTCATCGCCTCTGTGGGCAGGTAGGCAATGCATGACCATGACGTCCTTGTTCTCTGCAGCTTTCACAAGGTCTTCGTTAAGCCGGTAAGGTTTGAGAATGCGGGATTTCCTGTCTGTTTCGGCTTCTTGTCCCATACTAGCCCACACGTCCGTGTAAATGACGTCAGCGCCTTTGACTGCTGCGTACGGGTCATGAGTCACCTCAATTTGGACTCCTTCGGCTTTACCGTCTTCCCTTGCAGCCTCCACTATCCCAGGAAGGGGCTGTAACTCCGGGGGACACGCTATGGTCACGTGCATGCCGACCTTCGCCCCTCCATACATTAGGCTGTGCGCCATGTTGTTTCCATCGCCAACATAGACCATCTTCAGGCCTTTGGTTTTTCCGCGTTTCTCATAGACTGTGAAGTAGTCTGCCAGGACTTGGCAAGGATGCAGAAGATCCGTAAGCCCGTTGATAACAGGAATTGTCCCGTAGTTTGCCAAATCTTCTACGTCTTGCTGGTCGAACGTGCGGATCATTATCCCATGGACATACCTGGACAAGACCTGAGCTGTATCGGAAGTGGTCTCACCCCTCTTAAGCTGGAGTTCTTGAGAGCTCAAGAACAAGGGATATCCGCCCAACTGCCACATACCCACCTCGAATGAAACCCTCGTCCGCGTCGAAGGTTTCAGGAAAATCATAGCCAGCGTTTTTCCACGAAGCAGATGATGGGTGATGCCTGTTTTCGTCTCTTCCTTCAATTTGGAACTGACCTCAAAGATTTTCCATACTTCCTCACGGCTAAGGTCGTGAATGGAAAGGAGACTCTTCCCACGCATTCCTAGAGCGACATTGTCCAAGAGATAACTCCTCGGCTCAAGCATATTCGATACCGCCCTTCTTTGGTAGTGGAGTCCATAACGCCCGCCACTTCCTTATACGTCCTGGATTTGGCGTGCCTCTTTCTAATTCGGAAAATACTGCCGGAACTCCTGCTACAAAAAACAGTATATATGTGTATGCAACCCGGAGTTAAGAGACATCCCTCATAGCCTCTTCTATGATATCCACCGCCTCATACGCTTCTCCCTCTCCAATGATAAGGGGAGGAAGCAGACGCAACGTCGTGTCTGCAACAGCGTTGACCAGGAGCCCCTTGTCCGCACACCTGGAACATATGAGTTTCGCAGGGGCTTCCACGCGAGCATCTGACAGGCCTCGCACCTCAATCCCCACCATCAGCCCTCGTCCCCGCACTTCAGTTACCTGGGGATATTCTTTCTTAAGTGTCTCGAGCCTATCAAAGAGGATTTGGCTTACAGTCATTACATGCTCGAGGATGCCTTCATGACGTATAGTCTCCAAAACAGCCAATGCCGCAGCACATGCCAATGGATTGCCACCGAAGGTGGCAGCGTGGGTCCCGGGCGAGAATACTTCCGCAACATCATCTTTAGCAAGAAGGGCCCCGATGGGAAACCCGCCTCCTAAGGATTTTGCCAGGGTTATGGCATCAGGCACGATTCCGAAATGCTCAAAAGCGAACATTTTACCGGTACGTCCCATGCCTGTTTGGACTTCGTCCATGATGAGAATGGCTCCGGCCTCATCGCAAAGCTCCCTTACCCGGCCAAGGTATTTTTCGTCCGCTACATGAATCCCTCCTTCACCCTGAATCGGTTCCAAGAGGACAGCAGCGGTCTCCGTTGTCACAGCTTGTTCCATAGCAGCGACGTCATTGAAGGGCACATATTTGAATCCGGAAAGAAGCGGTCCGAAGTCTTTGTGGTATTTGGCCTGTCCTGTGGCAGTAAGAGAACCCAGAGTCCTTCCATGAAAGGACTCCAGGGCTGTCACTATTTCGTACCTGCTAACCCCGTGTTTTACCCTGGCATATTTCCTGGCCAGCTTAATTGCAGCTTCATTAGCCTCAGTGCCGCTGTTGCAGAAGAACGCCTTACCAAATGGCGATCCCTCCAGCAACATCCGGGCGAGGAGGGCCTGGTTCTCAATGTGATAGAGGTTAGAGCAATGCATTAATTTGCCTGCCTGTTCCCTGATGGCAGCCACAACCCTGGGATGGCAATGGCCTAATCCGCATACCGCAATTCCACTCACAAAATCCAAATACTCCCGGCCTTCAGCATCCCAAACCCTGGCCCCGGACCCCCGAGTCAAGGAAATCCCGGCCCGGCCGTATGTATTCATAACGTAATCCCTTGTCAAGTCCTGAACTTCCTCAGTCTTCAAGTGTTCCATAATCCTGGCATAAGAATCCGCCCCCGGCGGACACTCTCTTGCCTCCCTCCCTTCCGTTCTCCCGCAGAGTCCTTCAGCGCCTCATTTCTTCTCCTTGAGAATCATTGTCCCGATTCCCTTATCAGTGAACATCTCCAGTAGGAGAGAATGCGGGCGACTGCCGTCTATTATGTGCGTCCGCTCAACTCCCCCCTCTAAAGCAGTGATACAAGCCCCGACTTTCGGGATCATACCTCCCGCAATGTGTCCGTATTGCATCATCTCTTTTACCTCATCGATGGTAAGCTCTTCTATGAGCGATGACGCATCCCCAAGGTTACGCATGATCCCTTCAACATCTGTCAGCATGACCAACTTATCAGCCTTGAGGGCGCACGCAAGACTGCCTGCCAGATGATCAGCGTTTATGTTCAGGGTAATGCCGTTCTCATCCGCAGCCACAGGCGATATTACAGGAATAAACCCGGCCTCGGCTATTACGTCTATGATCCCTGGGTCTATTTTCGTGACAGTCCCTACGTAACCCAGATCCACTGTCTGGCATGTCCCACCTGGTGAGCAACGTTTCTCCGGCTCCGCCCTGGCGGCCGTAATCAGGCATGCATCCTTCCCTGAAAGCCCAACAGCCTTTCCACCGCTTTGGTTTATCAGTGACACGATCTCTTTATTTATCTTGCCTGTAAGCACCATTTCAGCTATCTCGGCGGTGTCAGCATCCGTCACCCGAAGCCCGTTGACAAACACAGGTTCTTTCCCCAGGCGCATCATGAATTCAGTAATCTCCTTCCCCCCGCCGTGGACAATGACAGGATTCATGCCTACATATCTAAGGAGGGTGAGATCCGCGGCCACCATCGTCCTCAACTTGGAGTCTGTCATGGCAGACCCGCCATACTTTACTACAACGGTTTTGCCGAAAAATGATCTTATGTATGGTAAAGCCTCTACCAGTATCCTTGCTCTTTCGCCCGCAACATCCATACATACCCCTCCTTAGGATGTATAACTCGCATTTATCTTTACGTAGTCGTAAGTCAAATCGCACGTCCAGGCAGATGCACTTCTATTACCGGCATTAAGATCAATTATGATTTCTATATCCGTCTTAGCTAACGCCTTCCTGGCGCAGGCTTCATCGAAACCACTCGCCTTCCCGGCGCCGGCTTCGCCAAAACCATTGGCCTTCCCGGAACGTGCTACGAGGACATCTCCGATATACACATCTGTCAAATCCGGACGAAAATCCACTCCGGCCCTTCCTGCAGCAGCCAGAATCCGTCCCCAATTGGGATCAGCTCCGAAAATTGCAGTCTTGACCAGATTCGAAGACGCGACTGACTTGGCAATGCGTCTGGCGTCCTCCACAGTATCTGCGCGTACGACTCTGACTTCAACGAACTTCGTGGCGCCTTCCCCGTCCTTCACAATCATTTTGGCAAGAGATGCCGTAGCCGCCTGAAGCCCAAGGCAAAACTCATGAAAATCAGGGCCTTCCCCGTCTATTACCTTATTGCCGGCAAGTCCGTTAGCCATTGCTATTACCATGTCATTGGTACTCGTATCTCCATCCACCGTGATCATATTAAAGGACTCGTCCACAGACTGAACCAGGGCTCTCTTTAGCATAACAGGTGTGATTGCCACATCGGTGGTGATGAACCCAAGCATAGTGGCCATGTCGGGATGAATCATCCCTGACCCTTTGCAGATTCCGCCAATTGATGCGTCTCGGCCCGAGATGCATCCTTTCAGAGCGATTTCCTTGGCAGTTCGGTCAGTAGTAAGAATAGCCTCGGCAGCATCACTTGAACCCTCGGGGCTCAGCCTGGACACTGCAACAGGAATCCCTTCACGGATGTTACCTATTGGCAAGGGCTTCCCTATCACTCCTGTGGAAGCCACCAAAACCTCTTGCGGACTGATGCCAAGGGCAGAGGCGGTTTCGGCAGCCATGATTCGGGCATCCCTAAGCCCTGCCTCGCCTGTGCAAGCATTGGCGTTTCCGCTGTTTGCCACTATTGCCCCGGCAAACCCGGACTTCAGGTGTTCCATGGTTACAAGGACAGGCGCAGCCTTCACCAGGTTAGACGTAACGACGCCTGCGGCCTGAGCCTGCTTCTCTGATACGATCAGTGCAAGGTCACGACGGGACTTCTTTATTCCGCAATGCACCCCTGATGCTTGAAAACCCCGGGGCAGCGCAACCCCGCCCGACACTCGTTGCCAGCTTCCTTTGGCCTTGTCTTCTTGCTCTTCTCGCTCCAACATTCTGCCTATCGCCTCTCTTCCTCGACCTTTTCCCTCTGCTCTCTTTTCCCTCTGCTCTCTTCCGCCACTGCTACGCTTCTACTTCTCATATGCTCCTCTACAAAGCCTTGGTTTTTCCATCCCTTTGTCCCAAGGACGCCATACTTTTGCCCGCCGGTGCCTCATGGCCAGAGCGGAGCTAAGTTGAGCCCTCTATCCTCAGGTTCGCTGAACATCAGGTTCATGTTTTGGATGGCTTGGCCGGCAGCGCCTTTCACAAGATTATCTATTGCGGACATAACCAGGACTCTTCCTGTCCTTTTGTCCACCCTAACGCTGATGTCACAGTAGTTCGATCCTGCCACTGCCTTGGTCTGGGGGATCTGATCCGGAGGCAGAATTCGGATGAACTTCTTCCCCTGATAGAACCTCTTATAGACTTCTGTAAGACCCGAAGCGTCCAAGGTGACACCTGGATCGCAGTTAATACAGGGATTACGGTTAATGTCTGGATCCCAGCTAATGCCTGGGTCCCGGCTAGCACCTGGATCCCGGCTAATGCCTGGGCCCGCGTTAGCGCGGGTGAAACCCGAATCTCCTTCTGAGTCCCATCTGAAACCTGCATAGCCTGTGACCAGGATCCCGCGGTTCAACGGGACCAGGTGGGGAGTGAAGCTCAGACTCACCGCCTCATCATGCCCCCCCGCCCTGGCAATTGCGGCAAGTTCCTGTTCAACCTCAGGGATGTGCCTGTGACGGAGGAGCCCATACGCCCTCATGTTTTCATTGCACTCCGGGAAATGATAACCTTGTCCCAGGGTTCTTCCTGCGCCCGATACGCCGGAGAGGGCATTTACAATAATGCTGTTCATGCTGATGAGCCCGAAACGGACAAGAGGGGCAAATGCAAGAATGGTCGCAGTAGGATAGCATCCCGGATTCGCCACAAGCTGAGCGCCGCTTATCTCCTTGGCGTGCAATTCGGTCAAACCGTACACCGAGTCAGACAGCAACTTGGGAGCACCATGTGTATATCCGTACCATTCTCGGTAGAGCAAAGGGTCTTTTAACCGCAAGTCTGAACCTATGTCGATTATCTTCATTTCCGGGTTTATGGCAATAAGGTCCTCTATCAAGGGCCAGGCAGTTCCGGAAGGCGAAGCCAGAAAAACCACATCGCATCCGCCGGCCAGCTCGTCTTGGGACGCCTCCTTGAAATGAGGCAGGTCATAGCCGTTGTAACCCGGATAAACCTCTGAAACGGATTTACCTGCAAAGGTCCGTGAAACAAGATTAGTGATCGAAACCCCTTCATGACCCAAGAGGAGCCTTATAAGCTCTCCTCCGGCATACCCTGCCGCACCCACTATTCCAACGCGAATCACAACCACATCCCACCTTACTGCTACTGCTACTGAAAGACTATCAAGGTCTTCATTGCGTTACCTGCCGGATCGCACAGGGACCGCGCAAACCTGAGAACAGAAGGATTTCCCGGGCTGCATCTGTGCACCAGGCAATATGGCATCATTATACACTCATGTCGTATATTTATGCAATACCCTTGATGGAATTCTTTTGGAGCGCAGTCGATTTCCCATCGCGCTTTTGGAATTCGTGATGGGTTTTCCGGCACGTTTCTGAACTGTGGATAGTAGTCATTTCAAGCGTAGTTTCGATCCGGAATAGATGCAAAACAGGCTGCGGCCCCCATTCCGGGTGAAGTCGCGCAGCCTGTTTCACATCTGATTATTTCGTTGAGACTTATAAGAAAAGCCTAATACCGGATGTCTAAAAATCCATGCCCACAAGCACCCTGAACCCTGTAGTGCTGGGTGCATTCTGGGTCTTGAGGATAATCTCGCCGGCCAGCCAGAACGGGGCGTAGATATCGGCCATAACGCCGCCTGAAGCCTCCAGCCACGCCTTGGCGCTGCCGGAACCGAATCTGACGCCGAGGCCTGCATCGCCATAGACCACGAGTTGCGGGTGTACAGGCTGTTCTCCCCATACGCCCACTAGGAAAGCAGGGGAAACTCCGCCGCCGGTATGTAGTCTGATTCCTCCGTATGCGCCGACAAGAGCATCGCCGAACTCCTTAAGATCCATCGATCCCCAAATATCGGTCCAGCCTGCGTTTTCAATACCGAAGTAATCCAGGCCCACACCTATCGTGTCAGTAAGCGCCAATTCGCCTTTTAGGGTCAAACCTCTTGCATCTCCCTGAAAGTAGTAGCCGACGCCGATGTGGTTTGCTGCAGATGCTACACCGGCAAGCGCCATCGCGCCTATAATCACCACAGCTATAAGCAGCTTCTTCTTCATCCGTATCCCTCCTTTTCTTGTGACATTCAAGAATAGGGTTCGACAGCGTAACAGGAACTCCTTCAAAAACACTCCCAAAACATTGTTTTCTTGGATCAGGACAAGATCGTACAGGGCACTCTTGTCCGACAGAAGCAATTAAGTCTGAATAATGTGGATAGGGGCGCCGCAATACTTGCACTCGCCGTCCCTCAAACTGAATCTGGCCACACCGAAGACAGTGCGCTTGATCACTTTGTTGCCACACTCATAACAGAAAGTGTCACTACCTTCCATGCCCGGGACATTCCCAAGGTAGACGTACTTTAGGCTCTGCTCCGCGATATCAGCCGCCTTTCGTAGTGTTTCAATCGGAGTCGGAGGCTGACTGAACTTATATGCCGGGTAGTACCTGGAGAAATGCAAAGGCGTTGTGTCGCCAAGCTCTGTAGCAACCCACTTGACCAACTTCCGGATTTCATCCTCAGAGTCATTCAAGCCGGGTATCAAAAGGTTCGTAATTTCGATATGACAACCTGCTTTCCGTGCAGTTTCGGCTGTTCGCAACACGGGTTCAAGCTTCCCATGGCATACCTTGGTATAGAAGGCAGGAGAGAATGATTTTACGTCAATATTCATGGCGTCTATGTATGGAAGCAGCTCCAGGAGCGGTTCCTCGTTAACATGGCCATTTGTCACCAGCACGTTCTTGAAACCTTTTCCACGCACAAGCCTGGCAGTGTTCAACACGAATTCGAACCAAATCAAAGGCTCGGAATAAGTGTATGAGAGCCCGACAGACTGCTTCTTCCTGCCGTAGTCCTCGACAACCTCAGCCAGTCTTGCAGGAGTAATCTCATGGGTTTCCGCG
>JAPXLY010000066.1:0-8009 GCA_033809295.1 Bacillota bacterium
AGGCCGTAAGTTGGTTTTAGGCCTACAATACCGCAAAAAGACGCAGGCTGACGAATTGACCCTCCGGTATCTGAGCCAAGGGCAAAGACAGCCTCGTCTGCTATGACGGCAGCAGCGCTGCCTCCACTGGATCCCCCGGGCACTCTCTTCAAATTCCAGGGGTTTCCGGTAGGAAACATGGCGGAATTCTCCGTAGAAGACCCCATGGCGAATTCATCTAAGTTCGTCTTCCCCACGATAATTGCACCCGCATCCTCCAGGCGTCGAACAACAGTAGCGTCATAAGGAGGTATGAAATCATCCAAGTACCGGGACGCGCTCGTAGTCCTCAGGCCTTTTGTGCAGATATTATCCTTTATCGCAACGGGAAGCCCCTCAAGCAACCTGGCAGGTTCGCCTTTCTTAAGCCTTGCGTCAGCCTGTTTGGCTTTCCTCAGCGCCTGCTCACTTGCGACGGTAATATACGCCTGGATAGTCCCGTCTACGGCTGCTATCCGTTGAAGCGTTTCAGTGACAGCCTCTTCAACAGTAACTTCTTTCCGTCTTATCATGGGTAGAAGCTCATGGGCTTTAAGTTCGTTTAATCTCAATCGTATCCCCCCTATCTGCTAACAGCCCCCGGCCAGACATCCGCTAAGTATGAGTTCACTGGTTTTCCCTCGTTTTCCGAGGCCTTGGTTTGCCGGTGATTGTTTTGCCAAGGCAACCCGCTTGGGGAGCCGTCCCCTTAGTGCAACACCGGCCTCAGAAAGCGTACATACCTTGCGGGGCCACCCTGCACGGTACGTACACTCTGTGGAACCGGCGATTACTTATGGTGATCTACTTAATCCACTTCCATAATCCTTGGCACCTTGAAGAACGCGCCTTCCCTCTCCGGGGCATTTGACAACGCTTCTTCCGGATCTACGGAAGGCAATACGACATCTTCTCTAAGAACATTAGCAAGCCCTCCCGGGGATATCATCTTGTCCATGCCTTCGGTATCCACCTCCGCCAAAGCGCCGATGATGCTGACAATCCCCGATAATTGCTGAGCGAACAGGGATTTGTCATCTTCGCTTAAGTCAAGCCTGGCAAGGATTGATATGCGTTCCACATCTTCTTTGGTAATGTTCACATTTCATCCCCCTTAAGCATCCTTTCGAACTCGTCTTCGGTAAGGACGGCAACTCCAAGGGATCTCGCCTTATCGTACTTAGACCCGGGATCCTTACCGGCTATCACGTAGTCAGTGTTTTTTCCGACACTCCCGGAAGGCCTACCGCCTGAAGCAAGAATTGCGTCCTCCGCTTCTTTCCTTGTGAATCTCTCGAGAGCGCCTGTAAACACCACCGTCTTTCCGGCAAAATGGCTTACCTTCCGAGACGAGGCAAGGCTTTGATGTTCTACCATATTCACGCCTTTGGCCTGTAGCACACGAAGGATTTCCGAGTTTCTCGGATCTTGAAAAAACGTAACCACACTCTCGGCAACTTTAGGCCCGACGCTGGGAATGCTCGTAAGCTCATCATACGTAGCCCCAGATAGCTTCTCCATGGACCCAAAATGGACTGCCAGGTCGCGGGCGGTTCTCTCTCCGACATGTCGAATCCCTAAAGCATTTATCAATCTGTGCAGAGGGCGATTCTTGGAGTCCCCGATAGCGTCCAGCAAATTCTCGGCGGATTTCACTCCCATACGTTCCAGCTTGACCAGGTCTTCAAAGCTGAGTGAATAGATATCATCAAACCCCCGGACAAGTCCGGATGCAAGCAGTTGGGATACCAGTTGCGGCCCTATGCCCTCGATATCCATTGCATCCCTTGACGCAAAGAAGATTATTCCTTCACGGATTTGAGCCGGACAAGCCTCGCCGGTGCAGCGGGACACAGCCTCCCCTTCCGCTCTTACCACATCACTCCCGCATTCCGGACATTTCCCGGGCATCACGAAGTCCCGCTCGTTTCCGGTTCTCGCCTCAGTAATAACCTTGACGACTTCGGGGATGATATCCCCGCCTTTCTCCACGACAACTGTATCACCTATACGGATATCTTTCGATCTTATGATGTCTTCGTTATGAAGGGTAGCTCTTGTCACGACTGAGCCTGCAAGTTCCACAGGCTCAAGCAAAGCCACAGGCGTAAGAGCGCCTGTCCTGCCCACCTGAACAACTATATCTTTTATAACAGTCGTCCCTTGCTTTGCAGGAAACTTGTACGCCGTCGCCCAACGGGGAGTCCTCGCTGTGGCGCCCAGCCTCGCCTGCTGTTCCAAAGAATTGACTTTCACGACTACACCGTCAATATCATAGTCAATGCCTTCTCTTCTCTCGTTCCATATTTTGGCATAATTCATGACTTCGTCAATATCCTGACACAGCTTTACATTGGGGTTTACCCGAAAACCTGATTTCCTTAAGAAATCCAAGACTTCCATCTGGGTAGTCAACGCAACTCCGCCGGCATCCCCTATCCCATAAGCAAACATATCTAATTGCCTTGCAGCCGTAATCCTCGGATCCATCTGCCTTAGGGAACCCGCAGCCGCATTCCTCGGGTTTGCAAAGAGCGCATCTCCGCTTAATCTGCGTTCCTCATTGAGCTTCATGAACTCGCGCCGGGGCATGAAAACCTCACCGCGCACATCCACTGTCGCCCTATTGTTATCCCTGAGGCGTATAGGTATGGAGCGGATGGTTTTCAAGTTATGAGTCACATCTTCCCCGCGGGTGCCGTCTCCCCTTGTCGCGCCACGCGCAAAATACCCGTCCTCATATGTAAGGGATACGGCAAGTCCGTCGATTTTGAGCTCAGCGACATATTCCACAGGCTCTCCCGGAAGGGCTTTCCTCACTCTCGTGTCGAATGCTTTCAATTCCTGAATCGAGTACGTGTTAGCCAGACTCATCATAGGAGAACCATGGACAACCTGTGCAAAAGCCGTAATTGGCAGAGCGCCCACCCGTTGTGTAGGCGAATCTTCCGTCACAAGCTCAGGGTGCGCATCCTCAAGACTGATGAGTTCCTTCATGAGACTGTCGAACTCAACATCTGAGATCACAGGGTCATCCAGGACGTAGTAGCGGTAGTTGTGGTACTCGATTTCCTCTCTGAGTTTTCTCAACCGCTCCTCAATTTGCCTTTTGTCGCTCATAACCGCCCCTCCCTGAAAACCAACATCAATCTGTCAGGTGACTCGCTCTATAGGAGCAATTGAAGCCAGCAGCCTCTTGATTCCCTGGTTAGGGAAAGCCACCGATATGATGAGTTTGTCTCCTTCGCCTTCTGAGCTTATCACCGTTCCGATACCCCAATGAGGCGATCTCACTTTGTCGCCTGCCCGGTACGGTTCGGCATCGCGGTCAGCACGTGATTCAAAAGCCGGTGAAGTCCTTGGCAGACCAGGTGTGAACGCTGAACCCAGAGGCCTGATACTCCTTCCTATCCGACCAGAGCCTATCCCGGCGACAGGGCTCACCCCTCCATACTCAGCCATTCTCTTCGCCGGCACAAGGAGCTCTCTCGGCACATCCTCAAGGAACCGGGACGGAGCGCACATCATGACTTCCCCGTACAGCATGCGCTGTAAGGCAAAGGTGAAGTGCAACATCTTCTCCGCCCTGGTGATACCCACATAGCACAGCCGTCTCTCCTCTTCCAGCCCGGTCTCGTCAAGCATAGTACGGGAGTGGGGCAAAAGGCCTTCTTCCATACCCACCATGAACACCCAGGGGAATTCCAAACCCTTGGCAGAGTGGAGAGTCATCAATGTGACCCCTTCCTGATCTTCGTCGAACAGGTCAACATCAGCGATAAGCGCAGCTTCCTCCAAAAAACCTGCAACACCGCGCCCCTCCGCATCCCTGGCGTCAAATTCCCGTGCAACGGAAAGGAGCTCCTTGACGTTTTCCACCCTGGACATAGCCTCAACCGTTTTCTCCTCTTCCAACGCCTTCACGTATCCTGAAAGATCCAGAAGGCTGCTGAGGACCTCAGTAACAGGCCTCTGATGAACCTTGGCGCCAAGTGATTCGATAGACTCGCCAAACTCCATGAGAGCCTGCCGGGTCTTGGCCGGGACCCCTGACACAGCAGTAACGTCTTGAAACGCAGTGAGCAAGTGAATATTCTTTCCACCTGCATAATCAATGTACTTCGCCAGAGTAGCCTCTCCCACCCCGCGCTTTGGCACATTCACAATACGGCTCAAGCTTATCATGTCATCAGGATTCAGGATGAGCCTGAGATAAGACAGGATATCCTTAATCTCTTTTCTCTCGTAGAACTTAAGCCCGCCTACGACCTTATATGGAATGCCGCGACTCATGAAAACCTCTTCAAACACACGGGACTGCGCATTTGTGCGGTACAATACCGCAAAGTCGCCGTGCCTTAGCCGGCTTGCCCCTCCTATCATGGCTTTTTCGATTTCCGCTGCCACAAAGGAAGCTTCATCCCGTCCGTTATAAGCCTGATAACACACAGCCTGGCACCCTTCTCCATTCTGGGTCCACAGATCCTTCTCTTTTCTGGATTGATTCCGGGATATCACGTTATTGGCAATATCCAGGATGATCTGGGTCGAACGGTAATTCTGCTCCAGCTTGATGACTGTAGCGTCAGGATAATCAGATTCAAAATCAAGGATGTTTCTTATGTCTGCGCCTCTCCACTCATAAATAGACTGATCCGGATCACCGCATACGCAAAGGTTTCTGCTCTCTTCTGCGAGGATATTTACAAGCTCGTACTGGACTCTGTTGGTGTCCTGATATTCATCAACAAGAATGTACTTTAATTGCTTTCTGTAACGATCGAGGATCTCAGGTGATTCCCGGAACAGCCTCACCGTCTCCACGAGCAAGTCGTCAAAATCAAGCGCGTTGTTCTCGCGAAGAATCTGTTGATAAACCGGGTAGAGCCTTGCCACTTGCTTTTCCCAGAATCCGTCAGCTTCGCGTGCATACTCTTCTGCATCCACAAGTTCACTCTTTGCGCTGCTTATCTTGTGTAATACCGCATCCGGCTGAACGTTCTGCTCGTCAAGGTTCAGCCTGCTCAGCGCCTTCTTCATAGCGGATCTCTGATCAGATGAGTCAAAGATGGTAAATCCCCTGGACATCCCGAGCTTATCAATGTCCCGCCTCAGCACTCTCGCGCAAAACGCGTGGAACGTGCTTACCCAAACAGATTTACTCCACGGCCCTACAAGGCCTTCGACACGCTCACGCATCTCCCGGGCAGCCTTGTTCGTGAAGGTGACCGCAAGGATACTGCCGGGGAATACTCCTTTTTCTCCTATGAGATACGCGATTCTGTTCGTTAGGACTCTGGTTTTACCGCTCCCTGCACCTGCAAGTATAAGCAGCGGCCCATCGGTATGGCAGACTGCTTGCCGCTGCATAGGATTCAACCCACTCAAAATATCGTTCATTTTAACCCTCCGGACTCCATTTTAACCGAACCCGGGCACATAGACAACTTCAGTTCCGGAGGTTATTCGAGAAGTAGTTAAAGCAGGCAGGAGATTGTTTTCTCTTAGAGAATTAATTCCTTGTGCCTTTGTCTCTCTTCAAGAGACAGGGCATTAACTGTATACTAGGTACAGGAAAATATGGAAAGGAAGATATCATGGGACACGCTGAGAATTCGCCCTGCCCTTCGTTTCACCCGGTCCGGATGGCAAGCCCCTACCATAGCCCTGCAATTGAAGATGCAGTCATGTCAGTGCTTCGGTCAGGCAGATTGATACAAGGACGCAAGGTAATGGATTTGGAGAACGCTTTAGCCGGCTACCTCGGATGTAAGCACGTGATCGCTGTCAGTTCCGGGACAGCAGCCCTACACCTGGCATTTCTGGCTCTCGGAGTCGGGCCCGGAGATGAGGTCATTACCACACCGTTTAGCTTTGCGTCATCTGCCAATGCTATCCTCTATTGCGGTGCGACGCCGGTATTTGTCGATATCGATCCCAAGACCTTCAATATTGATCCTGTCCTCATAGAACAGAGCATAACCCCTAGAACAGTGGGGATTGAGCCTGTCCACCTGTACGGGCAGCCTGCCGAAATGGACGAGATCGAAGCTATTGCAAAGAAGCACAGCCTTTTCATTGTTGAAGACGCTGCACAAGCCATCGGAGCAAAGTATAGAGGCAGGAAGATCGGAACCATCGGAGATATTACATGTTTCAGCACGTATACCACAAAGAACCTCCATACCATGGAGGGGGGATTCCTTACCACTTCAGACCATGACATTGCCATGCGTTTAAGACGCCTGAGAAACATCGGCCAGGAGAGCAAATATAATCACACTCTCATTGGATATAATTACCGCATGACTGAAGTGGCAGCCGTCATAGGGATTGAACAGGTAAAGCTCATAGATGAGTTCTCAGGCACGAGGCGCAATAACGCAGCCTACATCACGGAGAAGCTGGGCGTGCTTGAAGGAAGAGGAGTCAGGACGCCTTACACGGCACCCCATTCAGACCACGTATTTCATCAGTATACAGTATCAATAGATGCAAACAAGGCAGACACCACCAGAGATGGCCTGGCAGACACACTTAAGACTTTCGGTGTAGAGACTGGAATGCACTATCCTGTTCCGATTTACGCCCAACCTTGTTTCGAAGGCCGGTTTGATCACTTCCGCCTTTCCTGTCCGGTAACGGAAGAAGCATGTGCTTCTGTGCTTTCACTACCCGTGCACCCCGGCCTTACTGAAGAAGATCTGGAGCATGTAGTATCAAGCTTCGTCGCGTCACTCAGTAAGCCGGCGTAATTTTCACTGCTCTATTTTGACCGGGCCTTTTTGACCGGGCACCGGGCCTTGATAGGAAGGTTTTTCTAATTACTTGTCGAACATAATCAGTGAGAAAGCCGCGCCTTGTATATTACCGGCCGCCGGGGAAGGAGGGCATAATCGATTGGAAAGGGCGGCTGTACACGGCGCAAATACATAACGGTTAGCTTTCGGTGAAGGAGGTCATGGAATGGCTAGTCCGAAGCTTCACACAGCAAATGATGGTTTTCTCGAACGCACATTTCAGCTCAAAGCCCATGGGACAGACGCAAGAACTGAGTTGCTCGCAGGTGTTACCACATTCATGACAATGGCTTACATTATCATTGTCAACCCGTCCATACTTGGTGTTACAGGAATGGACACAGGCGCAGTAATGGTAGCAACCATCTTAGGCAGTGTCGTAGGCACACTCCTCATGGCGATCCTCGCCAACTATCCCTTTGCCTTGGCTCCGGGTATGGGCCTTAACGCATTCTTTGCGTACACGGTAGTCCTGGGAATGGGAATCAGTTGGCAGGTTGCCCTTGCAGCAGTATTTATCGATGGTGTGATATTCCTTATACTCTCAATACTCCCTGTTAGGAAGAGAATAGTCAATGACATCCCAATGACGCTTAAACTTGCAGTCAGTGTCGGTATCGGTCTATTCATAGCGTTTATCGGGCTCCAGTCGGCAGGGGTTATCGTAGAGAATCCGGCGACACTTGTAGGCCTTGGCAGCATATCATCGCCTAACGTCTTGCTCTTCGTGTTTGGCCTTGTGATAATGGGGATCCTAATCGCATACAACATCAAGGGATCGCTACTGCTTGGCATCCTTATCACAACAATAGTCAGTATGCTACTCGGGTTAAGCCCGCGTCCAATGGGGCTTGCAGATATCATCGGCAGCCCGCCGAGTCTGGCTCCTACCTTCATGCAGATGGACTTCCGCGGGGTATTTGATGTAGGACTAATAGCTATAATATTTACCTTCACGTTCGTAGATATGTTCGATACAGTCGGAACACTTATCGGCGTATCAACGAAGGCAGGCTTCCTCAATAAAGAGGGTGAACTGCCTAAGGCGGATCAGGCCTTGCTCGCGGATGCCATCGGCACAGTTGCCGGCGCCGTGTTCGGGACGAGCACAGTCACGACATATGTAGAAAGCGCATCAGGTGTGGCAGACGGAGGCAGAACAGGGCTGACAGCAGTAACTGTCGCCGCGCT
>JAPXLY010000067.1:0-7746 GCA_033809295.1 Bacillota bacterium
AAGGAGCTTCTCGAGAATCACAATTCTGGCAGTGCCGGCAATGGTTTCAATTGACGGATTTGTTATTGCGTTACTCTGTTTGTACTTAACCAGTGCCTCCTCATTTTCCCCGAGCCTTTGCTCCGCGATAGCCAGTTGCTTTTCAATATAAGCTTTAGCTGCGCTGATAGATTGCAGGTTGATTGCTTGCTTCTTGTCTCTACACGCCTCTACCAGGGAGTTGAGGAAGTCCGCAACCCTGTCAGGATTGCTGTTTTCTACAGACGCCTTCACCATGTTAGTTCCTGATATTTGACTTGCTGACAGCGCTTTATGCCATAAGTCAATCTCTTCAGGAGTATCTGAACTCAACCAACCCAGTCTTGCCAGGGTCTCTTCTACCAACGCACGGGTGGTAAGAATCTCAACGTAATCCTTGATGCTAGCCTGGGGGGTGCCTGTTGCGCCTTCCTGAAGCGAAATTGACCCGGCAAGCGGGTTAGGCCTTATCATGATCACACATGAGGCGCTGTAGACTTTTGTCATTGTTGAGCTTACTATGTATGCGCTAAGCACACTTGCCGTTATGATGGCAAGAATGAGCCATTTTCGTCTTCCTAATATTCGAAGGCATTCAACAAGATCGATTTCATAATCCATCTGATCCATTACCTGCTTGTCTCTCCTATTTCAAAGTGGCGTGTAGCTCTGATGTCAGAGTGTTACAAAACACGACAGGAAAACATTCGTCATTTCGATGTGAAACTCCTGCAAAATCACTCAAGGATCCGGAGAAGGGTGTCCATAATGAAGCCTGACAGCAATGGCAATATTCCCCTCCATGCCTCGGACACCAGGAACATGACTGGCGTTGTCTATGCTTTCTACTCTAAGGGATAGCTCCAGCGCTGCCTCAAGCTGTGTGTTATTCCGCACATAAGCGCTTTCATGCCCAAAAGGGATGTCTGCAGTCTGGCTGCGATCAGCAGCTACAGGCAGTATGTCTACACCGGCGGACAGCCCAAAGACCTTCCGAGTCTCGACGATTCCCCACAGGAACTCGCGTTCTATTCCATGGGAAGGGCGCCATGGCTCGCCCAGCGCTCCCTCGCCGTGTCGTTCATAGCCGAAGAAGAGACTTGCCTGTCGCAGGTTCATAGGCTCAAGTTCAGGACGCGAATTCACTGCCAGTATTAGGTACACTCCGTCAGCGTCCGGGCCCAGGGGGTGACCTATCAGTTGTCCGGTCTGTGTCACGTATGTGTTATCAGGGTTTTTGTGGCTGTAGACGTAATTATTGATTCTCACATACTCAGCTGTTACTGAGTAGCAAGTATCAGGCGTATCATGTCCTCCTTGGGATGTCGCGAGTACAGGCGCCCGGGCAGCAGCCTCCCTCAACTGCTCGCGAGCACGGGTCAAGAGAATCGGCGCTCCGGCAGCAAGGTGCAGAGGTTTAGTGAGACTTATGCCTACAACCCCTCCTACCATGTAGGGAACTCGTCCTTTGGCGCTCATGGCCCATGGAAAGTCATCAGCCATGAACTCGGCATAGGCCAGGAGGTCGTCTCTCAGATTGACTGAAGCATCCACTGACACCAAAGCGTTTGTCCATTTGTCTTGTTCCCTGTCTTCTTTAATGGTCAAGTGTTGTATGAGATAGTAAGGGCATGCAGGTATCAGGTGAGCAAATCCCATTCGGAATCCGCCTGAGACAGCTATGGCTTCAGAGATGCCTATCTTCAGGTTCGGAAGCGCACGTCCCTCCAGTCTATGGGCAAACAGCCACTTCCCTGCATCGAAATCCCGTGCTGCCTGAATTTGAGTATAGCGGATTTCATCCAGAACCAGTTGAAATACAATCCCGTCAAGAGATGCCTGGTCTGAAAGAAGGAGTCCTCCTGTTGTGCCCGGCCCCCACCTTATTTGTTGCCTTCCCACTGTCATGCCGGTTGTCAGGGTGTGTCCCCAAGGCGATATGAATGAAGGTAGGGCAAACCCCACCTGACATGTGCTGAGAGACAGTCCCGAGCATTGCGGGTCTTGCAAAAAGACCGGAGCGCGCAAGACTCCTTCTACGCACAGGCCTTCAACGCCGGGTAGGATCATGCCGGACCGAATAGCGTCATCAGGCTGGATCCGGATAAAGACCGGCGCTGCTTCGCACGTAAACGACAAGAGGCCTGGTCCGAAGACTGCGGCTGTCAAAAGATATAGGACCCATGCGTGCATGCATTTGCGCAGACTTGTCTCACAGAGCATCATGAGCCTGCCCTCCTCAGAAAACTCCACCACTTACGACGAGCTTTGTACACCTCCGGCTCATTAACATGCACATCCTTGCCATGGACAATTGCAAAGGGAATGTCTCTGACCGTCTTCAGCGCTTCGTCTTCTCCCAGGAGGCGCCTGGCAATCTCAAAAGCCGGGTCAAGTCTGGGTTGCCTGGATGTGCCGGAATGTCCGTCACTTGCTATGATGTGGGCCAAGCCGTGGCTGAGGAGGATTTCAGCGGTCTTTTGCGGCCCGTGTCCTGTTTTCCCTGTGAGACTTTGGGCATTGACATGCGCCAAGGCGCCTGCCCTAAGAAACGGCATTAGAGCGTTGGGGTTACGGATAATCGGTTGGCATCTTTCCGGATGGGCGATAATCGGAGTGTATCCATTTGCAGCTAAGTTGAAGATTTCCTCTTCCGCGTAGGAAGGAATCGTCTGAAAAGGGAGTTCAACGAGGACGTATTTTCCTCCATCGGAAACAGTCATGACTTCGCCCCTTATGAGATACCCAACTAGGTCAGGAGTCATCGCTATTTCCATACCGGGCATGACTTGGATGGAAAGGCCGCGGGAAGTAATAAGATCCTGGAGGGAGTCAACTGATTTCTTAATCGTCCTAACCTGTGTGCAGCCGGATGGGAGACGCAAGGGATCCACGTGAGGCGTCGCTACTATCTTTGCTGTGCCACACGCGGAGGCGACGCCTGCCATGGCTATTGCATCGTCTTCGGTCTTTGCGCCGTCATCCAGCCCAGGCAGGATATGAACATGGATATCTACAAAGTCTTCTACACCCAAACGACTGTCACCGATGATCATTACTGAACTCATTCGAAATCAGGGTCATTTTCATCCTCGCTTTTGCTGTAATAGTAGTAATAGTGGTAATTGCCATACCCGTGTCTCGGCATTACTTCATTGACTACTACTCCCAAAACTCTTGAGCGGGATGTCTTCAAGAGTTCTCGCGCCCTCTTCGTAGCTTCTCTTGATGTAACGCCTAACCTCACTACCAAGAGCGCCCCGTCTAGCTTGGCGCCGAGGATTATTGCGTCACTCACTACGGCAATAGGAGGCGAATCGTATATGACAATGTCTGCCTTATCAGCCAGGGAATCTACTACGGCATCCATCCTATCTGACGTAAGGAGTTCTGAGGGGTTAGGCGGTATGGGACCACTGGTAATGATGCTTAGGCCTGGGACTGGTGTCTGTTGCCTGACATCTTGCTCTGCATCCTTCACAAGCAGTGTGGTAAGCCCTGCCCTATTTGGCAAGGAGAACAGTTTGTGTTGCGTGGGTTTGCGCATATCCGCATCGACAAGAATCACTTGCTTGCCTGTTTGAGATAATGATATTGCCAGGTTTGCAGCAACTGTGCTCTTGCCTTCTTCAGGCCCGGGGCTGCTTATCAAAACAGATCGCAACTGCTCCCCGGGTGACGCGAACTCCAGGTTAGTCCTGAGGGTGCGAAACGCTTCAGATATCGGAGATCTGGGATCATGATACATGATAAGCTCTGAGAATTCGTTGGGACTCTTGCGTTGCCTCGCCAAATCCATATCCGTCCTTCCGACATGGTGTCATTCGTAGTATCTAGTACACCGTCTTGCGCGCCTGCCGGCTGCTGACTTTCCTCTTGCGTTTCCGCTGCGTTAAGGCGAAATGCGGGATGGCTCCCAGTATGGGCGCAGATACGACCCGCTCAACTTCTGCGACAGTCTTGAATGTTGTGTCCATCTGTTCCAGCACAAAGCTGATACCCACAGCCACGAAGAATCCAAGAATACCTGCTATAGCAGTGTTAAGGAGTTTCCTTGGTTTAACGGGAGCGGTAGGCACGATAGCTTCGTCAATCACGTGAATGCCGGAGACCTTCATTGCTTCTGAGATTCGCATCTCTTCGTACTTCGAGCGAAGCATGACATATATCTCCTCATTGACCCGGCGATTCCTTTCCAGTCTCGCGATGGCAATCTCCTTCTCAGGAATGGAGGCAAGTTCAGCCTCGATCGTATTGCGCGAATTCTCAAGCGCTGCCATTTTTGCCTCAAGCCCGACTGTCGCAGCCTGCGAAGACACGAGTCCTCTTGTGAGATCCTGGTATATCGGGTTAAGGGACATGGTCTCCGACCCGACTACCCTCTCGACCTCTTTCGCAAGCTTAGCGGAGACTTCCCCTATTTGAGCTCTGAGTCCGATCACAGTAGGGTGGTTCTCTGTATATTGCTCAAGCGCGGCAGCTAAGTCTGTCTCGAGTTGGGCAAGGATTGCTCTCTGTTGTTGAACCAAGGGGTTGTTAACTATGGTCGTGGACGTAATAAGTGTTGGATCGATTTCCGTTGCAATCTCATGGAGCTTTTGCTGTTCAGAATTGGCTGCTTGGAGTTCTACTTCAGTCTGGGACAGAAGCTGCTCTATGTTAGCCAGTTTTTCAATTCGGGCTCTGGTTTCTGCCGACGGTTCTATAACCCCGCTTATCTCTTTGTAATCAAGGAGCGCGTTTTCAGATTCTTTCAGGCGCTCTTCGGCTCTTTCCAGTTGCTGTGCAATAAAGTCCCTGGCCGCTCTGGCCGATTCCTGATTCATCTGCTGAGTGCGCTCTTGAAATTCCTCAACTAACGTATTAAGGAAGAGAGCTGCTTTCCGAGGGTCGCTGCTTTCCACTGACAGCTTGGCTATATCGGTCCCTTGAACCTGTTGAACCGACAGGCTGTTCTGCCACGCTCTCACCTCTTGCCCTCCGGACGATTCCAGCCATCCTAAGCGGCTTAAGGTAGCTTCCGTAAGCGTACGGCTCTTTAGAGACTCAGCATAGTTTCGCATATCCCCTGATGAAGAGCGTGTCGCGTCCTGAAGAAACGGGATGGACATCACCGCAGAGTCGCTTTTCACCATGATGACAGAAGTCGCCTTATAGACCTTAGTCATCTTTGAGCTAACGAAGTAGGCCACTACCATGCATAGTACTACGAAAGCTGCAATCTGCCATGCCCTTCGCGCCAATACTCCAAGCATTTCCAAGAGATCAATTTCGTAATCCATATCATCCATTTCCAGCTTATCTCTCCTACCTCAGGAACAAGTCCTTAATTAACTTAAGGCCTGATAGGAATGAAAATACCCGATCCCATTCAAGTTTCGTTGTGGAAGGCACGTATACGATATCTTGTCCTTCTATCGGAGGATTGTCTTCCGCCTTGCCGGTGAAAAAGAGATTATCGTGGCCAAGGATTACTTGTTCCCCATCTGTAACCCGGCCTTCTCTGAATATGCATACAGATTCCAATGCAGCGCGCTTGGTAGGCCCTCCTGCCATGGCCAGAGCATCCATTAGCTTCGCGCCTCTCGGAAGCCTATAGAGGCCAGGCCGCGCCACTTCACCGACAACTACCACGTCCCGACTGAGCTTTGGAACGAAGACAGTGTCCTGATGGAGAAGGCAGACATTGTCCGAAAGGTTGATGCCCATAAGGACTCGGGTTATGTCTACAGTACGCACAGCGTTATTTGCGTAAGCGCTTGCGTCTTTATCAGCAGGCGCGTCACAGCCGGTATCAGCCTGTGTTATGTCAGCAGGTGAAGTCCTGCTCGTAATTACAACTTGCTCACCGTCGGCGTCATCTTTGAGCCCACCGGCAAGGGCCAAAGCGTCTGACAAACAGCTACCTGCTTTCATGCGATACAGGCCGGGTTTCACAACTTCCCCCAGAACCTGCACGGCTATGGCCCGGGGAACGTAAATGATATCCCCAGGCGCCATAGGCCGGAGTACCGTATCAGCCTCAGCGTGAATATGGTCAGTATTGAACGTGTATGCAGTAGGGGTCCTGTCTTTGCCGTATCTTGTGACCCGAACAGCGGTGGCGTCACCCATTTCGGTGATTCCACCTGCCTGTGCCAGGCACTCTAAGAGAGTGGTGTCATCCCTTATCCCATAGACCCCAGGACGCGCGACTTCTCCCATGATAAGGACTTCACGGATAAGGTCAGGCACGAAAATGATATCCCCGTCCAGAAGGCTGACATTTGGCTCACTTGAGCCTGCCATGATTGCCATAATGTCAAATTCCCTTGCTTCTTGGATGCCATTTTCGCTGCGTGTCAGCGTCACGCGTGTTTCGTCGCCATCGGGCAGGATTCCCCCCGCTCGGGACAGGGCGTCCATGAGCCTGCCTGTTGATGCAAGGGCATATGTCCCGGGACTCCTCACCTTGCCCAGAACCATCACGGTCACAGCCTGCGGAACATAAATAATGTCACCGTTATGCACGGGAAAGTTTTCTCTTTCCCCTGCTGCGCTCTGAAGCTCTTCCAAATTGACTTCGAGACGCTCAGTCTCTCCCGATTGGAGTCTACGAGTAAGAACCGCTGAAGCGCCGTCCCCGTTTTGGGCTATTCCTCCTGCTTGAGCCAGGACTTGGAGGATGCCCGCACCCTTGCCGATTCTGTAGATCCCGGGCCGGACAACAGCTCCCAGGACTGAGACTTCCCGGACAAGTTCAGGAACGATAATTGTATCCTGATCCTCAAGGATCAACTCTTTGCGCGGTAGTTTGCCGCTGACGGCAAGGTCAAGGTCAAGAACGGATACACCCCCGTTTTCATCTCCTGCTCTATGCAGTGAAATGCAGGCGGTATCAGCTGAATCCAGTGCGCCTCCTGCCAGAGCGATAGCATGGATAAGCGTGGATTTTGCCTTCAGTTGATAGCTTCCGGGATTCTTCACTTGCCCAAGCACTTGAACTTTGATTGCTCGAGGCACATAAATCACATCACCCGGCACCAGTTTGAATGTGCCGTCATGTGTGTCCAGGTCTATCTCTATAGTGCGCGTTGCCTCTTTTTCGCTTCTCGTGATTCTGATACAACCTGTGTCCGCATTAATGCCGGGACCGCCTGCAGCTGCGATAACATCGAATAAGCTTGTCCCTTCGCCTCTTACGTCTACAGCGTACACTCCCGGTCTTTGGACTTCGCCGAGGACAGACACGGTTCTGGCTCTTTCGGGAACATAGACAATATCCCCGTCCCTTAGGAGGAGGCCATACTCTGATTCAAGCCCTCTCTCACCGGTCAATACTTTGTCTATGTCGATGATTATGGATTCGGATCCGATGTTGGCGGTTGAAGCCATTGCCGTCATTCCGGTAATCCTGACACGTGTCAGGTCTGCCTCGGATATATATCCGCCGGCTGAAGCCAGGGCGTCGATAAGAGTGGGCCTCGAGCGAAAAGGATAGACCCCGGGTGAACGGACAGACCCGATAACAGTGATTCGTATCATTCTGGTCTCCCTAAGCGTTACCGAGACTTTGGGATTCCTTAAGTAGTAGGCAAGCATATCAGTGAGACAGGCCTGAACTTCCGAGACAGTCAGACCCAGGACGTAGATTTCTTCCAGGAGCCCTGCCAATGATATCTTTCCACCTTCATTGACTGTGACTGTACCAGATAAGTCCTGATGACCCCAAACAGCGATTTCCAGCAC
>JAPXLY010000068.1:0-7569 GCA_033809295.1 Bacillota bacterium
AAGAGAGCCATGGAGAACTTCCTTGCTGCCCATCCTCAGATCGACGGCGTATGGACTGACGGCGGCGGTTCTGCTCAAGGTGCCCTCACTGCGTTGATTGAAGCCAATAGAGTCGTACCCGTGACCGGCACCGCATCCAATGGGTTCATAAAACTCTGGGCACAGGAAAGGCCTAAGGGATTCAAGAGCTACAGCGCCACTGAGCCTCCGTACGGTAGTGTTGTTGCCCTCAATCTTGGTCTCAGTGTTCTCAGAGGCGAACAAGTAAAACGATTGGTGCCTATGCCTCTGGAGGTAATTACCAACGATAACGTAGAGGAATACGCAAGATTTGATGTTTCAGATATCTTCTGGGTTCATACGAAGCTAAGCGACGAGAAAGTCCTGGAGCTCTGGGGTACTAAGAAGTAGAGTGATTGATGATGCAATCCAGTGAGCCGGCTGCGGTTTTTCCCCGGGGCCGGCTCGGCTCTGGATCTTCGGTGAGGTGCTTTAGGTGGGTGGTAATCCGTTCCTTACGATGAAAGGAATCAGCAAGAGCTTCCCTGGCGTTACTGCCCTTGACAATGTGGACTTCTCTTGTGAACGCGGAGAGGTACACGGTTTGGTAGGAGAAAACGGAGCAGGAAAGTCGACGCTGATAAAGATATTGAGCGGTGTCATACAGCCTGATGCAGGCGAGATATTCATAGACGGGGCGCCTTTACGGGTGAATAACCCGTCCCGTGCTGCACAGTTAGGTATCAGTGTCATCCATCAAGAACTGAACCTAATAGGAAACCTCAGCGTAGCACAAAATATATTCCTCGGGCGTGAACCGCGCCGTTCCATGGGTATTGTCGATGTATCTGAGATGAATAAGAGGACTCGGGAAGTGCTGGATATTGTAGGTGTTGATGTGGAACCCAATGATAAGGTACGGTACCTGAGTTTGCAAGAGAGGCAGCATGTAGAGGTTGCGAAGGCCTTATCTATGGACGTGCGAATTCTAATCATGGATGAACCTACTGCCGCCCTCAACGGTGAAGAGGCGGAGAGACTTCTTGCACTGATGAGGGATCTTACAGGCCGTGGTTGCGGTGTTATATTCATATCCCATCGACTGGAAGAAGTATTTGCCGTATCCAATCGAATTACCGTGCTTCGTGACGGGAAGTTGATTGCCGCGAAAGACCGGCATGAGTTGGATTCAGACACAGTAGTCAGAATGATGACCGGGAGGGAACAGGCGTCCAGCAGAATAGAAGGTAAGGGCGCTGTGGGCCGCACAGTTCTTGAAGTAAATGATCTTTCTGTCCGCGGAGCTTTCAAAGGTGTCAGCTTTGTCTTGAGAGAAGGCGAGATCGTCGGGCTTGTAGGCCTTGCAGGGCAAGGCCAGCGCGAGATACTTAGAACGCTTTTCGGTGATCGTAGGCCAAGCACGGGTCAGATACTACTCCACGGAAGGCCTCTTAATATGCAGTCTCCCAGTGATGCTATGGAAGCGGGAATTGCGTTCGTCCCCGATGAACGCAAAGCGGAAGGGCTTTGCTTGCCTTTGGACGTTAGGCAGAACATGGCCCTTGCGACGTTAGAGGAACGTCAGACTGCAGGCTTTGTCAATAGAAGCGATGAAGACAACATGGTGATGAAGCTTGTTCGGCAGCTCAGAATCCAGTTGCACTCTCCGCTGCAGGAAGTCAACAGTCTCAGCGGAGGTAATCAGCAGAAGGTTGTTATCGCCAAGTGGCTGGCTTCGAAACCTTCTGTGTTGCTTTTCTGCGAGCCCACGCGCGGGATTGATGTGGGGGCAAAAGAGGATATCTACGGGCTTATACGGGATCTGGCTGATCAGGGAAGCAGTGTTCTGATGGTATCCGGTGATATCTCAGAGGTCCTCCGAGTTTGTGACCGGATAATCATTGTTCATGACGGGCGGGTTGTGGAAGAAATGCCTGCGGAAAATGTGGATAGAGAGGCTATCATGAGGGCACAATGGGGCCTTGCATCAAAAGTCAGTACAGCGGAGGCAGATCATGGCAGCTAGTCCATTAATGAGAACGAAGGCGGAGTGGATAGACAGGAGACGCACAGGCGTAAGTGCATTAGGAAGCGACCCTGCACTTCCCATATATGTAATAACTCTTGCGGTTTTCATTGCTGCATGTGCATTTTCGTCTACGTTCAGGCGTCCTTATAACCTTTCTAACATTGCCATTCAGACTGTAGCCATAGCTCTCGCATCTATGGGACAGACGTTTGCCATCCTTGCAGGGGACGTTGACCTTTGCGTTGGTGGGGTGATAAGCCTTACCACCATTGCCTGCGCTACTATGATGCAGGATTCCGTCGTGCACGTGGCTGCGGCAATAGCAACCTCATTTATCATCGGGGTATCAGTTGGGATACTAAATGGGCTGCTTGTGTCCAAGATTAAAATGGATGCAATGGTGATCACCTTCGCTACCAACTCGGCATTAATGGGTTTAGCGCTACATTTGATGCCTGTCCCCGGAGGTATGGTACCGTACAAGTACATGACTTTGATAGATTTGCCCGTTTTGGGGATTCCTCTGCCTGTGGTCTTGGTTATTGCTCTTGCTGTGGTTTCCTACTATGTTCTCAACCGGACTGTTCTCGGAGTCCATATTAGAGCTGTTGGTGCAGATACACCCGCTGCATTCAGGTCAGGCATCAACACCACTGTGACGAAGGTCCGGGCTCACGTGATTGCAGGGCTGTTTGCTGCAACCGCCGGGTTATTTCTTGCAGCCAGAATGGGTTCAGGTGATGCCCTTGCAGGCGCTCCGTTCTCGCTGGATTCAATGACTGCCGTTATTGCCGGCGGCACCAATTTCGCCACAGGTGTAGGGGATGTAACGGGGACGGTAATTGCGGCGCTCCTCATAACGATGTTGGGCAATCTCCTAAACCACCTGGGAGTATCAACTTATGTTCAATATGTGTTCAAGGGCTTGCTTCTGATAGTTGCAGTGGCCGGTGGAGCAATACGGCGAAAGACGCGATCTGGGATAGGGGAGTGACACAGTGGGCAGACTCAGGTTTCCGAATATCCGAAATATGCAACGATCGGGGAATGCCGTTTTCCTGATTGCCGTATCTATTGTGTTGACAATCATTACCGGTTCTATCGCCCCCGGGTTCATTGCACCTACAAACATTCTCAACCTTCTTCGGCAAGCAGTTCCTCTGGGAATAATCGGCATTGGACAGACCATGGCTATCCTGACAGGCGGGGTTGACCTTTCAGTAGGATCTGTTGCGATACTTAGCAATGTCCTGGCTGCTAACATCATGGGAGGCGATGACAACAACAACCTGAAGGCTTTTATTATTTGCCTTCTGGTGACTGCCATGATTGGAGTGGTAAACGGCTTTGGAATCACGAAAGCCGGAATAACACCGTTTGTCATGACTTTGGCCATGGGGATAATCGCTCACGGTGCAGCTCTTGTCTATTCTAAAGGCGCTGCCGGAGGAGCCGCCTCTCCCATGATTAAATTCCTGGGAACCGGTCGCGCAATGGGAGTACCTGCCGCAAACATTTTGTGGCTATTTCTCGCGGCAATCACAGTCTTAGTTCTCGGGAAAACCGTATTTGGCAGGCAAATCTACGCTATAGGCGCAAATCGGGAGACTGCACGGATGTCCGGAGTAAAGGTGGATAGAATTGTGATATCCGTGTACGTATTGAGCGCCGTTTCGTCAATGATAGCCGGATTGGTGGTTACCGGCATAGTGGGTTGTGGCACTCTCGAATGGGGTATTGACTATAGGTTGACTTCCATGGCTGCTGTTGTCATGGGCGGGACTGCGTTCGCCGGAGGAAAAGGCGGGTACCTTGGCACCTTCGGCGCTGTGTTATCGATAACTGTGCTAAACAGTCTACTTACGATACTCCGGGTGAGTGAACCTGTGAGGCAGATATTCTACGGCCTCATTATCTTATCAGTCCTTCTTGCCAGTTCTCGACAAACCCGGCTGTCTGAGGCGAGTTAATCCGCTTGCTCACGTCAATTCACAGTGGGGTGGTATCTATGGTACATGTACGTTCTGCAAATCATAAGCGCCGTACGGCACAGGCAATGGTGATTGAGGAGTACTCTAAACCCTTGGTTTTGAGAGAAATCGAAATACCGCCGCTTTCTGAAGGCGAGATCTTGGTGAGGATTCTTGCTTCCGGAGTCTGCGGATCCGACGTTCACATGTGGCTTGGCGAAGACGCACGAAATGTACTTCCAATGATTTCGGGCCACGAGGGAGTGGGCGAAGTAGTGGAAGTGGCAGGCGCTAAGGAGAGCATTACCGGAAGGCCTATTGTACCCGGGGACCGGGTCATTTGGGACAGGGGTGTATCGTGTGGCCGTTGCTATTACTGCGTGGTGTTGAGACAGCCGTCTCTATGCCCGAGCAGGTGGGCATATGGGATTCACAAGCCCGCGTCAGAGTACCCGTATCTGAACGGATGCTACGCGGATCACATCATCTTAAGGTCAAATACACACATCATTCATCTTGACACATATGGTTCGATTGATCCTGCTATTCTTGTGGCAGCGGCGTGTTCAGGAGCTACCACTGCCCATGCTTTTGCATTGACAAGGCCCAAGGTAGGGGACACGGTGGTAGTTCAAGGCCCAGGGCCTGTGGGGGCTTTCGGAGTCGGTTTTGCGAAAGCATCAGGCGCCCATGACATTGCGGTGGTAGGAGGCAGTGCAGACAGATTGCAGATTTCCCAGGCGCTCGGAGCAACTCACGTTCTGAACCGGCACACAATGGACGAACGTGAGAGGATTGAGGCAATAAAGGCTCTCACCCATGGACGCGGGGCCGACTTCGTGTATGAGACTACCGGGGTTGTCGAGTCAGTCAGCGAAGGACTTAAGATGCTAAGGCCCGGGGGGACTTATTTGACCGCCGGCTTTGCGGTTCCCGCCGATAATGTGAATGTGGACTGGTTCCAACACGTCGGACGCAAAAACATTAGAGTACAGGGCGTATGGGTAAGCGATACAGGGCACTTGCTGGAGGCAATATCACTTGTGGCCTCCCATCCTGAGGCTTATGGGAAGCTCGTTACCCATAGGTTCCCGCTTGAGGGTGCCACTGAGGCCTTGTATGCGGTGAAGACACGCAAAGCAATGAAGGCTGTCTTAGTAGCTGATGACATTTGAATCTAGTGAGACTTCTATTAAGAGGGAGTCTCAGTATGAGAAAATGCTTCGATAAGTCCATATGTGGCCCTGGACAACAGAGAGACTATAGGGAGGACAAAAGAATGGCTGATTTAACTGCTGAAATTGGAGGCGTAAAATTCAAGAACCCCATTGTTGTCGGTTCTGCGTCTCCTACCATGGACTACGTCGGTATGCGTGAAGGTATCGAGGGCGGTGCCGGTGCAGTCATCGGCAAGTCTTTGTTTGGCGATTCCGGCAAGCTCGGTCGTAAGTACCCGAGACCACGATTTAGGCTCTTTGATTACAAGGATTATCCTGGGTACCCCGACAAGCTCCCTCATGCCTTTACCCTGAACTCCCTTGAAGAGTGCTCAAGATTTGGGTACGAAGAGTATATGGCAGATATTAACAAAGCCAAGCAAGAAGTGGGAGAGAGAGGAACGATAATTGCCAGCCTGTCAGGGGCAACTATGGATGAATGGGATACTATGTGCCACATGGTTAACGAAACACAAGCTGATTTCGTTGAACTAAACATCTCGTGTCCTTTTGCGGCTGACATGGGGGTGACGATGGGAGCAGGCGATGTTGACAGGGCTCCTACGATTGCCAAGGCATGCTCCAAGATCCTCAGCAAACCCTTCAGCGTGAAGATTTCGCCTCAAACCTCTGACCCTGTGGAAATTGCGCTGGCAGTTGAGAAGGCCGGGGCATGTGCAGTCAACCTGTCTGCGAGGCTTTCCGGATTTGTCATCGATATCGAGACTGCAGCTCCATACGGATGGGGTTCAATCGGAGGATATGGTGGCCCTTACCTTATTGGTTACGGACTCAAGTTTGTGAGCCAAGCAGCCAGAAAACTCAGTATTCCGATTATCTCGGGCCTGGGAGTTTGGGAATGGCAAGATATTATCAGATACATCATGGCAGGAGCTACTCTTGTACAGTCAGGCGTAGGCATCATGCTGCAAGGTTACGGCGTCAGCAAGAAATGGGCCGAGGCTATGTCAAACTGGATGGATCAGAAGGGTTATGAAAGCCTTGATGACATTAGAGGGATTGCATTACCCAATATTATTACTACTGACTTTGTCGAGAGAGATCCTGAAGGGGTACATGCTGCTATCGATACAAACAAGTGCAACAAGTGCGGAGTATGCAAACGTAGTTGCTTCTATGACGCAATCAAGGTAACAAGGACAGGCGCGATTATCAACGCCAACAAGTGTGACGGTTGTGGAATGTGCGTTGAGGTATGTCCGCAGGATGCAGCTTACATGGTGAAGACTCGCGGCTAGTCTGAAGTCGAGTCAGATGATGGCGTTGACATAAGGAGGTAAAGCCTGTGTACAATCTGAGCCTTCTGCAGATTGCGGTCATAGTGGTGACTATGGGAGCTGTAGGGGCAGTTGGAATACTCTCGGGCGGGCGTGTGAAAGACTCGCGGGATTATGCAATAAGTGGGCAGGCTGCCGGTGTGCCCCTGCTAGTTGGTATGCATATGGGAATTGTAGGCGGAGCTGCAACAGTCGGTGCTTCCCAGATGTCGTTTGAATATGGCCTTTCCGGAGCGTGGCTCGCAATCGGTGGTGGCTTGGCTTGCCTGGCTATGGGGCTGTTTTATGCCAGTCCCTTGAGAGAGTCGGGAGTTGAGACTATTCCGGAGTTCATTGGTAGAACTCACGGCACAAGCGCTATGGCTGTTACTGGGATGGTGTCCACACTCGCCATGTTCATTACCGTTTTTGGGCAGGTTCTTTCATGTATTGCATTGCTCTCCGCTACTTTTGGGATGAATGCATCCCTGGCAACAGTCATATCAGTAGGACTCATGATTACGCATGTGTTTTTCGGCGGAGCATGGGGAGCAGGCCTTGTAGGCATTTTCAAATCAGTATTGCTCTACTTCACTCTGGCGGTTGCCGGAGTTGTCGTTCTCAGGCTTTTTGGCGGGTTTGCCGGGATAAAGAATGCCTTCCCCGAATATCCGTGGCTTAGCCTCTTTGGGCGGGGTGTCGCGAAGGATCTGGCGGCCGCCCTGTCAGTTGTTATTGGATTGTTGTCTACCCAGATGCATTTACAGGTGATGTTCGCGGGTAGGGACGTTGCCACATGCAGGAGAGCCTCTTTCATCGCTGCTGTCCTAATTCCGCCAACAGGGTTTGTATGTGCACTTGCAGGGATGTATATGAGAATGGCGCAGCCCGGGCTTGATGCGTCCCATGCGTTGCCTGCGTTCCTGTTAGATTACTTGGGACCGGTAATTGGAGTCTTAGGTGTCGTATCTCTTCTTTTGGCTGTAGTTGGGACCGGTGCGGGGCTTGCCCATAGCATGAGCATAATTGTGGCCAAAGACATCTATGGCCGTCTTCTGAAAAAGAACGCAGCCGAC
>JAPXLY010000069.1:0-7474 GCA_033809295.1 Bacillota bacterium
CCCGTTCTGCTGAAGACGAGCTGCAAGAGACTGAAGACGAACTTGCTGCTACCGGTGAAACAGAAATGGGTGGGGAGGAACAGAGCCGGCCGGATGCGTCCGACAGGAACTTGCTTAGTAATGCAGGGCATCCGGACAGAAACTGGTATGTCATTCATACGTACTCAGGTTACGAGAACAAAGTAAAGACAAACCTTGAGCGACGGATAAAAAGCATGGAGAAAGAGGACAAAATATTCAGGGTCCTCATTCCCACTGAAGAAGAGTACGAGTTCAAGGATGGCAAGAAGAAGATTACTCAGAAGAAGATATTCCCTGGGTATGTTCTAGTGGAAATGCTGATGGAAGACGACTCCTGGTACTTGGTAAGGAACACTCCGGGGGTTACGGGTTTTGTCGGCACGGGAACCAAACCCATCCCTCTTCAGGATACGGAGCTTCGCGAAATCATGAGACGGATTGGCGTGGAAGAGCCTCGTCCGAAAATTGATTTCTCCGTCGGCGAAGGCGTGAGAGTAACATCCGGGCCGTTCCAGCATTTTACAGGGATTGTCCAGGAGATTCAAGCAGACAGGGGAAAGTTGCGGGTGCTGGTGTCCATGTTTGGGCGCGACACGCCTGTCGAATTAGATTTTAGTCAGGTGGAGAAGATTTAGCCAGGTAAGATGTTTGGCAAGGTGGGCAGGAGGGACATGTGCCATGGCAAGGAAAAAAATAGCAGCTATCGTGAAGCTCCAGATTTCGGCAGGCAAGGCTACGGCAGCGCCGCCTGTTGGGCCGGCATTGGCGCAACACAGTGTCAATATTATGGAGTTCGTACGTTCGTTTAATGAGAAAACCGCAGCGCAAGCCGGGACGATTATTCCCGTTGAGATAACGGTATATGATGACAGGTCTTTCACATATGTGCTGAAGACTCCGCCTGCTTCATTCCTTATACGGAAGGCTGCAGGGATCGATAAAGGGTCAGGCGTTCCCAACAGGGACAAAGTTGCGAGAATCACTAAAGCGCAGCTCCGGGAAATCGCCACAGAGAAGATGAACGATCTGAATGCCACCACCGTAGAGGCAGCGGAGAAGATAATAGCCGGCACTGCCAGAAGTATGGGCGTGGAGATTATCTGATAGACAGTGGGAGAAGCGATAAGCTTCGATTGCACCACAAGGAGGTTAGTATTTAGATGGCAACTCGTGGCAAAAGGTATCAAGAAGCTTTGGGGCTCTATGACAGAGAACAACTCTATTCTCCGTCTGAAGCAATTGACCTTGTAAAAGCAACTGCAAAGGCCGGTTTTGATGAGACTGTGGAGCTGGCGGTTAAGTTAGGTATTGACCCGAAGCGTTCTGACCAGCAGGTGCGAGGGGCGGTTGTGCTTCCGCACGGAACCGGCAAGTCAGTCAGGGTCGCTGTTTTCGCAAAGGGAGAAAAGGCTAAGGAAGCGGAAGAAGCAGGCGCGGATTTTGTCGGCGCAGAGGACTTGGCTGAGAAAGTCCAAGGCGGCTGGATGGACTTTGACGTGGCCGTTGCTACCCCTGACATGATGAGCGTAGTAGGCCGTCTCGGACGTATATTGGGGCCGAGAGGGTTGATGCCTAACCCTAAGACAGGGACTGTAACGTTTGAAGTGGATCGAGCCATCAAAGAGATTAAAGCAGGTAAGGTAGAGTATAGGGCGGACAAGACAGCCATCGTACACGTGGTTATCGGGAAAGCGTCCTTTGAGAAGAAGCAGCTTCTCGAGAATTTGGCAGTCATACTCGATGCCTTGATTAAGGCAAGGCCTGCTGCTGCCAGAGGCGCTTATCTGAGGAGCGTGGTTCTGTCTTCGACTATGGGCCCTGGAATTCGGGTAAGTCCTGTCCAAATAGTGGCTAAGCTTACTGAAGAGTAAGACTTGAGAAACAAATAAGCTGTTTTTGCGGTCTTCCATGGCCCAAGACAGCGGGTGTCCGAAGACTTAATGAGCGCGGCTTGCGCTTGCCCGCCGAGGTCGGGGATGGCATTTCAAAGTGGCTGACAAGGCTGACTTTCGATTGCTTTGAATTTGAGACGCCCCCGCTCTCACGCGGGGGCGTTTTGCCGGTCGTAATGAAGTCAAAAGGGCAGAATTTAGAGCCTTTAGGAAGGGAGGTATCGTGAACTTGGTGAGACCAGAGAAAATGGCAGCCGTAGAGGAAATCAAGGATAAGCTGGAGAAAGCCCAAGGTGTTGTACTCGTCGACTATCGCGGTTTGAATGTGGGCTCGCTTACTAATCTCAGGCGACTGCTGGATAAATCCGAAGGTGAGTTCAGAGTTGTCAAGAATACCCTGACCATCATTGCAGCGAGAGACATCGGCCTTGGAGACCTTGAACAATACCTTGAAGGCCCTACGGCTATCGCTTTCGCTTATGAGGATCCTGCAGAGGTAGCCAGAATCATAAATGATTTCACAAGAGAGTTTCGGGAATTGGGCATAAAGGGAGGCACACTGTTAGGCAGGGTTATCGGGCCTGACGACGTGCGCAGCCTGGCGCTTCTGCCTCCTCGCGATGTTATGCTGGGGCATGTGGCTGCAGCTTTTGCTGCACCGATGTCCGGATTCGCCCGCGCTTTGTCCGGCATCATAACGAACTTTGCGTATGCAGTTGATGCAGTGAGGCGACAGAAAGAAGAGGCAGCCGCTTGACTTGACGAGGCGGGGCAGTTCAAAAAGAGGCCCGGATAAAAAGATTAAGATAAGAAGGGGAGACAAAGTATGACTAAGGAAGAAATCATCGAGGCTATTGCCAATATGACAGTTATCGAGCTTTCAGAGCTTGTCAAGGCTATTGAGGAGAAATTCGGAGTGAGCGCATCTGCGCCTGTGGCAATTGCAGCGGGCCCTGCCATGGCAGCAGGCCCGGCAGCGCCTGAAGAAGAAGAAAAGACAGAGTTTGACGTTGTCCTGGTAAGCGCAGGCGACAAGAAAATCCCGGTCCTTAAGGTTGTCCGTGAGCTAACCGGGCTAGGGCTTAAGGAAGCCAAAGAGCTTGTAGAAAGCGCCCCAAGGCCTGTAAAGGAAGGGGTTAAGAAGGAAGAGGCAGAGAGCATAAAGGCGCAACTTGAAGAAGCAGGCGCTACTATTGAGATAAAATAGGAATTTCTGTGCTATACTATATGTTGTGAGATAAGGGGCTCCCGTTTCATCAAAAACGAGCAGCCCCTTATGCTTGACATATTGACCAGCATTCACTATCATTAAAGAATGCGGCAACCTGTAGCCGGGAGTAGACATACTTGTATGATTTTGTTCTTGCTTATTTATACTACACAGGATCCTTCTTTTCCTTCTAGTCAAAGGTATTTTTCGTCTAGGAAATAGCAGGGCTATCATTGCCTGCGCGCTAAATCGTTATGTAGGCGCTCAATAGTCCGGGTGGGAGATGGGAGCGTGACAGGATGGCAGTAATGACAGAGGCCGGGGGACGAGAAAGACTCAGTTTTTCCAAGATAGGCGAGGTCCTTGAAGTTCCGAACCTTATTGAGATTCAAAAACATACTTATGAATGGTTTAAGGAAGAGGGCCTGGATGAGACATTTCGTGATATATCCCCGATCCAAGATTTCACCGGCAATTTGGTGCTGGAGTTTGTGAGCCACAGATTTGATCCTCCTAAGTATTCCGTAGAGGAATGCAAACAGAGGGACGTGACCTATGCAGCTTCTCTCAAAGCGAAGGTCCGTCTAATTAACAGAGAGACCGGAGAAGTGAAGGAACAAGAAGTCTATATGGGCGACTTCCCCCTAATGACTGAAAAAGGCACATTTGTTATCAACGGCGCTGAGCGCGTAGTTGTCAGTCAACTTGTAAGGTCGCCCGGAGTGTACTATGACGCTACACGGGATACCTCAGGCAAGCGCATATATTCAGCCAGTCTTATCCCTAACAGAGGTGCATGGCTCGAGTTTGAGATGGATTCTCAGGAATGTATTTGGGTGAGAATAGACAGGACCCGTAAAGTGCCTGCGACTGTCCTTGTTCGAGCTCTTGGCTATGGGACTGATCCCAGTATCATTGATATTCTCGGAGATACGGAAGCTATCCGCAGTACACTGGATAGGGACAACACAGAGTCTACAACGGATGCCCTAATAGAGATTTATAAGCGTCTCAGGCCGGGAGAGCCTCCGACAGAAGAAAGCGCACAATCGCTCTTCGAAAACCTTTTCTTTGATTCCCGTCGCTACGATCTGGCGCCCGTAGGACGCTATAAACTCAACAAGAAACTTGCGCTTGCAGAAAGGCTCATTGGATATGAACTTGCGTCACCTGTTGTTGACAGAACCACAGGCGAGGTATTTCTGGACGCAGGGGTGAAAGTCACCAGGCGGGTTGCGGAGTCCCTCGGGAAGCTCGAAGGACAGGGGCGAGTGCTGGAAGCGGTGGCAGTCTCACCCTCCGGCGGCGAGGTTAAGCTTATTGATAACGGCACTCCCGGTGAAGAAGTCAAGACCCTCACCCGTCCTGACCTTGTAGCTGTCGTTAATTATCTGCTAGGACTGATACAGGGAATAGGCTCCGTCGACGATATTGACCATTTAGGCAACAGGCGGCTGAGAACTGTAGGAGAACTCCTGCAGAACCAATTCAGAATAGGCTTGTCCAGAATGGAGCGGGTAGTCAGAGAGAGAATGACTATCCAAGACGTGGACGCAGTGACACCCCAGACCTTGATAAACACGAGGCCGGTCGTAGCAGCGATTAAAGAATTCTTTGGCTCAAGCCAGCTTTCTCAGTTTATGGATCAGATAAACCCGTTAGCTGAGCTCACTCATAAGAGACGTCTCTCGGCACTTGGCCCCGGGGGGCTCAGCAGAGAAAGAGCCGGGTTCGAGGTGCGCGACGTCCACCACTCTCACTACGGGAGAATATGCCCGATTGAGACTCCGGAAGGCCCCAACATCGGGTTGATTGGGTCGCTGTGCACTTATGCCAGGATCAACGACTACGGATTCATCGAAACCCCTTACCGAAAAGTGATTGACGGTAAAGTAACCGGCGAAATCGTCTATCTTGCAGCAGATGAGGAAGATAAGTATGTGATAGCCCAGGCTAATGAGGAATTGAATGACGATGGGTTATTTGTCAAGCCTAAGGTTGTAGCTCGTTTTCAGGACAAGATCGTTGAAGTTCCCGACAACCAGGTGGACTTTATGGACGTCTCACCGAAGCAGATTGTCAGCGTAGCTACAGCCCTTATTCCTTTTCTCGAGAACGACGATGCAGGCCGTGCCTTGATGGGATCAAACATGCAACGTCAGGCAGTCCCTCTGATTCGGGCGGACGCGCCTTTTGTCGGAACCGGTATGGAACGGAAATGTGCTGTGGATTCAGGCGTTGTGGTGCTTGCGAGGAATTCCGGTGTTGTTAAGAGGACCGCAACTGACGAGATTGTTATCCAGACTGACGCAGGCACTGTTGACTCATACAAACTTCTGAAATTCGTCAGATCCAACCAGGGGACTTGCGTGAACCAAAAACCCATTGTGCGTGTGGGTGAAAGGGTTGAAACAGGAGATGTAATCGCTGACGGCCCTTCCACTGACAATGGCGAGCTGGCGTTAGGCCGTAATGTACTTGTAGCGTTCCTGCCATGGGAAGGATACAACTATGAGGACGCAATACTAATCAGCGAGAAATTGGTAAAGGAAGATACATTCACATCCATCCATATAGAAGAATACGAGTGTGACGCCAGAGATACCAAGCTTGGGGCGGAAGAGATCACTCGGGATATTCCCAATGTCGGCGAAGAAGCCTTAAAAGACTTGGATGAGAGAGGCATTATTCACGTAGGCGCCCATGTGCGTACAGGTGATATTCTGGTCGGCAAAGTCACTCCCAAGGGTGAGACTGAACTGACTGCGGAAGAACGTCTTCTTCGCGCGATTTTCGGTGAAAAGGCCCGCGAGGTAAGGGACACCTCTCTTAGAGTGCCTCACGGCGAGTCCGGCAAGGTAGTGGCGGTCCATGTGTTCTCCCGAGAAGCCGGTGACGAACTTAGTCCGGGTGTCAACCGCCTTGTCAGAGTCTATGTGGCTCAAAAACGCAAAATATCTGAAGGCGACAAAATGGCAGGCCGCCATGGCAACAAAGGCGTTATTGCCAGGATTCTGCCGGAAGAAGATATGCCTTTCATGCCTAACGGGGTGCCTGTTGACATAGTGCTTAATCCCCTGGGCGTGCCTTCACGTATGAACCTCGGGCAGATTCTCGAGACTCACCTGGGAGCAGGCGCAAGAAAGCATGATGTCCACGTGGCAAGCCCTGTATTTGACGGCGCCACTGAACACGAAGTAATGGACTATCTTGAGGAAGCAGGGCTTCCCCGTGATGGCAAGACCGTTCTATATGACGGACGTACAGGCGAAGCTTTTGATAATCCCGTTACTGTAGGGTACGCATACCTGATGAAGCTGCTCCACCTTGTGGACGACAAGATTCATGCCCGTTCCACAGGCCCTTATTCCCTTGTCACTCAGCAACCTCTCGGAGGGAAAGCTCAGTTCGGAGGGCAGAGGTTCGGCGAGATGGAGGTATGGGCCTTGGAGGCGTACGGAGCAGCCTTTACGCTCCAGGAATTGCTTACCGTAAAATCTGACGACGTAGTAGGCAGGGTAAAGACATACGAGGCTATAGTGAAAGGCGACAACGTGCCGGAGCCGGGGGTTCCCGAATCGTTTAAGGTGCTTATCAAAGAACTCCAAAGCTTGAGCTTGGATGTGAAAGTCCTCAGTGATGATGAGGAAGAGATAGAAATCGGCGAATCTGACGATGACATTGTCGATACTGCGAAAGCTCTGGAAATCGATATCGGAGGCAGAGAAAGAGACGACGTGTTGGTAGATGAGCTTCCGTCACGTGATTCGAGAAAGAGGATACAAGAAGCCGAGTATGATGGTGAGTCTGAGGACGATGATGAACAAGATGACGAGGTAAATAACATAGGCATGCAAATCGAGGAGCTCTCACCTTCGGATGATGATTCGGTTAAAGAAGACAGCATTGAGCAAGATGAGCAATTGGATGAAGAGGCTGATGGCAGTGACTTTGAGAGCGAAGATGTCATCGACGACGAGGAACTTGTTGATGAGGATGAGGAACTTGGGGAAGACGAGGACGACGACTTTTTCCAGGAAGACTCCGATGATGAGGACATGTCATAGCGCGTGGGAGAGGAGGAGAGGTCGTTGCTAGACGTCAGTAATTTTGAAAAGATCCGTATCGGCCTTGCATCGCCTGAACAGATAAGGCAATGGTCCAGCGGAGAAGTAAAAAAACCTGAAACCATAAACTACCGCACCCTCAAGCCGGAACGAGAAGGCCTATTCTGCGAGAAGATATTTGGGCCTACCAGGGACTGGGAATGCCATTGCGGCAAGTACAAGAGAGTCAGGTACAAAGGCATTGTTTGCGACAAATGCGGAGTTGAGGTTACAAGGTCAAAGGT
>JAPXLY010000070.1:0-7409 GCA_033809295.1 Bacillota bacterium
GGCTATACAAGCAAGATTAACTTCCGCTACGGTTGGCCTGTCTCGACGGACATCCCACACGCTTCTCGCCTCTTTCCCCCGCCAATCTGCAAAAAGCGTCCGGGACGCTTCCCAGGATGTCCATGGCTGTAACGCCCATCTCACCGTATCTTGAAGACGCAAGATCACCGGCCAATCCGTGCACATAAACACCCAACACAGCCGCTTCAAAAGGCCTTATCCCCTGGGCAAGGAGCCCCACGATAATTCCGGTAAGCACATCTCCGCTGCCCGCCGTCGCCATTCCGGGATTTCCTGTCGGGTTAATATAAGCGATTCCTGACGGGTCCGCGATTATTGTCCGAGCCCCTTTCAAAACCACAATCTTACCCCACTGAGACGCTGCCCGAAGGGCCACGCCCAGCCTGTCCCGCTTAACATCTTGTATAGAGAGGCCTGTCAACCTCGCCATCTCGCCGGGATGAGGAGTAAGAACAACCGGCGCCTTTGCAGCTTTCAGAGTGCCCGGATCCTGAGCAATGGCATTAATCCCGTCAGCATCCACCACTGTCGGAACAGAGGCTGTCATTACCATGTTCCTTACCAATTGTGCAGTCTCGCTGTGAGTGGATAATCCGGGCCCGATAGCCAATGCATCCGCACCGCGGCTAACCCCGTCAAGAAGGGGCTGGGCTTGCAGGCTTATGCTGCCTGATTCAGTCTCCGGGAGGCCCCGGGTCATGACTTCAGTGAGCTTTGAATTCATGACACTATGTAGGCTAATGGGCACGCCGAGCGTCACGATGCCTGCACCTGCTTTTAGCGCTGCAGTGCCGGTAAGGGCGGCTGCGCCTGCCATGTTAGATGACCCGGCGATCACTAGAGACTTCCCGAACGTGCCTTTATGAGAGTCCCGATCCCGCACGGGAATCCAGTTGCTGACATTATCAGCAGTGGAAAGATTCAACTTAAGGCCATCATCTACCAGAAGAGATCTGGGAAGGCCGATGTCAGCGACAGCTAATTCACCGGCGTAAGCTGCACCCGGATAGAGGAGGAGTCCTACCTTAGGAAGGCCGAAAGTCACTGTATAAGACGCTTTGACACAGCTTGAGCTTACCCTGCCGGTTGTGGAATCTAATCCGGAAGGAACATCAATTGCAACAACAGGCCGCCCTGACTCATTAATGGTATCAAGTACATGGCTTACATACCCTTCGACCTCTCCCTTGAATCCGGTCCCAAATACGGCATCAATTACCAGATCCGACATGGACATTGCAACTCTTGCAGTGGGAAGCCCGTCTTGACTAAGCTCTTCCACCTCCATTGCCATACCTGTAAGGATATCCATATTTGTCTTGGCATCACCTTGAACTTGGCCGATCTCGCCCAGAAGAAAGGTTTTTACTCTAAACTGTGAGTTTGCCAGATGCCTGGCAACAACGAACCCATCGCCTCCGTTGTTGCCCTTACCGGCAAATATGCATACACGTGGGCTTGCCACATGCTCCAAGAGCTTCTTTACGGTATCAGCCACAGCCCGCCCTGCATTCTCCATGAGCACAACACCGGGAATACCGACTGCGTCAATAGCGGTTCCATCTATTCTGCGCATCTCTTCAGCAGTTACGATTTTCAAGGTTTCCACCTCCGACAGCGACTGCAAAAGCTATGGCAAGAGTATCAGTATGGGACATGCTTACAAAGATAGCTTTCGCGCCCCGTTCCCTGGCAAGTTCTTTTGCCCTGCCGAGCAAGTGTACATAGGGTTTTCCGGAAGGTTCGTTTGCGATCTCGATTTCATTCCACCCGATTCCGGATATCCCCTGACCCAGCGCTTTAGATACTGCCTCCTTGGCAGCAAATCTGCCTGCCAATCTCTCGTAGTGTCCTCCCTGTGCAGCATCCATCTCAATATCGGTAAACACACGTCCGTGGAGCCTATCGCCTTTGCGCTCCATCAAGTCGCGAATTCTACTCACTTCGATGATATCCACTCCGATACCGATTACCTGCAAATTACAGTCGATCAAATCACAACACCTATCCCAACTCTTCCTGTATTACTCTTGCTATATCAGACACGACGGCTCTTACCAAGGATTCATCCGGGCCTTCACCCAGGATTCGAACCAGCGACTCCGTCCCTGAAGGACGCACGAAAATCCGTCCGTCTTTGCTCATCAATGCCTGAGCCCGTTCAATCACCCGGTTGATTGCGGAGTTGGAAAACAAGCCTTGCTTGTCGGTGACATTGACATTCACAAGGACTTGCGGGTAGACGTCCATCCATGAAGCAAGCTCTGACAGCTTCCCTCCTGTCCTACGAAGGACTGACATGAGGGCAAGGGCAGTGATGATCCCATCCCCTGTTGTATTCCGGTCCAGGAATATGATGTGCCCTGACTGTTCACCACCGAGAACGACATCCAGTCTCCTCATTTCTTCCAGGACATACCTGTCACCGTTTTGGGTGATGACAACATTACCGCCTTCACGCGCGAAGGTTTTTGACAGCCCCAAGTTACTGTATACCGTAGCGACTATGGTATTTCGCGGAAGCATTCCCCGTCGCAGAAGGTCTAGGCCACAAATAGCCATAATATGATCGCCGTCAACCAGATTGCCTTTCTCATCAACTGCAATCAACCTGTCAGCATCTCCATCGTGCGCGAGTCCTAAGTCAGCACCGGTTTCAATTACGATTTCAGACAGAGCCTGAGGATGAGTCGAGCCACACCTTGCATTAATATTAGTTCCGTCCGGCATGTCGTTTATCGCTGTCACATAAACCCCGAGATCTCTAAGTAGCCGTGGAGTATACAATGACGCAGCACCATTTGCGCAATCCACGACTACTTTCAATCCTTCCAACCCAACATCAACTGTACTCTTGGCGTGCATAAGATATCTCTCTCCGGCATCCGGGAGCCTTGACACCCTTCCGACGCTATTCCCTACCGGCCTCGGAAGGTCATCATAAGCATCAAACGAAAGCATCCCCCCCTCACGAGGCGCGATGTGCTTTTCTATTTCCAGTTCCTCTTCATCTGAAAGCTTAAACCCGTCACCTGAGATAAACTTTATTCCGTTATACTCCATGGGATTATGGGAGGCTGAAATTATGATACCTGCATCAGCCGGAAGATCCCTCACAAGAAATGCCACTCCCGGAGTGGGGATTACACCTATATTCACCGCATGTCCTCCGACTGACGCGATCCCGGCGGTCACCGCAGCTTCCAACATATCCCCGGAGAGTCGCGTATCCCGTCCCACCACAACCGTGGGTGCCTTCCCGAGTCTCCTTGCGATGATTCCGGCTCCAACCCTGCCCAAAGCAAAGGCTAACTCAGGGGAGAGAAACGCATTGGCAATCTCTCGAACCCCGTCAGTCCCAAACAATCTCGCCATATCCGGTTCCTCCTGATAAATATGACAGTCTTAGGAAATCATGGGCTTAGTCAGGCAGCGGCCCCAATTCTTCACCTGGAGCGATAGGCGCTTGGCCCTCGTCTGACCCTTCCTCACTCAACGGAATGGCCGGTATCTTCCGAATAGGCACAAACATACGAATGGTTTGCGGCTGAATACTCAAATCCGCTACAAGATTGCCTACCGCGTCCAGCGGATTCACCTTTACACTCTTGGAAATAGCGGACGTGATACCTGACACGTCAACATGAGCCACAACTTCCTCTATCGATTCCACTTGGCTCCTGGGCCCGATAACCGTAACGAATCTAGGCCACAGCTCCGGCTCAAGCGGAACGCAGGACTCCCCGGGGTATCCTATTATCCCAGGCCGCACCGGGAAGTCTTCACTGACAATAGCGTCCATCTTTACCCCTATTGACGCCGGAATAATCTCAACTACTTGGATGCCTTCAGGCGCTGATACCTGGACCCTTGCCGCATACTCCCCTTCACCGCGCCCGGCTACTGAGACGTATGCTCTTACCTTCGAGCCATCCAACGGCTCCACCAAATACTTCGCGCCGCGCACCCGGACCTCCACGTCTCTCGGTCTGGTCTCAACGGTAAACTCAGTCGGCGCGCCGTCTACCTCTACACCTGTTGTAACAAACCGCTCTACAGTATCCACCTGGGTCTTGCTTATCTCTGCACCTGCCACAAACCATACGACGACCGCCAGCAGGACGGCTGCCACTTTAAGGTAAATCTCCCGAGGGACATGCAGTCTCACATTACATGCCCCCTTAACCACGCAGGAATCCCCTGACGCAGCTTACTCCCACGCAGCAGTTCTACGAGCCTCTCCTGGAGGGCGCTTTCATCAAGATAACGGATTAGTTTTCCATTGGATGCCAGGGAGACAACTCCCGTCTCTTCCGACACCACTACAGACACAGCATCAGACTGCTCTGACAAACCCAGCGCTGCACGGTGCCTGGTTCCCAGCCTCTTGCTGATATTTGGATTCTCAGACAGAGGAAGGTAACAGCCTGCAGCCATTATTCTGCCTGCGCGAATTATTACCGCACCATCATGCAACGGTGAATTCGGCATGAATATGTTTATCAGAAGCTCGGCCGAAACCACAGCATCGATTCGTATGCCTGTCTCCATTAACTCAGCAATACCTGTGTCGCGCTCAATAACAATAAGAGCCCCAATTTTATCTCTGGCCATCACTGTCGCCGCTTTCGCGATATCAGAAACCAGGACTATTGTGTCCTCCTTCTCCAGCAGTCCTAAGGGGCCTGTAAATATCCCACCGCGGCCGATTTGCTCAAGAGCCCTTCTGAGTTCAGGCAAGAAGACTATAGGCAAAGCGACGAAAAGTATGGTAATGGTTTTTTGCAGGAGCCAATTTACTGTGCGTAGCTCAAGCAAATCACTGAGCATAGTGGCGATGAAGATGACAGCGATACCCTTGAGGAGAGATACGGCTTTTGTTCCCCTAATAATGACCAGGAGCTTGTAAATAACATAGGCAACAATGAGAATATCAACTATGGAGCGAATCGCATTCGCCGTATTAACTTTTGCCAGGCTTTCCCAAAGCCTCGCTATGGTAAAATTGAGCGGCATGTGCCTCCCCCTTGGATCCATCCGGACGCAGCCTCTATCACAAATATATACTATACATTAATGGAATCCGATGCAAGGCTGATAGACCATTATTATCGAGACAAACGCCATCTTCAGGGCATAATCTCAGGCTCCAAATTTGCCCAGCTTCAGCCCATGCGCAAGTGCCAGGGGCAAAGCGCCCAGTGAAGGGAAAACCCCGAGATTCCCCTTTGCGCACATAGACTCGCCGAATCCCCGAACTCCCTGAGGCCTCACCCACTGAGAATAAATAAGAAATGGTACCGGGTGCCAGCTATGGCCTTTCATTTTGGCAGGAGTGGAATGGTCCCCGGTTACGATGAGGACGTTAGGCTCAAGGTCAAGGATTGACGGAATATGGCTGTCAAACTCCTCGATAACTCGGACTTTGCGTAGAAAATCACCATCTTCACCCGAACTGTCGGTGTCTTTCACGTGAACGTAGAAGAAATCGTAGTCATCGAAATGCTCTTTGAGTGTCTCGATTTCGTCTTTGATGTCCGGCCCGGTTTCCAAAATTTCCATTCCGACCAGCCTGGCCAGGCCACGGTACATCGGGTAGCCTGCTATGGCAGCAGGAGTTAATTTGAATGCTTGGGTCATACCGGTTATTTTTGGAAGGCCCGCAAAACCACGGAGGAGAACCATATTCGCAGGATGCTCACTGCTTAGCGCTTCTTTCACTTTTGCAATCCATTGGTTCACAAGTCCTGCAGTGTACGATGCTTCAGGCGTCCTGGCAACTACATCCTTCGGCCTCTCACCGGCATGCTGAGGATCTGTATCCTCCAGTTCACCGGATAAGCCGTTGCCACGGAATACTGCAACGAAACGATGGGACTTCCCGGGTTCAAGAATGACTTCAACCCCTTCAACACCAACTGAACGGAGCGACTCAATAAGCCGCTCGTTCTCTTCAGTGGGAATCCTCCCTGCCCGCCTGTCGGTAATGACGCCCGAGTCATCCACCGTACAGAAATTCCCCCTGGCTGCAACATCTGAAGGCCCCAGCTCAAGCCCTACCCCCAGCGCCTCCAGGACCCCTCTTCCGATCTCGTGCTCAAGAGGATCATATCCAAACAGAGCCAGATGTGAAGGCCCGCTTCCCGGTGTAATGCCGAGAGCTACAGGTTCAACTAAACCACAACTGGACACAGCCGCCAGGTTATCAAGATTTGGCGTATTTGCCTCCTCTAGGGCTGTGCGGCCAATACCGGGATAGGGCAATCCTCCTATTCCATCCACCACTGCCATGATAATTTTTGTTTCTGTCTTTTGACTGAGATTTCTTACGAGTTCAATGTTGACCACGTTGCTGATGCCTCCTCCGACTACTGCAAACTCATAACCTAATTATACTTCGTTATGGCTTCATGTTATCCTTTCCTGAGTCATCATAAGGACATACTACAACCGGACAAATGGCGAAAGGCGGTATACACGCTGAACAAAGGTTTTATGTCATGGCGTTGGTGGATAGTGATTGTTGCCTTCTCAATCCCGGCAATCGCCGTAATTGCCTCAATCCGCCCCATCCCTGCCATAAGAGGAGAAAGTACTTTCTACGATGCAGACGGCAATATCATAGCATCAACTGCAGCCCCGGGCAGAATTGAAGTATCCCTTGCCGGCATGGCCTCTGATCTTCGCCATGCATTCGTCGCTGTAGAGGACTCCCGTTTCTATAAGCATCCCGGGCTTGACCCTGTTGGCATAGGAAGAGCGTTCATACATAACATCCGTGCAGGGCGTATCGTTGAAGGAGGAAGCACGATCACTCAGCAATTAGCAAAAAACCTGTACCTGTCTTCAAAACGAACTGTCGGGCGGAAGCTGGCTGAAGCAATCCTCGCCCTCTACCTGGAGGTCAGGTTCTCAAAGGACGAAATCCTGGAACGCTACTTGAATCTGGTATATTTGGGACACGGAGCCTACGGTGTTGAAGCAGGCGCAAGGCTCTACTTCGGAAAGCAAGCATCGGATCTCTCCCTTGCAGAAGCCTCTATGCTGGCAGGCATAACAAGAGCGCCGTTCTACTACTCACCGTACAGAGATATGGATGCTGCTGTCAGGCGGAGGCAGACTGTACTTGACAGGATGGTGGCAATGAACTACATCTCGCAAGAAGAGGCAGATGCGGCAGCAAATGAAGCAGTCAGCATCGTAGGAATTGGGAGACGGGAAACCAGGGCTGCTCCGTATTTCATGGATTACGTCACTGACGAAGCTTTAAAGCTTCTGGGAGACGAAGGCTCATTGCTCTACACAGGAAATCTGAAGATCCATACGTCCCTGGACATGGACTTTCAGAACGCTGCGGAGAAGGCGTTCTCAAAGGGGCTTGACGCTCT
>JAPXLY010000071.1:0-7298 GCA_033809295.1 Bacillota bacterium
AAGGGGAATCGCTCGTTGGTGACCGATATTTCATGCGGAACAGTATCACCCACTTGACGTAGAAGGAGTGGCTTCAGGAGGTGGCCCCATGCGCACAAAGGAAGTTGTCTACGGAGCGCTGCTAACTGCACTGGCATTATTGATACCATTGGCATTCGGAGGCTTCCTCAGTGTCATGATACCGCCTTTTTCCGCTACTTTAGCTTCGCATCTGCCTGTGATGATTGCGATGCTGGTAAGCCCACAAGTGGCGGTGATGGTAGGCCTCGGATCTTCGCTCGGCTTCCTTATCAAGCTCGGGCCCATAATCGCTGCCAGGGCAGCGGTGCATGCAGTATTTGGAGCTGTGGGCGCTTTCGCCTTCAGGAAAGGCCTGCCTTTCGCGAAAGTGCTCATGTTGACATTACCTGTTCACGCTATGGGTGAGGCCTTGATTGTGCTTCCATTTGGTTTCTCCCTGCAGAAAGCAGGACTTGTGGTAGGTGTGGGAACAGCCTTGCATCACCTGGTCGACGCAATGATCGCCCTTGCAGTAGTCGCGTCCATCGGCTTAGTGCAAAAGACTGCTGAGGACAAACGCTAGACACCGCCTGGGCCTGTTGATTCCCGGCAAGTGCCCGCCTGTAAACTGCCAGGGTTTGACCGGCCATGGCGGAATCGGTGAAGTGCTCTAGAAAGCGCTTTCTGCCCGCTGATCCGTATGCCTTGCGCGTTGCGGGATTCTCGGCGAGCCTTAGGAGCGCCCGGGCAACGGCTTCAGAATCACCAGGCGGGACAAGGACTCCCGTTTCGTTGTGGACCACTGCTTCAGGAATTCCGCCGACACGCGATGCAACTACAGGTAGAGAGAATGTCATCGCTTCCAGGATTGCCAGCGGAAGGGCTTCTCGTAAGGATGGGAGGACGAAAACGTCCATAATGGACAGTGCGGGGACAGGATCCGTGAGTAGTCCTGTGAAGATCACGTTCTGACTTATTCCGAGTTTGGAGGATAGGGAGGCCAGCTCGGAACGCTCGCTACCATCGCCCACTATCACCAGGACAGTATTGGGAAATCGAGATATGACCCTTGGCATGGCTGAGACAAGGTGGCGTATGCCTTTTGCCTTCTCCAGCCGGGCTACTGTGCCGATGACATAAGCGGATTCAGGGATATTCCAACAGGCCTTGGTTCTGCCGGATGCCTCCGGAACCTTAGGCGCCGGGACTCCGTTGTAAATTACGGACAGTTTTGCCTTGGGCCACCCGCATGCTTCGGTTTTTCGTCGCTCAGCTTCTGATACGCAGATAACCTCGTCAACCAGTCTATTGGCGAAGATTCCGCTTGTCAGGTAGCTGGCGGTATCCGGGTAACCGTGGATAGTAAACACTATGGGCATGCGTGAGATTTTTCGGGATGCCAGGCTTGCAGCTACTGCGTACTCAATTCCGGCATGGACGTGGACAAGGGAAAACCGGAATCTCAGATAGAGTCTGTCAAAAGCCTCATGATGTAGTCTTAGGGAATTCCTTAAGCCCGGCTTGAAAATGAAGGGAGGAATTGTCTCATAGGGAACGCCGAGATCGCGGAAAACAGGGAGGCACTTGCCGTAAGGTGTTATCAAGCATGGTTCTATGTTATCGCCTAATGCTCTGATAAGGGTAAGTACATGTTTTTCAGTTCCACCAAATTCTGCATAGGGCAGCTCAAAGAGAACTTTCAATCAAATCCCCTCCATACCCGAATTCTATCACGCAGGGTGTCAAACGTTAAGCATGACAGTGGGGTTTTGAGTCTTCCAGGATTATTTCCCGTGGTATTTTCGGAAAAAGGCTCTCAAAAAGCAGGTTTTACGTTACAATATAGATAAGAGGAATTCTCGATTGACGAAAGTAACACGTGATGGATTTGAGGGGCTATGATTATTAATCGAACTAAGAAATTGGAAGCGCTAAGCAACTTCACGAAACTTGTGGGAGATGACCCCGTACTGGCTTTCTTGATGGGCTTTCTCACAGGCCAGGTAGATCGCGTGCATTTTGTGCGAGATCCTCGAGGAGCTGACATATCCCTGAAGCTGTCTCAAGACAGGCTTACAGTGTGGCCGGCAGAGCCTTTTAGAGCTAACGTAGGCGGAGTCATGATGCCGCACCCGATTGCCTTTGTGAGGGCAGTGGGACAAGCACATGCCGAGAGGCAGATATGCGTATCTCTCAATTTCGAACGGGCTGATGAAGCTGAGTGGTATCAGGACGTCCTCCTTCCCGATGTTTCCCACGTGAGACTAGGGATGGAAGCAGCAGAACAAGAGGCGAAATCCCTCCGCAAAGAGATGGACCATGCTCTCGATATTTATGCCGAGTGCAAAAGGCTTATGGAGGAAAGTGGAAGTGAGCGCAGGAGCGAGTTGGACTACTACATGTCTGTGGCGCAAACCCAGATGAAGCTACTTTCCGCCAAACTCGAAGAAGTCAGCGTACAATTAAGGCAGTACCAAGAGAATTAGGGAACTCTACTTCAGCTTATCCGTATGTTCCAACACAAAGGCAAGGCCCACTCCTACAAACAACCCGAGAATACCTGCTATTGCCGTATTAAGAAGCTTCCTTGGCTTAATTGGTTTATCAGGCACGATAGCTGCGTCAATAACGTAGATTTCAGATCCTTGAATTGCCTCTGTAATCTGTAATTCTTCATACCTGGCGCGCAGCATTGTGTAGACATTTTCGCTTGTACTACGGTTTCTTTCCAGCCTCGCAGTCTCAATCTCTTTCTCCGGGATAGCAGCCAGCTCGGCTTTGGCTTGACGAACTGCCGTATCCAGCGCAGCCTGCTCTGCTTTTAGACCTGCCGCCTCAGGGCTGCCTTTTGCTTTGGCGGACTGAAGTCGTGCACTCGCCTCAGAGAGAAGTTTCTCGAGAATGACGACTCTGGCAGAGCCGGCTATGGTCTCAATTGACAGATCTGTTATGGCGTTACTCTGTTTATACTTAAGCAGCGCTTCCTCATCTTCTTTGAGCCTCTGCTCTGCGACAGCCAGTTGTTCTTCAATATAAGCCTTGGCTGTGCCAATAGATTGCAGGTTCATTGCCTGTTTCTTTTCTTTGCATGCTTCTACCAGAGTGTTGAGGAATTTGGCAACCCTGGCAGGATCACTGTTTTCTACAGATACGTTCACCATGTTGGTTCCGGATATCTGACTTGCTGACAGCCGGTCATGCCATAGGCCGATCTCTTCCTGAGTCCCGGAACTCTCCGAACCCAGTTTCGCTATGGTTTCCTCTACCAGCGCACGGGTGGTAAGAAGTTCAACATAGTCCTTGATACTGGCTTGGGGAGTGCCTGCTGTGCCTTCTTGAAGTGAAATCGACCCTTGAAGTGGATTAGGCCTTATCATAATCATACATGAGGCGCTGTAGGTTTTCGCCATCGTTGAGCTTACTATGTATGCGCTGAGCGCACCGACCATTATGATGACAAGAATGAGCCATTTTCGTTTTCCCAGTATTCGTAGGCATTCAATAAGGTCGATTTCATAATCCATTTGATCCATTATTTGCTTATCTCTCCTAATTTCAGAGTGGCGCATAAATCCGAAATCGAATTGTGACAAAACACAACAAAAAAACATTCGGCATGTCAATCTGAAATTCCTGCTAAATCACTCAAGGATTTGGAGAGGAGTGACTGTAATGAAGCCTGACGGTGATGGCAATGTTTCCTTAGCCTTACCCCTTCCGGAAATGCCACCATTTGTGGGGCGCTCTGTACTCCTCCGGCTCATTAACATGGACATCTTCGCCGAGGGTTATTGCAAGGGGGATGTCTCTGACCATCCTCAGCGCTTCGTCTTCTCCTACGAGGCGTGAGGCAATCTGAAAAGCCTGATCCAATCTGGGTTGCCTGGACGTCCCTCCGTGTCCATCGCTTGCTATGATGTGGGCCAAGCCGTGGCTGAGGAGGATTTCTGCGGTCTTCTGCGGTCCGTGTCCGTTTTCTCCTGTGAGACTTCGGGCATTGACATGCGCCAACGCGCCTGCCCTAAGAAACGGTACGAGAGCATTAGGGTCACGGATAACCGGTGCGCATCTTTCCGGATGTGCGATAATCGGGATGTATCCATTTGCGGCTAAATTGAAGATTTCTTCTTCCGCATAGGCAGGAATCGTCTGAAACGGGAGTTCAACAAGGACGTGTTTCCCTCGATCGGAGACAGTCATCACTTCGCCTCTTGCGAGATACTCAGCAAGGCCGGGAGTGATCGCGATTTCCATACCGGGCATCACTCGGATGGGAAGGCTGCACGAATCAACAGCCGCCTGGAGGGAGTCAACTGATTTCTTGATGGTGATTTGCTGTGTCCGGCCAGGGGGAAGACGTAAGGGATCTACATGAGGCGTCGCCACTATTCCGGATGTCCCGCACTTTGCAGCAATGGCTGCCATTTCTATCGCATCGCCTTTGGCCTTTGCGCCGTCATCCAACCCGGGCAGGATATGAACATGGATATCCACAAAGCCTTCTGTACTCAAGCGACCCTCACTGATTGTCATCACTGAATTCGTTCGGAATCAGAGTCATTGTCATCCTCGCTTTTGCCATAATAGTGGTAGTAGTAATAACTGCCGTACCCGTGTCTATGCGCTACCTCATTGACAACTATCCCTAAGACTCTTGAGCGGGATGTCTTGAGGAGCCCTCGCGTCCTCTTCGCAGCCTCCCTTGATGTGGTCCCCAATCTCACTACCACCAGCACACCGTCTAGCTTTGGGCTGAGAATTAATGCATCACTCACTACAGCCATGGGAGGGGAATCGTATATTACGATGTCTGCATTACGAGCCAGGGAATCTATCACAGTACCCATATTGTTTGACGTAAGGAGTTCTGAAGGGTTTGGCGGTATCGGACCGCCGGTAATAATGCTTAGGCCGGGGACCGGTGTTTCTTGCCTGACATCTTGCTCCGGATCCCTCACAAGCAGTGTGGTAAGCCCTGCTCTGTTTTCCAAAGAGAACAGCTTGTGTTGCGTGGGTTTACGCATATCAGCATCGACAAGGATTACTTGCTTGCCTGTTTGAGCCAGTGATATTGCCAAGTTTGCAGCAACCATGCTTTTCCCTTCTTCAGGTCCCGCGCTGCTTACAAGGATCGACTTCAGAGGCGCACCGGGTGACACGAACTCCAGATTGGTTCTTAGGGTGCGAAACGCTTCAGATATCGGAGATCTGGGATCATAGTACATGATAAGATCTGAGGATTCATTGTCTTGCCGTTTGCCGATACTCCTCTTACGCTTCCTCTGTGTCAAATTGAAGTCCGGGATAGTCCCCAGTACAGGTGTGGATACGAGCTGCTCGACTTCCTGGACAGTCTTAAGCGTTGTATCCATCTGTTCCAGTATGAAGGTTGCGCCTACTGCTACGAAGAATCCAAGAATACCCGCTATAGCCGTGTTAAGGAGTTTTCTTGGTTTGACGGGAGCGGTAGGGACAACAGCTTCGTCAACCACGTGAATGCCGGAGACTTTCATTGCCTCTGAGATTCGCATCTCTTCGTACTTCGAACGAAGCATAACATATATCTCTTCATTCACCCGGCGATTCCTTTCGAGCCTCGCGATGGCAACCTCCTTCTCAGGAATGGAGGCAAGTTCAGCCTCGATGGCATTGCGTGAATTCATAAGTGCCGCCATTTTTGCCTCAAGCCCGACCATCGCAGCTTGCGAAGACATAAGCCCTCTTGTGAGATCCTGGTATATCGGGTTAAGGGACATGGTCTCCGACCCGACTATTCTTTCAACCTCCTCCGCCAGCTTATCGGAGACTTCCTCTATTTGAGCCCTGAGTCCGATTGCGGTAGGGTGGTTTTCCGTATATTGCTGAAGTGCGGCAGCCAAATCTATCTCGAGTTGGGACAGCATTGTTTTTTGCTGTTGAACCAAGGGGTTATTGACTATGGTTGTGGACGTAATAAGCGTGGGATCGATTTCTCCTGCAATCTCATGTAGCTTCTCCTGTTCAGAAGTGGCTGCTTGGAGCTCTACTCCAGTTTGTGACAGAAGCTGCTCTATATTAGCGAGTTTTTCAACCCAGGCTCTGGTTTCAGACGATGGTTCTATTATCCCTTTTGTCTCTTTGTAGCGAAGAAGCTCGCTCTCGGATTCTCTCAGGCGTTCTTCCGCGACTGCCAGTTGCTGCTGGATAAAATCCCTGGCTGCCCTGGCAGATTCCTGGTTCATTTGCTGAGTACGTTCCTGAAATACCTCTACTAATGTGTTGAGGAAGAGGGCTGCTTTCTCGGGATTACTGCATTCCACTGACAGTCTGGCTATGTCAGCCCCTTGAACCTGCTGAACCGACAGGCTGTTCTGCCAGGCTCTTACCTCTTGTCCTCCTGACGACTCCAGCCATCCTAAGCGGCTCAATGTAGCTTCCGCAAGAGTACGGCTCTTCAGAGACTCGACGTAGTTTCGCATATCCCCTGATGAAGAGCCTGCTGCATCCTTAAGGAACGGAATGGACATCACCGCGGAGTCGTTTCTCACCATGATGACAGAAGTAGCCTTATAGATCTTGGTCATGTTTGAGCTCACGAAGTAGGCTACTACCATGGAAATCACCATGAAAGCTGCGATCTGCCATCCTCTTCGCGCCAGTACTCCCAGCATTTCCATGAGATCTATCTCGTAATCCATCTCATCCATTGCCAGCTTATCTCTCCTACCTTAGGAACAAGTCCTTGATTAACTTGAGGCCTGATAGGAACGAAAATACCCGGTCCCATTCGAGTTTCGTTGTGGAGGGCACGTATACGATATCTTGTCCTTGCACCGGAGGATTGTGTTCCGCTTTGCCTGTGAAGAACAGATTATCGTGGCCGAGGATTACTTCCTCGCCTTCTGTAACTCGGCCTTCTCTGAATATGCATACAGCCTCCAATGCAGCACGCCGGGTAGGCCCTCCTGCTACAGCTAAAGCATCCATTAGCTTTGCGCCTCTCGGAAGCTTATAGAGGCCGGGCCGTGTCACTTCACCGACAACCACCACTTCCCGGCTGAGCTTCGGAACGAATATAGTGTCCTGATCCAGAAGACCGACATTATCCGAAAGGTTGTTGCCCATAAGAACTCGGGTTATGTCTACAGTACGCACTGTACCGTTTACGTAAGCGCTTGTGTCTTTGCCGGCAAGTGTGTCATAGTCAGTATCAGCCTGTGCTATATCAGCAGAAGGAGGCTTTCTTGTGATTACGACTTGCTCGCCGTCTGCATCATCTTTGAGTCCGCCGGCAAGAGCTAAAGCGTCTGATAAACGGC
>JAPXLY010000072.1:0-7236 GCA_033809295.1 Bacillota bacterium
TCAAGAACATGATCACCGGCGCAGCCCAGATGGACGGTGCTATTCTCGTGGTAAGCGCAGAGGATGGACCGATGCCCCAGACCAGGGAGCACATCCTGCTTGCAAGGCAGGTAGGCGTACCTTACATCGTTGTGTTCCTTAACAAGTGCGACAGAATGGAAGACGAAGAGGAACTGGTGGACCTCGTTGAGATGGAAGTCAGGGAGCTTCTTTCCAAGAACGAGTTCCCAGGGGACGACATCCCGTTTGTGAGAGGTTCCGCCCTGAAGGCTTTGGAGTGTGGTTGCGGGAGCCGTGATTGCAAGTGGTGTAGTCAGATCCGTAAGCTCATGGATGAGGTTGATAACTACGTTCCCACTCCGCAGCGTGATATCGACAAGCCTTTCCTTATGCCTGTTGAGGACGTATTCTCGATCACCGGCCGAGGCACGGTAGCTACAGGCAGGGTGGAGAGAGGAGCAGTCAAGGTAGGGGAACAGGTAGAGATTGTCGGGCTTACTGATGAGTCCAGAACAACGGTAGTTACAGGTGTGGAAATGTTCCGTAAGACTCTGGAGCAAGGTGTAGCAGGAGATAACATCGGTGTTCTGCTCCGGGGGGTAGAGAAGGATGAAATCGAAAGAGGGCAGGTCCTTGCGAAACCGGGGTCCATCAAGCCCCACACGAAGTTCAAAGGCGAAGTCTATGTTCTGTCTAAGGAAGAAGGCGGAAGACATACACCGTTCTTTACAGGATATCGTCCTCAGTTCTACTTCCGGACCACAGACGTAACAGGCAGCGCAGTGCTTCCTGAGGGAGTCGAGATGGTAATGCCGGGCGATAATATTACCATGTCTATTGAGCTAATTACACCTATCGCTCTTGAGGAAGGCCTGCGGTTCGCTATTCGCGAAGGCGGCCGTACAATTGGCAAAGGTGTCGTTTCATCGATAGCTAAGTAAAGACATGTATTATCCTGGGAGTGAGGAATAGAAGGGCCGGGCTTAACAGTTGGATTCACCCGGCCCCTTGCTGCGAGCTATGAACCTGGAGGTTGCTTGCTTCGGCAGGGGAATTTCAGGGGAGCAAGTCTGCAAACTCGATCAGACGACTGCGAGGAGGAATTGAGGCCATGGCTGAGCAGAGGATTAGAATCAAGTTGAAAGCATTCGACCACAGGCTGCTGGATCAGTCTGCTGAGAAGATCGTAGATACTGCACGGCGAAGTGGAGCCAGGGTTTCGGGCCCTATTCCGTTGCCGACGGAAAGAAGCGTATTTACAGTGTTAAGATCCGTCCACGTGGATAAGGACTCGAGAGAGCAGTTTGAAATGAGGACTCATAAGAGGCTTATCGACATTATTGAGCCTACTCAGAAGACTATTGACGATCTTACGAGGCTGGACTTGCCGGCGGGCGTGGGCATTGAGATTAAGCTTTAACCTCGCCTCGTGACCCGAGCGGGTATAGCGGTGAATGTGACAACGAAGGGGGTGCGAGGTAAATGGCAAAAGGGATACTTGGAAAGAAACTTGGAATGACACAAGTGTTTACTGATGAAGGGCATACCATTCCGGTGACAGTTATAGAAGCCGGCCCATGCGTCGTTGTTCAAAAAAAGACAGCGGACAAAGACGGCTACTTTGCCATTCAACTGGGGTACGGGGATATTCGCGAGCGTCTTGTCAATAAACCGGAAATGGGCCATTTCAAGCGCAGCAAGGTCAGCCCAAAGCGTTATCTCAGGGAAATCAGGGCCTCGGAAGACTTGCCGTATGAGGTAGGTTCCGAGATTAAGGTTGACGTATTTCGCGAGGGCGATTTGGTTGATGTTGTTGGTACGTCTATTGGAAAAGGGTTCGCAGGCGCGATCAAGAGATGGAATTTCAGGAGAGGCCCTATGAGCCACGGGTCCATGTACCACCGCCGTCCGGGCGCCATGGGTTCAACCGGTTTGGCGAGAGTGCTAAAGGGCAGAAAACTCCCGGGCCGCCTCGGAGGAGAGCGCGTAACGATCCAAAATCTTGAAGTCGTCAGGGTAGATCCTGAGCGGAACTTGATGCTTGTCAAAGGCTCAGTCCCCGGGCGACGCGGTTCTTTGCTTATGATCCAAGAAGCAGTGAAGAGCCGGGCGGCAAAGAACAAGAAGTGAGGTAGGTGATCTTAGATGCCAAAAGCGCCTCTATATAACATGAATGGCGAGAGAATAGGCGACTACGAACTTCCTGCCTCGGTCTTCGGGGTGCCTGTCAACGAGCATGTTCTCCATGAGGCTGTGGTTATGCAGTTGGCTACAAAACGCCTTGGCACAGTGAAAACAAAAACCCGGGGCGAAGTGGCCGGGGGTGGAGCAAAACCCTGGCGTCAGAAAGGAACCGGAAGAGCAAGGCATGGCAGCCGCAGATCTCCGATTTGGAAGGGCGGAGCGGTGACGTTCGGCCCGAGGCCTAGGAAGTATGGGTATAATCTGCCCAAAAAGGCGAGAAGAGTTGCGCTGTTGTCAGCGTTGTCTTCTAAGGCTGAAAATGAGCAAATCCTGGTTCTCGAGGGATTATCCATGAGCGAGCCTAAGACGAGGGTAATGGTGAACATGTTAGGCAAACTCGACGCTCACGGAAAAGCGCTTGTAGTTGTGAAACAGCCGGATAAGGATGTGGAGCTGTCCCTTAGGAATATTCCCGGCGTTCGGATGCTTACTCCTTCCGAGCTGAACGTTTACGACATCCTCAACTACGATAAGCTTCTCCTTACCAGGGAGGCTGCGGATATAGTGGAGGAGGTGCTCATTAAGTGAGAACCGCAAGGGATATCATCGTAAGGCCGATGTTGACTGAGAAGACCATGGGAGGATTGGAAGATAACAGGTATACGTTTATTGTGGATATCCTCGCCACAAAGGTCGAGATCAAAAAAGCGGTTGAGGCAACGTTCAAGGTCAAGGTTAAGAGCGTGAACACGTTAAGGATGCCCGGCAAGACCAGAAGGATGGGACGGTTCGAAGGCAAGACTCCTGAGTGGAAGAAAGCCGTGGTGACCCTGGAAGAGGGCTATAACATTCCACTCTTCGAGGGTGTATAGGTTACCGGTAAAGCGAAGCGGCTGGAGTGAACTCCCCTCTGGCAGCAAGGTGGTTAGATAAAGGAGGGGTAAGAGTTGGGAATCAAGAGACACAAACCGGTTACTGCAGGAAGGCGGTTTATGAGCGGATCAACCTTCCAAGAACTGACTAAGAAGAAACCGGAAAAGAAGCTTCTCCGCCCGAATCCGAAGACTGCCGGCAGGAATGTGCATGGTAAGATTACCATGAGGCGCAGGGGTGGCGGAGCAAAGAGAAGCTATCGGATCATAGATTTCAAACGAGAGAAAGACGGAATTCCGGCAAAGGTGGCAGCCATTGAGTACGACCCGAACAGATCTGCCAGGATTGCATTGCTCCATTACGCTGATGGAGAGAAGAGATACATTCTTGCGCCGTCTGAGCTTAAGGTGGGTAATGTTGTCATGTCCGGGAGCGGTGCGGATATCAAGCCCGGCAACGCACTTATGTTGCGTGATATACCCACCGGCACAATCATCCACAACATAGAACTGATTCCGGGTAGAGGCGGACAGATGGTTCGTTCTGCAGGGGCAGGGGCTCAGCTTATGGCTAAAGAAGGCAACTACGCCCACGTCAGGCTTCCTTCAGGTGAGGTCAGGCTGGTGAGGTTGGAATGCAAAGGCACTATCGGGCAGGTCGGAAATGTGGAGCATGAGATCATAAGGATAGGTAAGGCCGGCAGGAACAGGCATCTTGGACGCAGGCCGAAAGTACGAGGCAAAGCCATGAACCCGGTAGACCACCCTCACGGTGGTGGGGAAGGCCGTGCTCCCATTGGAATGCCGTCACCACAGACCCCATGGGGCAAGCCGACTCTCGGTTACAGGACCAGGAAGAAAAAGCCTTCTGACAAGCTGATAGTCAGAAGGCGGAAGTAAGAGGGGAAGGAGCTGGGCTAATGTCACGATCATTAAAGAAAGGCCCTTATGCTGACCCAAAGCTCTTGGCAAAGGTTGAGTACTTGAATGAGAAGGGTCATAAGGAAGTCATCAAGACGTGGTCAAGAGCCTCGACCATTTTCCCCGAGATGGTGGGTCACACTATAGCAGTGCATGACGGGCGAAGGCATGTTCCGATTTATATCAGTGAAGATATGGTCGGGCACAAGTTAGGTGAGTTTGCCCCGACGAGAACGTTCAGAGGACATGGAGCGCATACTGCCAGGTCCACTTTGCTGAAATAGGCGGGACGTAGGCAGTCGGGGGGCTGGAGGGGATAATTGCTATGGCTATGATGGAAGCTCGAGCTATAGCTCGTTACGTCAGGATTACTCCGAGAAAGGCTAGGCAGGTTGTGGACCTGGTAAAGGGAAAGGATGCGAAGGAAGCTCTTGCTATACTGAGGCACACTCGGAAAAGAGGGGCAGAGCTTGTCGGTAAGGTACTGAAGTCTGCCATAGCCAACGCTGAGCATAACCTCGAGCTCGATAAAGATGACTTATATGTGGCAGATGTGAGAATCGATGAAGGCCCGACCATGAAGAGATGGCGTCCGAGGATGCGGGGAGTACCTGCGCCGATTCTCAAGAGAACCAGTCACATTACAGTAGTTGTCAGAGAGAAGGAGGGATGACAGGTTGGGACAGAAGGTTCATCCCTATAGTCTGAGGCTAGGAATAGTCAAGGATTGGGCTGCGAAGTGGTATGATGATAAGAATTACTCTCAGTTGATCCATGAAGACCTCCATATCAGGCAGTTTGTGAAGGCAAGGTTCTATAATGCCGGGATTTCCAAGACTGAGATCGAGCGAGTGGCAGACCGGGTGAAAGTCAGTATCCACACGGCAAGGCCTGGAATGGTGATCGGTCGAGGCGGTCAGGAAGTGGAGGCGCTCAGGCGGGACCTTGAGGCTATCACAAGCAAGCATGTCTCAGTGGCAATCGTCGAGGTCAGAAACCCGGATCTTGACGCCCAATTAGTCGCGGAAAACATTGCTTCTCAGATAGAGAGGAGAATTTCCTTCCGGAGAGCAATGAAACAAGCGCTTTCAAGATCAATGAGACAAGGCGCTGAAGGCATGAGAGTAAGGGTCAGCGGCAGATTAGGAGGGGCAGAAATTGCCCGCACAGAGGGTTACAGTGAGGGGAAAGTTCCTCTTCATACTCTGAGAGCTGACATAGATTATGGTTTTGCGGAAGCTCACACCGCGTACGGCAGAATCGGCGTTAAGGTGTGGATCTACAAAGGCGATGTGCTTCCTGAGAAGGCTGCCGTTGAAGGAGGCCGGTAAGAATGTTACAACCAAAAAAGACTAAGTTCCGTAAGGTCATGCGCGGCAGAATGAAAGGCAAGGCTGCCGGTGGCGCCGAGGTGTCCATGGGCGAATACGGTCTTCAGGCCCAAGAGCCCGGATGGGTTACAGCCAGGCAAATTGAGGCAGCGCGAATTGCCATGACCCGGTATATCAGGAGAGGCGGAAAGGTCTGGATTAGGATATTCCCGGATAAGCCGGTCACCAAGAAGCCGGCTGAGACCCGTATGGGTTCAGGAAAAGGTAACCCAGACCACTGGGTAGCTGTGGTAAGACCAGGACGAATAATGTTTGAGATTGCAGGTGTGCCGGAAAACGTGGCGCAGGAGGCTATGCGCTTGGCAGCGTTTAAGCTTCCTATAAAGACTAAATTTGTCAAGAGGATGACGATAGGCGGTGAGGCCGGTGAAAGTTAGGGAAATACGTGACCTTTCCAGCGATGAGCTGAACCATAGGCTTGACTCGCTGAAAGAGGAGCTTTTTAACCTTCGATTTCAGGTTGCCACCGGTCAGCTTGACAATCCCATGCGTGTCCGTGAAGTTCGCAAGGACATAGCACGGGTCAAGACAGTCTTGCGCCAGCGCGAACTCGGCATTGGCCAGTCGTCTTAAGGAGGGTTATGCGGTGGACGCGCGAGGAACGCGTAAGATGCGCATTGGTCGAGTGGTAAGCGATAGCATGGATAAGACAGTGGTTGTCGCTGTTGAAAGAATAGTCGCCCACCCGCTCTATGGTCGAAGGATGAAGAGAACTACGCGCTTCATGGCGCACAATGAAGATAACCGGGCCAAAGTCGGGGATAGGGTTCGACTAATGGAAACCAGGCCGCTTAGCAAACGTAAGAGATGGCGTGTGGTAGAAATCCTTGAAAGGGCGAAGTAGTCCCGTACAGGATTAGCCAGGGCGCAGAAGAGCGCTCTTTGACAAGGAGGGACTGCCAGGTGATTCAGGAAGAGTCGATGCTGAATGTCGCTGACAATACAGGCGGCAAGAGGATAAAGTGCATCAGGGTGCTGGGCAGCGGCAACCAGAAGTTCGCCGGTATAGGGGACATTATCGTTGCCAGTGTCAAAGAAGCTACACCCGGTGGCGTCGTGAAGAAAGGGGACATAGTCAGGGCAGTGATTGTCCGGACAAAAACAGCGGTATCGCGTCCTGACGGGACCCATATCAGATTTGATGAAAACGCAGCGGTCATCATAAACGAGCAGAACAACCCCAGGGGGACGCGGATATTCGGCCCGGTTGCAAGGGAGCTGCGTGAGAAGGAGTTTATGAAGATAATCTCCTTGGCGCCTGAGGTTCTGTGATGGAGTCTCGAAAGAGAAACCTTTTGGCTGCGAAGAGGCAGGTGTTTTAAGGACAATGAAACCTCATGTGAAAAAGGGCGATACAGTAGTCGTTCTTTGGGGGCAAGACAAGGATAAGCGAGGAAAAGTCCTACGGGTGCTTGCCGGTGAGGAACGAGTGATTGTGGAAGGCGCGAATGAAGTGAAGCGCCACACTAAGCCAACCCAGTTGGCCCCGCAGGGAGGCATCATCACGAAAGCAGCGCCAATGCCGTTGTCTAAGGTGATGGTGGTCTGCCCGAAGTGTAACAAGCCTACTCGATCCGGTAGAAAGCGAACTCAGGATGGCGAGTGTGTGCGAGTATGCAAGGAGTGCGGGCGCGACATTGACAAGTAGGTATCGGGGGTGAGCCAAGTGGCGGCAAGGCTAAAGGAGAAATACCTTAATGAAGTTGCACCTGCCCTCCGTGATAAGTTTGGGTACAGTAGTGTCATGGAAATTCCCAAGATCGAGAAGGTCGTTGTAAACATGGGGGTAGGGGAAGCAGTAGGAGATCCAAAGTCGCTTGATGCCGCAGTGGGCGATCTTACTGCAATTACAGGGCAAAAGCCCATAA